>JAQWJV010000034.1 GCA_029248185.1 Flavobacteriaceae bacterium | reverse complement strand
CGCACTATCATAGCCTCTGTATTCTAGGCGTTGTAGTCCTTCGAGAAGGATGGGTAAAGCATTTTTCTTTCCTATATAAGCGACAATTCCACACATATTTTAATATCTAATGGTCATTTGTATTTGTTCTTTTGAAAACCCTAGTTTTTCATAAAAAACTTGATTGGACGTCGTGCTATTCAAAATGGTTTTGTAACACCCGATTTTTTCAGCACATTGAATGAGTTCAAGGATTAATTTTTTCCCGATTCCTTTTCCTTGTGAATTGGGAGCGACTACTACATCTTCAATAAGCCCCATTTTCCGATTATTTTTTTGAATGATGTGTAAACTTGCCGTTCCTTGTATTTCATCATTGGCTACGGCTACAAAGCAGTTTATTTTTGGGTCATTAAAGAAGTCTAAAGTTAGGGGTAAGGGTTCAACAGAAAAGGCATGGTTTATCAATTGAGAAATCGTTTCAAACTCCTCAGGTAAGGGCTTTCTAATGTCTAATTGCATTAAATTTTGGGTGTTGAGATTATTAAAATGATAGTTTCTTTTTTCGAAGTTCAAAATTTTGACCGAGATATACTTTTCTTACCATTTCATCAGAGGCCAATTCCTCTGGGGTTCCTGCTTTTAAAATGCTTCCCTCAAACATAAGATATGTTTTATCCGTAATCGCTAAGGTTTCTTGCACATTATGGTCGGTAATTAAGATACCAATATTTTTCTTTTTTAGATGAGCTACAATACGTTGGATGTCTTCAACTGCAACAGGATCTACTCCTGCGAAGGGTTCATCTAACAGCACGAATTTAGGATCGGTTGCCAGTGCACGGGCAATCTCCGTTCTTCTGCGTTCCCCTCCCGATAGTAAATCTCCTCTATTTTTTCGGATATGGTTTAACCCAAACTCCTCCAGTAAGGATTCCATTTTTTCTTTTTGAGCAGTTTTGGAAAGCGTTGTCATTTGCAAAACACTTAATATGTTATCCTCAACACTCAGTTTTCGAAATACAGAAGCCTCTTGAGCTAGATAGCCAATTCCTTGCTGTGCTCTTTTGTACATTGGGAATTTTGTAATTTCTTGTTCATTCAGAAAGATGGAACCGTTATTAGGTTTGATGAGTCCAACAATCATGTAAAAAGAAGTTGTTTTTCCAGCCCCATTGGGTCCTAATAAACCTACGATTTCTCCTTGAGAAACTTCCAGAGAAATACCTTTGACAACCTTGCGTCCTCGGTATGCTTTTTCGATGTTATTTGCACTTAACTTCATTTTATCTTTTTGAATTAGATTCAAGAGCTTCCCAAAACTCATAGGCTCTTCTTAAATGGGGAATAACAATTGTTCCTCCCACTAAAGTAGCAATTTCAAGGGCTTCCATGACGGCTGTTTTAGACAGCTTTTCCTTAAAGCAGTTTTCCAAATGATATTTTATACAATCGTCACATCTGAGTACCGCAGAGGCCACAAGGCCAAGAAGTTCTTTGGTTGCCACATTCAACTCACCTTCTTGATAGGCCTGTTTGTCCAGACTGAAGATTCGTTTTAACATAGTAGAACCTCCGTCCAATAAACGTTCGTTCATCCTGCTTCTATAGTCGTTGAATTCGCTGATTGGATTAGTCATTTTGTAAAGCTTTGTCTTGATTTTTTGTTACAATCTTTGCAATGATAATACTTACTTCGTAGAGAATCAAAATGGGAATACTCACGATAATTTGGCTTACAACATCAGGAGGGGTAATAATGGCGGAAAGACTCAAAACCAATACAAGCGAAATTTTTCTATTTTTCTTTAAGAATTCGGGAGTTATTACTCCTACACGTGTCAAAAAGTAAATGATGATTGGCAATTCAAAAATGATTCCTGATGCTAAAACGGAAGCGCGTAACAGTCCAATATAACTACTTAAATCGAAATCATTAAATATTTCACTACTGACAGAATAGTTTCCTAGGAAATTGATCGAAAGGGGTGTTACGATATAATAGCCAAATAAAACACCGATAAAAAATAAAATGGAAGCAATGAAAATAAAGCCTCGCGCATTTTTACGTTCTTTTTCGTACAGCCCTGGGCTGATGAATTTCCAGAACTCATGTATAATATAAGGAAAGGAAAGGATGAAACCAGCGAGAACGGAAGTCCACAAGTGAGCCGAGAATTGTCCTGCTACCGTTCTACTTTGAATACGAAAGGGTAATTCTTCAATGCAAAAACTACTTCCTTGTCCCAGTGTTTGAGATATGGAGCAAAACCAGCGGTACGTTATAAAATCTTTGTTTTTAGGGCCAAATAAAAGCACGTCAAAAATAAAATCTTTAAACAGAAAGGCAATCGTACCGATAATGACAATGGCTAATACCGACCGGATTAGATGCCAGCGCAATTCTTCGAGGTGATCCAAAAAAGACATTTCGTCTTTTGGGGGAGTTTCGCTCATAAACTATTATTGCTGTTTTGATAAAAATTCTTCTGCAAAAATATTAAAAACAATTGGTATCAAATAAGATTAAACTCTTTTTGCTGTTTTTTTCTACATCTAGGATATTAGTTCTCTCCTAATTTGTAAAGCTTTTGAAAAAGAGGTATATTGGTTAGTGAAAAAATTATGAAAAATTAAACTCTCATACTAATCTTAATGAATTCAGATGATCTGAAAAAAGCATTAAAGAAACACTTTGGTTTTTCAAACTTTAAGGGCTTGCAAGAAAGTGTTATTACTCATTTGCTTAATCAAGAAAATAGTTTTGTTATAATGCCAACTGGAGGAGGGAAGTCATTATGCTATCAGCTTCCGGCATTAATGCAAGAAGGTACCGCCATTGTGGTATCTCCGTTGATTGCCTTGATGAAAAACCAAGTAGATGCAATTCGCGGAATTTCTTCTGAAAATGGAATTGCACATGTACTAAATTCTTCTTTAAATAAAACAGCTGTTGAGCAGGTAAAGTCTGATATCCGTAATGGAGTAACCAAACTACTCTATGTTGCTCCTGAATCTTTATCTAAAAAAGAAAATATTGATTTTTTTAAAACGGTAAATATTTCCTTTCTAGCAGTTGACGAAGCCCACTGTATTTCAGAATGGGGTCATGATTTTAGACCTGAATACCGAAACTTGAGATCCATACTAGAGCAGTTTGAACAAGCTATACCCATAATTGCACTAACTGCAACGGCTACACCCAAAGTGCAAGAAGATATAATGAAAAACTTGCGTATCACAGGCGCAAGATTATTCAAAGCTTCATTTAATCGTCCTAATTTATATTACGAAGTTCGACCCAAAACTTCACAAGTAGACTCCGACATCATTCGTTTTATAAAACAAAATTCAGGAAAGTCGGGGATCATTTATTGTCTTTCAAGAAAGCGCGTAGAGGAATTGGCACAGACGCTTCAGGTCAATGGGATTAATTCCTTGCCTTATCATGCGGGCTTGGACTCAAAATCTAGAGTTAATAATCAAGATCAATTTCTCAAGGATGATTGTGATGTCATTGTGGCTACTATTGCATTTGGAATGGGAATTGATAAACCGGATGTACGTTTTGTTATCCATCATGATATTCCTAAAAGTATTGAAAGTTATTATCAAGAAACAGGCCGTGCAGGAAGAGATGGAGGGGAAGGTCATTGTTTAGCATTTTATGCTTACAAGGATATTGAGAAATTAGAGAAGTTTATGTCTGGGAAGCCCTTGGCAGAACAAGAAATAGGAATGGCCTTACTAGCAGACATGGTCGCTTATGCCGAAAGTTCTATCTCACGACGGAAGTATATTCTTCACTATTTTGGAGAAGAATTTGATAATGAAACAGGAGACGGAGGGGATATGGATGATAATATGCGTTTTCCTAAAAAACAGTTTGAGGCTAAAAATGAACTCAGTCTCCTGATTGAAACGATTCTTTTGACAAAAGAAAAATACAAATCAAAAGAAGTGGTCAAAACCTTGGTTGGAGAAAAAAATGCCCTTATTCAATCACACAAAACTCATGAAGCTGAAATATTTGGAAAAGGCGCTTCAAAAGATGCTTTCTTTTGGATGGCTTTAATTCGTCAGGCTTTGGTGGGTGGATATTTACTCAAGGAAATTGAGACGTATGGATTGTTAAGAGTCACAGCCAGAGGAAAAAATTACCATTCTAAACCGGAGTCATTCCTGATGACAGAGGACCATAAATATGACAGCTTGCCAAGTGTTAATGTTATTCAAAACAAATCACAAGGTGTTCTCGATTCAGCATTAATGAAGCTTTTGGTGAGTTTGCGGAAAGATATTGCTAAAGCCAATCAAGTTCCTCCTTATGCTGTTTTTCAAGAATATTCTTTGGAAGATATGTGTCTTAAATACCCCATTAATCAAGAAGAATTGGTGAATATTAATGGAGTGGGGGAAGGGAAGGCAAAGCGATATGGCACTAAATTTTTAGAGTTAATTGAATCTTATGTGTCAGAAAATCAAATTGTTAGGCCTCATGATCTCATTGTTAAAAGCACAGGAATTAATTCCTCTCTCAAGTTATACTTAATTCAAAGTATTGATAGAAAATTACCTCTTGAAGATATTGCCTCATCCAAAGGGATGGATATGGAAAAGTTAGTTGCTGAGATGGAAACTATTGTTTTTTCAGGAACACGCCTCAATATTAATTATTGTATTGAAGATCTTTTTGATGAGGATCAAGTGGAAGAATTATACGATTATTTCATCGAGGCAGAAACAGATTCTATCAAAGCTGCTTTTGCCGAGTTTGATGGAGATTATGATGAGGAAGAGTTGCGTTTGTATCGTTTGAAATTCATGAGCGAAATTGCCAATTAAACTTTTCGGATTAAAGGGGTTTCTTATCTTTGCCACCAAATAAATTTATTATGGAAGGCATTTACGCAAAATTTGAAACCTCAAAAGGAAATATAGTACTTCAACTTACTTATGATAAAACTCCGGGAACCGTTGGAAACTTTGTCAGTTTAGCAGAAGGAAAACAAAAAAATGATCATAAAGGTGAAGGGGAACCATATTATGACGGATTAAAATTTCATCGCGTTATTGCCGATTTTATGATTCAAGGAGGATGTCCTCAAGGAACGGGAACTGGTAGCCCAGGATACCAATTTGATGATGAATTTCACCCCGATTTAAAACACAACAAAGCAGGAACCCTTTCTATGGCAAATGCTGGACCTGGAACCAATGGAAGTCAATTTTTCATCACTCATGGTGCTACCGATTGGTTGGATGGAAAGCATACGGTTTTCGGTTATGTTGTAGAAGGACAAGATGTTGTTAATGACATAGCTCAAGGCGATACAGTTAATGCTTTAGTGATTGAACGTCATGGAGATGAGGCTCAAGCTTGGGATGCATTAAAGGCTTTTGAAGAGTTCAATTCAAGTGGTGAAACCAGGAAAAAGGCGGCTAAAGAGGCTGCTGAAAAGGCAATGTTATCACTTACCGAAGGAATGCAAAAAACGGAGAGTGGTTTATATTATACAATAACAAAAGAAGGAACAGGTGAACATCCCCCCAAAGGAGCAAAAGTTTCTGTTCATTACCGTGGAACTCTTGTTGATGGAACTGTTTTTGACTCTTCCTATCAAAGAAATCAGCCCATTGAATTTTCAGTTGGAGTGGGGCAAGTCATTCCCGGTTGGGATGAAGGAATTTTATTATTAAAAAAGGGTGCTGGAGCTCGCTTTGTGATCCCTAGCCACCTTGGGTACGGAGCACAGGGAGCCGGTGGCGTTATTCCTCCAGATGCTACTTTGATATTTGAGGTGGAGCTAGTCAGTTTCTAAGCTCTTTCCTCGGGACTATTTCCTTGATGCCATTTTATATTGCAACCTAGACTTGGATACTGCATGCCATCCATTGGATGATGCTTTAACATCTTATCACAGGCTTGGTGTAAATCCTCTCCGGTAATCGGAATATCATTTCCTGGACGGGAAGCGTCGTATCTCCCTCGATAAACCAAACCTAGATTGTTGTCAAAAAGATAAAAATCTGGAGTACAGGCTGCTTGATATTGATGTGCAACTTCTTGACTTGCATCGAAAAGATAGGGAAAAGAGAATTTTTTTTCTAGTGCCAGTTGCCTCATTCTTTCGGGGCCATCTTGTGGATGAGAAGTTATACTATTACTAGAGATCGCCAGGGTGGCAATGCCTTGATTTGAAATTTTTTCAGCTGTTTTTACAATGGCCTCCATGAGATGAACCACATAAGGGCAATGGTTGCACATAAAGATAACCAGCGTCCCTTTTTCTCCTTTAAGTTCCTGCAACGATTTATCTTTATTTGAAACCACATCAGGTAAAACGAAATGGGGTGCCTGTGTTCCCAAGGGAAGCATATAGGATTCTGTGAGTGCCATGAAACTTTTTATTTAACTGAAATTAAAAGTAGTATTTTTATGCCAATCAAATAATAAACATGATTGACTATTCTACATTCGAAAAATTAGATTTACGCGTGGGTACCATCCTTACGGCTAAAGAATTTCCTGAGGCGAAACAAGCCGCATACCAGCTATTTATTGATTTTGGCCCTTTGGGAACGCTTCAGTCATCAGCTCAAATAACAAAGCGTTATACCACGGAGAATTTGGTTAATCGCCAAGTGATCGCCGTGGTTAATATAGGGACACGAAAAATTGCACATTTTGAAAGTCAATGTCTTGTCTTGGGAGCTAAAGAGGGAGAAGACGTTATTCTTCTAGCCCCAGAATCTCAACTTCCCAATGGACAACAAATTCTTTAAATTACATTTTATCAGAGAGGTATAATGCATTTGTTAAAATACGATTCGTACCATACCAGAAGGCTCTGAAATTTGTATTGTCTGTCAACGCAATTACTTTACCTTTTCCAAGACTGCTTACTTTAAAAGGAACCGTATGTTTGAGGATAGCTAAATTTTCTTCTGAAATATACCCGCTTAACAAAGGATCAGAGGTATATTGAATAGGATTATTGTAACTCTGTTCGTCTGCCTTGATATAGATGTTTGAATTTCTAAACATAGGCAGCGTAGAGTTTTGATAACCGAAATTGATCGGATGACTTCTGTCAATCCTAGCATTAAAAATAGCTCCCCCTGTTTGTTGAGCACCTTTAAAGCTGTCTTTTTTCTCAAAGCTAATTCCTTTTGCTACTGGATTTTGATCAACAAAATCAAGCTTTATAAACTCATTTTTATTTAACCATTTTGTAGCAGACCGGTATCCAATCAGGGTACCCCCCTCACGAACAAATTCTTTAATTTTATCGGTGTGCATATCAATTCCAGAACCATAAAAATTAGGCAGGATAAAATGAGTATATCGGCTTAAGTCATTTTGCTTCAAATTACGAATATCAATTTTAGTAATCGCAATTTCATGTCTTGTGTCCAGTAAATGCCATATTTCCCCTGCATCATAACTTCGTACACCATCACCCACCAAGAGAGCGATTTTAGGTTCTTTTACGGTTGAAAAGTCTCTTGACCCTAAATCAATCCCTTGAGTATGCCCCGTATTAACTCCATTAATAGTGACATGGGTCTCTTGTGCTGCTTTTTTGAGGATTTCATATAACTCATTTTCGCTCATGGATTGATTTTTAGCTGGAATCATATAAGTTCCGTAGTCATACTTTTTCCCATTTAAAGTAAAAGGACTAAGTCCAATTTTTACTCTAACATCTTGCTTTTGTAAAGTATTCAAAAGCTTTGGAACATAATAATTATGTGCTTCAAATACATAAGCATAAGCCCCTTTGCTTGTTACTTTTCCTTCAGGTGCTTTTAAGTCATTGACAAGAGCACCTAGGTTGGATGTATTGTTTTCATATGCATGATTTAAGTTAAAGGCATAAGGAAAAGTCCACGCAGAAATATCATAGAATAAACTATCTCTAAAACTACTTTGAGTGGTAAACATAGCCCGAATTAATTGATGCTTTGTTTGTTCTAGAGGGATGATATAGCTTGTTTCTGGACTGTATTTTTTTCCGTTTCTCACAACTTCATTCTTCAATTGATGAAATTTAATATGATGCCTTTTAAGTGTTTTAGCCAGATGGTAGGTAGTTGAAGGATCTTTTGGATTCCCAAAAAATATGGCTTTTTGTTTGCTTTTCGAGGCATCATTCAGAGTGTTTTTATAAAAATCACGGAAGTAATTTAATAATTCAACACGCATTGCCCCAGCGGCTTTTAGGGTTGAAAATGCAGCAGTCAATTGGTTGCGAATGGTAAATGGGAAGCAGAGCAAACCATTGTCACTTTCTTGTATATGACCTCTTGAACTTGCTTGTTCAAATAAAATACCAATTCCTCCATTAACATCTGGATAGGTTGAACCTTTTCCATAAAAAAAGTCATCATAATCTTCTTCAGAGTAATACAAAGACCCAAGCTTATTGAAAGCTTCAACATGAAATTCTCCAATTTTTTTGGTGAGTTGTTGGTTCATTTTTGGAGTCAAGGGATTCACCCTTGAAGGAATCCCAGGTTGAAAAAAGAAACTAGAATTTGTTCCCATTTCATGGTGATCAGTTAAAATATTAGGGAGCCATTTCGTGTAAGATTTTAAACGCGCTTGTGATTCAGGTAGCTGCCCGGGTAGCCAATCTCGGTTGAGGTCAAACCAATAGTGATTGGTTCTTCCACCGGGCCAAACTTCTCTATACTCTCTATCATTAGGATCAGCGGTAAGATTTTGATTTTTATTGGTATTGGCCCAATATGCAAAACGTTGAAGACCATCGGGATTGAAGCTAGGGTCAAACAAAATGACAACATCATTCAGTAATTGATTGGTTTCAGGAGCCTGACTTGCTGCCAGATGGTAGGCAGCTAAAAGACCTGCGTTGGCACCACTGGGTTCATTACCATGAATTGAAAAACCTTGATAAACAATGAGCGGTTGTTGTGAAATATCAATGGATTGTCCTCCCGGTTTTGTAAGCTGAAGATGCGTTTTTTGGATAGTCTCCAGTTTCGAATGATTTTCAGGACTTGTAATCGTCAGAAGTAGAAGGGGTCTGCCTTCATAGGTTGTTCCTCTGCTCTCAATGCTAATTCGGTCAGAGGCTTGGGCAAGGCGATACATATAATTGACCAATTTGTCATGTGAGACATGCCATGTGCCTACCTCATAACCTAAAAGTTCTTTTGGAGTTGGGATATCGGCATTGTAGGGATGATCGGCATCTAGATAATAATCTAGAGTTACTTGACTAAATACAAAACTACTTAGTAAAAGGCATATGAGCGTGAATGATTTTTTCATAGGTAAAAATTATAATCCCTAAAGTTTATAATAATTACTTACATGAAGAAATAAAATGAGATTGTTTTTAAAAACAGAGATGCAAATAAATATTACACTTGATCTGAATTTATTTTATTGGGGGAATAATCCTTTTGATGACGTTCGCTGATTACCTCCTGGCCTCTCTGTTCAAAAATGTATTTAATGGCTTCATCGAGTAATGAAGTGAAATTATTAAAGTCTTCTTTGTAAACATAGATTTTATGCTTTTTAAAGAAAAAAGTACCATCGTCATTAGTGAATTTTTTACTCTCTGTTATGGTGAGGTAGTAATCACTTGCTTTTGTTTCTCTTACATCGAAAAAGTATGTTCTCCGTCCCGCTCTTAAAACTTTGGAGAATATTTCTTCTGAATTTTCACTATCTGAATAAGACATCTTCTATTAAAAAATATTGATTTCAAAACAATTTTATTAAAAAAATAATTGAAAACCTATTATTTAGAATTATCAGACTGTTGTTTTTGTGATAATTCTTTATAATAGCCTTCAGTCCCAATTAAATCAACGTGTTTGCCTTGTTGAACAATTTCACCATTTTCAAAAACAATAATTTGATCGGCATGTTTTATGGAAGAAATACGATGACTTACAATGATGGTTGTTTTGTCCTGTGATACAGATTTAAGGTGTTTAAGAATTTCTTCCTCGGTATCTGTGTCGACGGCAGAGAGGCAGTCATCCAGTAATAGAATTTTAGGATCTTTAATGAAAACACGTGCAATTGAAACACGTTGAATTTGTCCTCCAGACAAGGTTACTCCTCGCTCTCCCAGAAGTGTTTTGTACCCTTCCTTAAAGGCTGTAATATTTTGGTGAACTGCAGCTCTTTTTGTTGCCTCTTCAATATCTTTTTCTTTTGCATCAATGGATCCAAAACGGATATTGTCCTCGATACTTTTTGAAAACAAAAAGGCGTTTTGTGGGACATAGCCAATGGAGGATCGCAACTCTTCTAATTGATATTCTTTTAAATTCCTACCATCAAGCTCAATTTCACCTTGGCTAGGATCATACAGTCGCGAAATCAAATCTAAAAATGTTGACTTTCCAGATCCGATATTTCCAATAACACCTAGGGTTATGCCTTTGGGAATCTCAAGATTGATATTGGTTAATGCTTGTATTTTTGTTTCGGGATAATGTAAAGCGACATTTTTAAAACTAAGATTCCCCTCTATTTTTTCATGAACTCCCGGTCCGTCTTCAATTTCAGGTTGTTCTTTCAAAAAGGCATTAATTCTTTTTTGGGAAGCTTCTGCTTGTTGAACAATAGAGGTGATCCAGCCTACCACAGCAACGGGCCATGTCAGCATGTTTACATAAATAATGAATTCTGCCAATACACCAATTTCAATTTCGCCATTGATATATTGATTTCCTCCTACATAAATTACGATAAGGTTACTACACCCAATGAGTAAAATCATTAAAGGGAAAAACCAAGCTTGAACTTTAATTAAGCCCATGTTTTTCTGATAACTTTCAGAAGCCAATGAATCAAAATTGGCATTCATCTTAGATTGAAGGTTGTATGATTTAATTACTGCAATTCCACTAAAACCCTCCTGTGCAAAAGAAGACATTTTAGATAGCATCTCCTGAACCAACGTACTTTTAAAATTAATTATTCTGCTTAATTTATAAATGGTAAATGATAAAATGGGCAGGGGTAAAATGGTGTATAAAGTTAATTCAGGAGCAATACTGATCATGTATGAAATAACAATCACAAATAGGGAAACTGTATTTACGCTATACATAAATGCAGGTCCCACATACATTCTGACTTTTCCTACATCTTCACTAATGCGATTCATTAAATCTCCCGTTCGGTTGTTTTTATAAAATCGTTGGGTAAGTTTTTGATAATGCCAAAAAATCTCATTTTTTAAGTCAAATTCAATATAACGAGATACATTTATTATAGTCTGACGCATCCAAAAAGTAAGAAATCCAGAAACTAGTGTTGTTCCTATGATGATTGCTATATTGATCCATAAAACAGTTTGAATTTCACCTAAATCGCCATCAGGATTTTGCAGAAATTTCTCAACAGCTGTGAGAGAATTTCCAATGAGACGGGGGGCAAAGAGCGAGAAAATACGTGCAATTATTGTAATGAGTAAACCCAGTAAAAGTTTTGTGCGGTACTTTAAAAAATACTTATTTATGTATTGAAGTTCTTTCATATTAATGCAGCCAAAGGTAAACAAATGCATGTGCTTAAAATAATAAAGGAGCTCGAAACTTTTAGTCAGTGAATGTTGTTGTTTTTCAGATTAATAAATTAATTTTGCACCCAACAAAGTTCTAAAACATGCTTACACGACGACATATCCGCATTAAAGTAATGCAGTCAGTTTATTCCTTCCAACTTGGACAACAAAACAAGTTGGATCAAGAAGTTCTTTTTTTTAAGGAGAGTGTAGAGCAAACCTTTAATTTATACCTTTTACTGTTAGGACTTTTAAAGTCACTTCACGCATATGCAGAGGAACAGTTAGTGATTATTCAAAAAAATAAAATTCAGAACGAAGCCCAGTTTTTAACGCTTCAAAAATTCACTCAAAACCGCGTATTGGTTTTTTTAAAAGAGCATGAAGTTCTGGGCAAACAATTAAACAACAAAAAACTTGCTAAGTGGGATTTAGAATTTAAATTTTTGAAGGATTTATTTGTTACCCTTTCAAGTTCTCAAGTATTTCAATCCTATCTTGCATTAGAAAAGCCAACCATTGAAGATGATTTGAAATGTACAGCTAAGCTGTTTAAAAATCATGTAGCGACTTCAAATTACCTTTATGACTATATAGAAGACAATTGCTTGACTTGGGCAGATGATCTTCCCATGGTAAATACCTTCCTACTTAAGATGTTAAAACATATTGATGTAGATTCTCCCCAAAGTTTAACCTTTCCTAGACCCAGCGAAAATCAAGAAGACACTGATTTTGGAATCCAATTATTAGAAAAAGTTATCGCTAACGATGAAAAGCTTCAAGAAGAATTATTAGGAAAAACCCCCAATTGGGATGCAGAAAGGATTGCACAACTTGATAGTGTAATTTTAAAAGTTGCCATTGCTGAATTGCTTTATTTTCCGATGATACCCTCCAAGGTAACTTTAAATGAATATCTAGAAATTGCGAAAGATTATTCTACCCCAAAAAGTAACAACTTTGTCAATGGAGTTTTAGATAAATTAGTTAAAGATTTTGACAAAGAAAACCGTTTGAACAAAACAGGGAGGGGATTGCTTTAATCAGTTTTTTTCTTACTTTTGTTTTCAACTAAAAAAAATATAAAATGAAAAAAATATTCATCATCTGTTTAGCTATTGTTGCTGCTACTTTGGTTTCTTGCCAAGACAGTGCAGCCAAAAAAGTAACGAATTCTTCAACAACTGCTGCAACACCTGTTTCTAGCGCGAAAACTTCAGCAGGAGGTCCTGTGATGACTTTTGAAAAAATGGTTCATGATTTTGGAACGATAAAAGAAGGTGAAAAAGTTACAACGATCTTTAATTTTACCAATACAGGAAACGAAGATTTAATTATTGTTGATGCCAGAGGAAGTTGTGGATGTACTGTACCTCAGTATCCAAAAAACACTGCCATTGCACCTGGAGAATCAGGAGAGATTACAGTTAGTTTTGACTCAAGTAACAAGCCAGGAAATCAACAAAAATCGGTTACACTTTCTGCAAATACTGCCTCTGGTAGAGAAATGTTACGAATTAAATCTCAAGTAACACCAGATCCAATTAAGCAAAAACAACGTGAGGCACAAGCCAAAGCACGTCAATAAAAATTAATCCAAAAAACACGTATTATGCCAGAAGGCTTATCAGGACAACTTCCCTTTTTACTCTTAATGTTGGTTGTATTTTTCTTTTTTATCATACTACCCCAACAAAGAAGACAAAAAAAAGAAAAGAACTTTATGAACTCCATGAGTAAGGGTGATCGTATCATTACCAAAAGTGGAATACATGCCAAAATCATGGAGCTTAATGATAAGGATAATACTTGTGTCATAGAAACACTAGCAGGAAAGCTGAAAATTGAACGCTCAGCCATATCCTTGGAGATGAGTTCAAAATTAAATGCGCCACCTGCAAAAAAATAAGCCTTTTTCATCCCGCTTTTGCGGGATGTTTTTTTTTAATTAGGATGTATAAAGTCTTTATAAAACCACTACTCTTTCTTTTTGACCCTGAATGGGTTCATCATACGGTCTTTTCGACGCTTAAAGCCATCCATAGAATTCCAGGCATGGGTAGTCTCATTCGAGGGGTTTATCAAGTCAATGATAAACGTTTAGAACGAAAACTTTTTGGCTTAACTTTCCCGAATCCTGTAGGTTTAGCCGCAGGTTTTGATAAAGACGCCAAATTGTATAAAGAGCTTTCTAATTTTGGATTTGGATTTATTGAAATCGGTACCCTTACGCCCAAGTCCCAGCCAGGGAATCCCAAGAAACGTTTGTTTCGTTTGCCCGAAGACCACGGATTAATTAATCGCATGGGATTTAATAACCAAGGCGTTGAAGCTGCCGTTGAACGGTTGAAAAGGAATAAAGATGTACTTATAGGAGGAAATATTGGAAAAAATAAAATCACCCCCAATGAAGAGGCGGTTGCTGATTATGTTTATTGCTTTGAAGCCTTATTTCCCCATGTAGATTATTTTGTGGTGAATGTGAGTTCACCCAATACACCAAATTTAAGAGCACTTCAAGACAAAAAACCCTTAACTCACTTGTTGCAAACGCTTAAAGATTTAAACATATCAAAACCAAATCCCAAACCTATTTTACTCAAAATAGCTCCCGATTTGACAGAGGAGCAATTGCTGGATATTATAGCAATTATTACTACGGTTAAAATTGATGGGGTTATTGCAACCAATACAACACTTTCAAGAGAGGGACTTCATTCAGCAAATAAAAAAGAAATGGGCGGTTTAAGCGGAAAACCAGTCACCGATCGAAGTACAGCGGTGATCCGTTTTCTTCACGAAAAAAGCAATAAAGCTTTCCCTATCATTGGAGTGGGAGGTATTCATGCCCCAGAAGATGCACTGGAAAAACTGGAAGCAGGAGCTTCACTTGTTCAGCTTTATACCGGCTTTGTTTATGAAGGTCCAGGAGTGGTTAAAAGAATTAATAAGTCGATCTTGAGGACCATTTGAAATTTCTTCTGTGAAGTACTTTAATTTTGGAGTCCTACCTCATAAACTATAGCAGCAACTCGTTTAGGTTAAGTTTTTTGTGGTACTGAATCAATAATTGTACTTTAGAGACCTAATAACTTTAAAAATTGAATCAAACAGTTTTACTTACGGGAGCCAGTAGAGGTATTGGTTTGGCTTTAGCTAAAACATTACTAGCTAGGGGGTATACTGTCATTGGCACCAGTAGGAGCGGAGTCATTGATTCCATTCAGCATGAAAATTTTCACCCTCTTGCTTTAGACAATACGCGCATTGAAAGCATAGAAGAATCACATAAGGAAATATTTGATCGATTTGACCAGATAGACAGTATTATCAATAATGCAGGAATGGGTCCAGATTTAGATCAATTGATTCCTGACGCGGTTTCTTTTAATTCAACTTTCGAACTCAATGTAAAAGGGGTAGTTTTATTTACCGAACCGCTTTTGGAGAGGATTTCTGATAGCGGAAGTGTTTTGATGATTTCTTCAAAAATGGGCTCCATAGAAAAATGTATTGCCTTTGATTCTGTGGGATATAGAGTATCTAAGAGTGCTATCAATATGTACACCAAAATTTTAGCCAATCGCTTGCCTTCCATAAAAATAGCGGCAGTGCATCCGGGCTATGTAAAAACTGAAATCTCAGAAACGGCTCTACTGCACGGGAGGTTGACTCCAGAGCAATCAGCAGAGAATATCTTGAGCTTTATGGAAAGTGATTTTGAAAGTGGTATTTTTTGGGATTCTGAAACAGGCTCAGAACTCCCTTGGTAAATTTATTTAATCAAAATAACTAAAAGTCTCCCCCTCTTTAATAATTTGAACGGTTTCGTAAATTAATTTGATTACGTTTTCTACATCATCTCGATGAACCATTTCTACCGTAGTATGCATATAGCGTAAAGGCAGTGATATTAAGGCCGAAGCAACTCCACCATTACTATACGCAAAGGCGTCAGTATCTGTGCCTGTGACGCGGGAGGAAGCATTTCGCTGGAACGGAATCTTTTTCGCTTCTGCTGTTTCAATAATACGTTCTCTCAACAGATTTTGTATAGCAGGAGCATAAGAAATGACGGGTCCTTTTCCAATTTCCGTTTGACCTTCTACCTTTTGGTTAATCATTGGGGTAGAGGTGTCATGACAAACGTCAGTGACGATGGCGACATTGGGTTTGATTGTCTGGGTAATCATTTCTGCACCCCGCAAACCTACTTCTTCTTGTACCGAATTGGTAATGTATAAGCCAAAGGGAAGTTTTACTTTATTCTCTTTTAATAAACGAGCCACTTGAGCAATCATAAATCCTCCCGCTCTATTGTCTATTGCACGACAAAGAAACTTGTCTTTATTCAATACCTTAAAAGTATCGGGATAGGTAATGACACAACCTACATGTACTCCCATTTTTTCAACTTCTTTTTTGTCTTTTGCACCGATGTCAATGAATATATTATCAAGTTTAGGTACTTCTTCTTTACCATTTTTACGAGTATGGATCGCTGGCCATCCAAAAACACCCTCAACAATTCCTTTCTTGGTATGAATGTTAACCCATTTAGATGGTGCAATTTGGTGATCACTACCCCCATTTCTAATGACATAAATTAATCCATTGTCGGTGATGTAATTTACATACCATGATATTTCATCAGAGTGTCCTTCTATAACAACTTTATATTTCGCCTCGGGATTGATAACTGCTACAGCTGTGCCATAGACATCCGTAATGAATTCATCCACATAAGGCTTGAGATATTCCATCCATATTTTTTGCCCTCTACTTTCATGGCCGGTAGGAGCTGCATTATTTAAATAGTTTTCTAAAAATGTAAGTGCTTTTTTGTCTAGAATACTCATAGTTGTTTATTAAAAATTTTAAGTAGCCCAAAAGTAAGAATAATCCTAAAGAAAAGTCCTAGACCTAAATAATTTGTATTTTTATGGGCTGATTTATGTATGTAAACTTTTGTTCAAATCAAGTGGAGTGACGCTCCTTTGTTATTCATTTAAAGCGCCTATGATTCGCCCTTTTTTTATCTTTGTTTTTTTATTCTTGTCAATTTTTGTGTTGGCACAAGAGCAAGACAGCTTGGATTCCTCTGAACAGTTGCTTTATAAATTTGAAACTGATTCCATTCCCAATTCTGGTATCCGTTTACAGGAGGTTGTTTTATTTCAGCCTCTGCGTTTTAAAAGTATGAAAGAGTTACGTGAGTATGTAATATTAAGGAACAGAACTTTACGCGTATATCCTTATGCTAAATTGGCTGCTGATCGCTTAGATACCTTGACTACTCGATTGGGTCAGATTAAGAAAAAACGCCAAAAGAAAAAATACATTAAACGCATCGAAAAATTTATTTATGATGAATTTGAAGAAGAACTAAAAAAACTTTCACGTTCTCAGGGGCGTATTCTAATAAAATTAGTGCACAGGCAAACCGGTACAACTACCCACGAACTTATTAAACAATTGAGGAACGGCTGGAAGGCAATGATATATCAGACAACAGCGTCTTTCTTTAAACTCTCCTTAAAGGATACCTATGATCCTGAAGCTAATTATGAAGACTTTTTAATCGAAGACATCTTACAGCGTGCCTACGGAGATGGATTAATTGAACTTGATCCAACGGCATTATCTTATGATTTAGATGATCTTTACACTCTTTGGAAAGAGGAGAAAACCCCACTATCAAAGGATTAAGAAAAAA
>JAQWJV010000043.1 GCA_029248185.1 Flavobacteriaceae bacterium | reverse complement strand
GAAGTCATTTTTATAAATATTGATTATCTTTAAGATTAATTAAAACCCTCAAATCATGAAAACAAATGCTATCAATTTTGGATTATTACTTTTTCGGGTGGGCGTTAGTGGTGCGATGCTAACTCATGGTTATGGAAAATTATTAAAGGTTTTAGCAGGAGATTTTAGCTTTGGAGACCCTATTGGAATTGGTCCAACAGCTTCATTAATCCTGTGTACTCTTGCTGAATTTATTGCACCTTTACTTTTGATTGTAGGTTGGAAAACCCGATGGTTTGCTCTTCTTGCTTCAATCAATATGTTAGTTGCTTTTATTATTGCACATGACGGAGATGCTTTTGCTAAAAAGGAAAAAGCCTTTCTTTACCTCATTGCCTTTATTTTGATTTATTTCGCAGGAGCCGGAAAGTACTCGGTAGATAAACATTAAGGGACAAAAAGACATTGTTTATTATTAAAAATAATCCTATATTTGCCGTCCATTAAAATAAACTAAAATGTACGCAATTGTAGAAATAGCAGGGCAGCAATTTAAAGTTGCAAAAGACCAAAAGCTTTTTGTACACCGTCTAGCAGACAAAGAAGGAGCGAAAGTTTCTTTCGACAAAGTCTATTTACTAGATGATGGAAAAAAAGTGACTCTTGGCGCCCCGGCTATCACTGGAGCTTCTGTTGAAGCCAAAGTGATCGGTCACCTTAAAGGTGACAAAGTGATCGTTTTTAAGAAAAAACGACGTAAAGGATACCGTGTGAAAAACGGACACCGCCAAGCTTTAACAGAATTAGTGATTGAAAATATCCAAGCTTCTGGAGCTAAAGCAAAAAAAGAAACAGCAGCCAAACCTGCCGCAGCCAAAGCAAAACCTGCTGAGGCAAAAGCAAAAACAGCCGCTAAACCCGCTGCAAAGAAAGCAGCTCCCAAGGCAGCAGCAGTGGACTACAGTAAATTGACTGTAGCTGAGCTAAAAGCTGAGGCGAAGAAAAAAGGTATTGAAGGTATTTCTGCAATGAAAAAAGCAGACTTAATTGCGGCATTATCTAAGTAATAAATCCAAAAACCATTATCATGGCACATAAAAAAGGAGTAGGTAGTTCAAAAAACGGTAGAGAGTCACACTCGAAACGTTTAGGAGTTAAAATTTTTGGAGGTCAAGCAGCACGTGCAGGGAACATTATTATCCGTCAGCGTGGTACTGCTCATAATCCAGGCGAAAATGTCTATCTTGGAAAAGACCATACCCTTCACGCTCAAGTGGATGGATTGGTAAAGTTCACCAAGAAAAGAGACAACAAATCTTATGTTTCTATTGAGCCTTTTGAGGCATAGTTTCTACAAGATTTAATGCACATAATAAAACCTGTAGTTTTAACTACAGGTTTTTTTTTGGTTATTCTTTAGCAATATTGTTTTTAGTATAAAACAGCCTCGCTTTTACACTAAAAATGACATCAAAAAAAAAGCCGGAAAAGTTCCGGCTTGAATCAATTCAAAGTTGAGTTTAATATCTGTAATATTCTGGCTTATAAGGACCTTTTACAGTTACGCCTATATAGTCAGCTTGTTCTTCAGAAAGTGATTCCAACTCTACCCCTAAATGACTAAGGTGAAGTGCAGCTACTTTCTCATCCAAGTGTTTAGGTAACATATAAACATCATTTTCATATTTGTCAGCGTGTAACCATAGTTCCAGTTGAGCGAGTGTTTGGTTGGTGAAAGAGTTACTCATTACAAAACTAGGATGACCGGTAGCACAACCTAAATTTACCAAGCGTCCTTCTGCCAAAACAATGATTTGTTTATTATCCTCAAGGGTGTATAAATCTACTTGTGGTTTGATTTCGGATTTGGAAGCACCATAGTTGTCATTTAACCACGCCATATCGATTTCGTTATCAAAATGTCCAATATTACATACAATAGCCTTGTCTTTCAGTGCAAGGAAAGATTCTTTTTTAAGAATATCTTTATTTCCAGTAGCAGTACAAATGATATCGGCATTTCCAATCACATTAGCTAACTTTTTAACTTCAAATCCATCCATGGCCGCTTGAAGGGCACAGATGGGATCAATTTCGGTTAAGGTAACAATGGCTCCAGCGCCTTTAAAAGAAGCAGCAGTTCCTTTTCCTACGTCCCCATAGCCACAAACCACCACACGTTTTCCAGCAAGCATGACATCTGTTGCACGACGAATTGCATCGACTGCACTCTCTTTACATCCGTATTTATTGTCAAATTTAGATTTGGTTACGGAATCATTGACATTGATTGCGGGCATAGGAAGGGTTCCATTTTTTACACGTTCATATAAGCGGTGTACTCCCGTAGTTGTTTCTTCAGAAAGTCCTTTGATGCCGGCTACCATTTCTGGAAAACGATCTAATACCATATTGGTTAAATCTCCCCCATCATCTAATATCATATTAAGAGGCGCTTTATCATCTCCAAAATATAAGGTCTGTTCGATACACCAATCAAATTCTTCTTCGTTCATTCCTTTCCAGGCATAAACGGGAATTCCAGCAGCGGCAATGGCAGCAGCAGCATGATCTTGAGTTGAAAAAATATTACAAGAACTCCAAGTAACATCTGCTCCCAAAGCAACAAGGGTTTCAATTAGAACTGCTGTCTGAATGGTCATGTGGAGACAGCCTGCAATGCGCGCTCCTTTAAGGGGTTGAGCAGGGCCATATTCTTCACGTAAAGCCATTAAGCCAGGCATTTCTTTTTCGGCTAATAAAATTTCTTTTCTTCCCCATGCCGCAAGTGAAATGTCTTTTACTTTATAAGACAAGGGGGATATAGTATTCGATTCCATAATTGTACCTTTGTTATGTTAGAACGCAAAAGTACAACCTTTCTAAGCAAAATCAAATGCCAATAAGCCACAGAGAGAATATTGAGAATTTGCTTCATCTTGGAGTTTGGGAAATCACCGAAACTGAGTTAGAGTTAAGAAAGGGCTTAGCTTTATCATCCAAAGCACTTACTCGACTTTCTCAGCGTAAAAGTGAAGTTCATCGAAAGGGTTATTTAGCAATTCGACAACTATTGAAATTTTTTGAAATCGAGCCTCAAATACATCAATATGATTTGCAAGGCGCCCCTTATTTAACCGATGGAAGACACCTTTCGATTACGCATACTAAAAATGTTGCAGCAATAGCCTTATCTTCATCACCAGTGGGAGTGGATTTAGAGCATTATCAAGAAAAAATAAAAAAAATTGCCCCTCGCTTTTTACATGAAAAAGAAACAGTAGAAGGCGCTAAGCAATTTGATATTCAGTACCTCACTCAAATTTGGACAGCCAAAGAAGCACTCTATAAAGCCCATAGAATATCGGGCATTCACTTTAACAAGCAGTTACTAATTGAGCCTTTTGAAGCCACTTCAAAAGAGGGAAAAGGACGAATCTTTCACAATGAAAAAACGTGGGAATACGAACTTGATTTTCGTTATTTTCACGATTACTGTTTAACTGTAGCAAGGCCAAAAATAAAATAATGAAACTCTCAGCAGAACTTACTTTAACTCCTTTAAAACAGGATTACATTCCAACGATCAAAACCTTTATTAAATCCATCCGCAATTCTAAATTCACGGTTTTAGAAAATCCATTAAGTACACAGATATACGGGGATTATGACCAACTTATGGCGTTTTTAATACCGCAAATTAAAACTGTTTTTGAAAATGAAGAGGCGGTTATTTTACAATTGAAATTAGTTAAAGGAGACCGAAGTCAGTATGAACCCGATTTTTGAGTTTTTAATAACCCCTTATGAAAACTATTCTCTTTTGCATATCACTTTAGAGAGTGTTGCAGTAATTTTGGGTTTAGTAAGTGTTTGGTTTGTAAAACAGGACAATATTCTGGTTTACCCAAGTGGTATGATTTCTACGGGAATTTTTGTCTACTTATTACTGGAAGCAGGATTGATAGGAGATTTTATGATCAATGCCTATTACTTTATCATGAGTATTTATGGATGGTATTTTTGGACTCGCAGGGAAAAAGGAGTGATTGCACATCCCATTGCAAGAATGAAAAGTAAGGAAAAGCGCTGGGGGTTTATACTATTTTTGGTACTCCTTATATTGGTTGGAGGGATTTATCTTTTATTTGATCGTTGGAATGATTGGACTGCACCGCTGGATACTTTTACCACGGCATTATTTTTTGTTGGAATGTGGTTAATGGCAAGAAAGAAAATTGAACATTGGATTTTTTGGATCGTTGGGGATATCATTTCTATTCCCCTTTATTTGTATAAGGAATTAGGGCTTACAAGCTTACAGTATCTTATCTTTACAATTATTGCAATTTTTGGTTATATCCAATGGAAAAAAATCTTAAACAGCAGCAAAGCAATTGCTTAAGAATTGTACTCTTTGGTCCAGAGTCTACAGGCAAAACCACAATGGCGAAAGCATTGGCAAATCACTTTAATAGCCATTGGGTACCGGAATTTGCTAGAACCTATTTGCAAGAAAAATGGGATAAGAGTCAAGAAGTGTGCACACTAGATGATTTATTAATGATTGCAGAAGGACAACTTACTCTTGAAAATAAAGCCTTGGCTCATGCGGAGCGTTTTCTTTTTTGTGACACCAACGTTTTAGTGACTCGCGCTTGGTCAGAAACACATTTTGAAGGATATTGTAATCCCCAATTAATGACATGGGCTAGTGAATTTAAGTACGATTATTATTTTTTAACCCATATAGACGTTCCATGGGAAGCCGATGATCTCCGAGATCGACCTGAGGCGAGAACCTTAATGTTTTCCCATTTTGAAAACCTTTTAATTGAGAAGCAAGTACCCTATACACACCTAAAAGGATCACATGAGAACAGAATGAAGCTAGCCATCAAGACACTTGAACAATTTAATACCCAAACCATAAAATGATTACAACAGAAGATCAAAAAAAATTACAAATTGAAGGCCGTTCGGTTGAATTAGTTCAACGCCAATGGGATTATTTACAGCGAGGCACTCCTTTACTCTCCGGAATTTCTCCAGCAACCCTAGATAATCAAGGGATTACTAAACTGAGTTTGGATGAAGAAAAACAGGCACTTGCGTTTTTCAATAAGCAAGATGGAACCCTTCACTGGATAAAGTTTATCCCTGCATCAGGAGCAGCAAGTCGAATGTTTAGTCCTTTTTTTGAATATAAAAATGCAAGAAAGAATCCAAACTTTAGGCTTGATTCTTATTTGGATTCTGAACAAGGGAAGGCATTGAAACCCCTTTATCAAAATTTAAAAAAATTACCTTTTTTTAGTTCTGTTCAAGCTCAAATTTCAATGGAGGAATTTCCAGAAGCAACCACACCTGAGGGTTTTTTTGATACTTTTGTTGAGGTTCTTTTATACGATGAGCGTCTTCAATATCCTCAGATACCCAAAGCATTAATCCCATTTTTTGTCGATGAAGTTGGGCAAGAATTAACCCCTTTTTATGCTCAACTACAGGAAGCTATCGAAGTGATGGATAAAAAAGGAGTGGTTCATTTACATTTTACCATTTCAAAAGAACACAGAGCCTTGTTTAAAGAAGTGGAAGCACAGTTTAGAGCGTCACAATCCGCAGAAATAAATGAATTTTTGAAAGTAGAGTATTCATTTCAAAACCGATTAACAGATACACCCTTTATCGATGAGAATAACCATTGGGGCAGAAATAAAGAGGGCGTAATTGATTTTAGAAAAGGAGGTCACGGGGCTCTTTTAGAAAATTTAAACCTTTTAGATGCAGATTGTGTTTGGATTAAAAATATTGACAACACTTTGATTGGAGAGCAGAACGATTCAAGTAAGCGTTGGCAACAAATTTTGGCAGGGAAACTACTTCAGATACAAGAAAGTCTATTCAAGCATCTTCATCATTTGGAAGCCCAAAAAGAGCAATCAGTATTGGATCCTATCGTAGGTTTTATTCGAGAATATTTTGATTCACAATATACCCTCAATGCAGAAAGTAAGCTTGATCACCAAGCTGTTTTTGACTATCTCAATCGACCGATAAGAATTTGTGGAATGATACCCAACAAGGGGGCCAAAGGAGGAGGTCCATTTTGGAAAAGGGAAGCCCGAGGTAAAACCTTACAAATCATAGAAGGGGTAGAGTTAGACGCCACAAAGACCGAACATAGGGAGGCAATTGAAGGAAGCACACATTTTAATCCCGTGATGCTAGTTTGTGGTATTACCAATTTCAAGGGAGAAAAATTTTCATTATTTGATTTTAGGGATGAACAACGCTTTATGGTCAGTGATAAAACATTAGAGAATCATAAAATCAAAATTCTTGAATGGCCAGGACTCTGGAATGGGGGAATGGCGCAGTGGAACTCCTTGTTTATTGAGCTCCCCTCAGAAACTTTTCATCCAGTAAAAACAGTTGCGGACTTAATTTAATATAAATTTTTTTACATAAATTTGTACCCAATCTCAAAGGGGTGCCGCAAGGCTGAGATCATACCCATTGAACCTGGGCAGGTAATGCTGCCAAGGGAATATAAATTTTAGTTTAACTTTTTTAACCAAGAATAATTACTCCTTTTATTTGAATAAATTCTATTCGAATGAAAACATTGCAATTAAGTTTTTTACTTTTGGCGAGTTCAATTGGACTCCACGCCCAAGAACAATCAAAAGTCAGTTTAAAACGTCAAGACTCACTTTCTACAATTACGTTAGAAGAAGTTCAATTGACAGGAATCCGAGCAAAAGAGAACACGCCTGTAACTTTTACAAACGTTACTCAAAAAGAGATTGCTTCAAGAAACTTAGGGCAGGATATCCCTATTTTATTAAACTATTTGCCAGCGGTAGTTACCACAAGTGACGCAGGTGCTGGAATTGGATACACAGGAATCCGTGTGCGCGGAAGTGATGCCACTAGAGTGAATGTGACATTAAACGGAATCCCTTATAATGATGCTGAATCACAAGGGACTTTTTGGGTTAATCTACCCGATTTTGCTTCTTCTGTTGAGCAAATTCAATTACAGCGGGGGGTCGGAACTTCAACCAATG
The DNA here is from genome assembly GCA_029248185.1 of Flavobacteriaceae bacterium. Taxonomy (GTDB): domain Bacteria; phylum Bacteroidota; class Bacteroidia; order Flavobacteriales; family Flavobacteriaceae; genus MS024-2A. Next base: position 14,401 of record JAQWJV010000043.1, on the reverse strand, counting down.
GTGCTGCTGCCTTTGGAGCTAGTTTAAACGTGGAAACCGCTGGAGTACAGCCAAAGGCATTTACTTCATTATCGAGTAGTATAGGGAGCTTTAATACACTTAAAAACACATTTCAATTTTCTACCGGAATGCTAAATGATCATTTTTCTTTTTCTGGGCGATTGTCAAAAATTAATTCTGAGGGCTATGTTGACCGGGCAGCTTCTCATTTAGATGCCTACTTTTTTCAGGCCGCTTTTCAAGATGAGAACACTTTAATTAAAGCGCTTTTTTTTGGAGGACATGAAATTACGTATCAGTCTTGGTATGGAGTGGACGCTCAAACTCTAGCCTCTGACCGCACCTACAACCCAGCTGGAGAAATTTACGATAACAATGGAAATCGTTCTGGTTTTTATGAAAATCAAGTAGACGATTATACTCAAGATCATTATCAATTGCATTGGGACGAAAAAATCAATTCTTTTTGGAGTGCATCACTTGGGTTGAATTATACCTACGGCCGAGGTTTTTACGAGGAATATAATGATCTCTGGTACGATCAAAACATAGGTTTTGGGGGGAATACATCTTTTAATTACCTACAACTAAAACCCATTGATCTTGGAGAAACAACCCTTGAGAATACAGAAAATACAAGTCAAAAATGGTTGGATAATGATTATTACGTAATGACCTTAGGACTGAATTATCAAACAGTTCAAACAACAATAAATTTCGGAGGACTTTACAGTCGCTACATAGGAGACCATTTTGGAAATTTACTTTGGGGACAAATGCTTGGAAATACTCAACCCAATCATCGTTTTTATGAAAATCAAGGGATCAAAACAGAGGCTAGTTTTTTTGTTAAAGCCACACAAAATTTGACTCCACAATTGACTGGTTTTTTGGACCTTCAAGTCCGTGGAATAGACTATTCAGTAGACGGAACCATTTCCGGACCTCAAGCGTTTAAAGTGGAGGATCAATTTACTTTTTTTAATCCTAAAGCGGGACTTACCTATCGTTTGTCTCAAAAGCAAAATCTGTATTTTTCCTATGCAAAAGCACAGCGAGAACCCAACCGGACCGATTATGAAAACGGTAACCCTAAACCCGAGAAATTAAATGACTTTGAATTCGGATGGAGAATGAAGAACGAAAAAACACAAGTCCAGGCAAATTTATATTGGATGGAATATCAAGATCAGTTGGTATTGACAGGGGCTTTGGATGAAGTAGGTGCACCTATTCGACAAAATGTGGGAGAAAGCCGACGGGTTGGGCTTGAGGTAGATGCAACAATTCAGCTAGCAACGCAGTGGTTGTGGAAGCCAAACCTGGCGTTGAGTAGTAATCAAAATTTAGATTTTTATTTTAAAAGAGATGGTATCCTTCAAAGCTTAGGAAAAACACAATTGGCTTTTTCCCCCAATGTTGTGGCAGGTAATGCACTCGTTTTTGCGCCCTCTACAGGTTTTCAAATAGGAGTATTATCTAAATATGTCGGAAAGCAATACATGGGTAATATTGACTCGGAAAACTCCACTTTGGCAGCTTATTTTGTCTCTGATATAAATGCAGTGTTTATTTGGCAGCCCAATAAGTGGGTTAAAGAAATTCAGTGGACAACCATGATAAACAACATTTTCAATTTAAAATACGAATCAAACGGGTATTTTTATACTTATGACGATGATTTTTCCAATCCAGGACAAACGTTAACTATTGAAGGAGCGGGGTATTATCCACAAGCGGGGATACACTTTTTAAGCGGATTGACAATTACCTTTTGAAACGATAGGCCACAGATAGGCGGAAAATAAATTTTCCAAAGTCACTTTTTGAAGTTGCATTGACGAGCTGTTGTCCAATCAAAATTAATTTGAGCTGTGCGTTGTATTCCAACCCTAACTCAATTCCGTATCCGTAAGCAAGAGAGGGCAGTTCGTTATTAAAAAAAAGAGCTCTACTCTCTTCCGTTGATTGATGCAGTTGGATATTAGGATAGCTCCAAAAATAAAGACTACTATTCTGTAAAGGATCTTCGGCTAGTAAATGTTGGTAAATCCAACCCATGCGACTGTAATTATCAAAAAAGGTACTATTTCTAAAATTGGGGAGGGGTTGTCCTTCAACCCATTTTGTTCCGATAGACACTCCAATTTTCGAACTTGAATACTCTTTTTGTGAAAGAAGAAAGCTGGTAAAAAAGTTTCCATTTGCTGTTCCTCCAATAGGATTCATGACGAATTCAAAAGTATTTAAGGCATCTATTTTATTTCCTTTCCAAAGGGTTTGAGTACTGTAGACAGTGAAAGAAACTTGAGTTCCTTTTTTTCCATCATAGCGGATTTTAAAAACTTCAGCACCTAGATCAAAATGCTGCAAACTACTGATCCCAATAATCCCTTGTCGGATAAAATGAATTCGTAAACTGGATTCTTCTCTTTTACCTTTGCTGTAATCTAATTCCAATAATTGTGCTGAGCATAGGCTACTGAGTAGTAAAAATCCTACAAGCCAATTGTTATTATTTTTTAAAATAGGGTTCCATTGAATACTCTTCATCCGATTGAAAGATTAATTACTGACCCTTAAAATACCATTATAATTTTGAACTTGATAAAAAAGTAAGCCTCGAGGGGGGTTTAGGTTTTCATTTGGATTAAGCAGTTGCCCAGTGGCTAAACTGTATTGAAAAGCTTCACAACTACAGTTGACCAAAACACCTTCTATAGTAAGCTTAGAACAGGTCTTTGGGACATGATTGGGACAAGTGGCCTCCCAAGCTAAAAAAGAAGCGCCATTTAAGTTGAAAACTAAAACTCCATTTATCCCTACATTTTCAATTAAATAACTCCCTCCAACAAAATTCAATTCATTATATAATGGAAGACTAAGATTGATTTCTCTTTGAAAACGAACGTCAGCTAAATATGGATTTCGCTCTAGTTCTGATTTCCCACAGCCTAAAAAGAGTATCATGCCTAGTATTATTCCAAATCTCAAAGAAAAAATTGTTGTAATGACTTCCCGCAATTGTTTATATTTGTTATACATCCACCAGTTAGGAGGATTTTTTGTTTATTATAGAAAACGTAGAAAACATGAGTAAAGTATCTTATTACACAGAAGAAGGCTTAAAAAAACTACGCGCCGAGTTAAATCACTTAAAGGATGTAGAACGTCCCAAGGCTTCTCAGGCGATTGCTGAGGCTAGAGACAAAGGCGATTTAAGTGAAAATGCGGAATATGATGCAGCAAAAGAAGCGCAGGGCATGTTGGAAATGCATATTGCTAAAATGGAAAATATTTTAGCTAACGCACGTATTATTAATGAATCCGAATTGGATACCTCAAAAGTTTTAGTTCTCTCTACAGTTGAAGTAAAAAATAAAGCCAATGGAGCGTTGATGAAATATACCTTAGTTGCCCAAAGTGAAGCGGATTTGAAAACGGGTAAAATTTCTGTAGATTCTCCTATTGGTAAAGGTTTACTGGGTAAAAAAGTTGGAGAGATTGCCGTCATTTCTGTTCCTAATGGTAATATTGAATTGGAAATTGTTTCCATTACACGTTCCTAATGGACACCCTTTTTTCTAAAATTATTTCAGGAGAAATCCCTAGCTATAAAGTGGCGGAAGACGACCATTGTTATGCCTTTTTAGATATTCAACCCAATACAAAAGGACATGTGTTGTGTGTCCCAAAAGTGGCGATAGATAAAGTCTTTGATCTTCCTGAAACAACCTATCTTCAACTGATGTCTTTTTCTAGAAACGTTGCTTTAGCAATAAGGAAAGCCATAGACTGTAAGCGTGTAGGAATGTCGGTTATTGGTCTTGAAGTACCCCATGCACACGTCCATTTAATTCCTTTACAAAGTATGGAAGATGCGACCTTTCAAAAACGAATACAATTGACTTCCGATGAAATGGACGCGACAGCAAAAGCCATCGCAGGATATTTTGACACACTTCAATCGCTTTAAACGGTTTTATTTAATGCAATTTTAAATTGAGTTCCTTTACCTAAGGCTGTTTTTACTACATTTATTTTCCCTTGATGGAAGTCAACTACAATTCGTTTTGCTAAAGAAAGCCCTAGTCCCCATCCTCTCGACTTAGTGGTAAACCCTGGATCAAAAATCTTAGAAGCAATCTCTTTTGGCATGCCTGTTCCTGTATCTGAAATTAGAATCTCAACATGTAAATCAAATTCAGTAACGCGGATACCTAGAGTTCCTTTTCCTTTCATAGCATCAATTGCATTTTTAATCAAATTTTCCAATGTCCAACTAATCAATTCAGGATTAAAAGGAATTATAATGCCCTTTTTGGGGAGATCTAAGGTAAACTGTACATGCTCTGAACTTCTTTTTTGAAGATACTGTACAGTATTAGAAAGGGTTTCAATAAGATTTCGTGGAGAGACTTCGGGAGTTGATCCTACTTTGGAAAAACGGTCTGTAATCACTTTTAAGCGTTCAATATCTTTCTCTATTTCTAATACGGATACATCGTTTTTTTGTTTCTCTTTCAATAAAGTAATCCAACCCATCATGGAGGTCAGGGGTGTTCCAATTTGATGCGCCGTTTCTTTAGACATTGCTGCCCACAATCGGTTTTGTTCTGCAATTTTTGCTGTTTTGAAGACAAAGTATAATACAGCGCCAAATAGAAAGATAATCAACAATAGAGCAAGGGGATAATACTGTAATTTTTTCAAGACCTGTGAGTCTCCATAATACAGTTTTTGATTAATCATTAAGGCACCTGTTTCGTCTTTGTATTGAATTAAAATAGGATCATTCTCCTTTTTTATTCGGGCTAAAATTTTATATAAGGCGGTGGAGTCTTGCTTTTTTTCATCCCAGTTTACATTTCTTATTTCTAAAATTCTATCCTTTGCATCAACCTGAATCATAGGATTGATACCCGAGCGTTGAAGGACTTCAAAAGTGAGATTACTAAAACTTTGATTTTGGATGTATTCTTCTTGAGCCATCGCCCAGAGCTCCATCTTCGTTCTTTGTTCTTTGCTCAAATTTTGAAACAACAGGTTGGTATTCCATAAAATCAAGGCAACAATGATGAATGCAAAAAGGTATCCGCTATTTTTTCGTTGATTTTTTAAGATGCGAAGCAACTTCATACACAAGGATTACCTACGAATATACATGAATTTGATAAATTGATAGAACTTCAAGCCACGACCGAAAAAAGTTTTGTTATTTTTGTTTTAATACAAAACAAACTATGGAAGTAGCAGGAAAAATAAAATGGATTGACGAGACGAAAACCTATGGAACAAATGGTTTTCGAAAAAGAGAGGTTGTTGTTACCACTGAAGAACAATATCCTCAACATATTTTAGTTGAATTTGTCCAAGACAAGTGTGATTTAATGAATAATTTTCAAGTAGGTCAAAACGTAAAAATTGGAATCAATTTAAGAGGCCGTGAGTGGGTAAACCCTCAAGGGGAAACTAAATATTTTAATTCCGTACAAGGATGGCGAATTGAAGCGAGCGAGGGCGCTGCTCCAACTGAAATGCCTCCTATGCCCCCTCCTTCTGCTTTTGAGCCTGCTAAAGGGGATGCAAATGAAGTGGAGGACGATTTACCGTTTTAATTTAACTTCCTTATATCTAAAACAGTCTTTCAGATGGTCATTGACCATGCCTGTGGCTTGCATAAAGGCGTAAATAACGGTGGGTCCTACAAACTTAAACCCATGCTGTTTTAGGTCTTTACTCAGGGTCTCAGCCAAAGGGGTTTTTGCAGGGATCTCTTCCAAACGTTCAAAAGTATTGGTAATGGGTGTATCCCCTACAAATCTCCAGATATAGTCCGAAAAACTCCCGAATTGATTTTGAATCTTCAGAAATACCTGCGCATTATTGATGGTCGCACTTATTTTTAATAGATTCCTTATAATTCCTGGATTGTTAAGTAGCTCTTGTACTTTTGAGGGCTCAAATGAGGCGATTTTTTGATAATCAAATTGACTAAAGGCGCGTCTAAACTCCTCTCTTTTTCTTAAAACGGTAATCCAACTCAAGCCCGCTTGAAAGGTTTCTAGAGTCAAAAATTCGAATAAAGCTTGATCCTCAAAAAGAGGAACACCCCATTCCGTATCGTGATAGTTCTCATACAGTGTATCTCCTATACACCAAGCGCATCTGGATTTACTCTTCATGACTGAAAGGTATAAAAAAAGCACCCAATTGGGTGCTTTAGAAGTAGTAAGGCTAATATTATACTAGAGCCACACGTGCAAAAGCCGTTACATCAGCATCACCTGCAGATTTTACATAAGCAGCAACAGAAATTTTGCTGTCTTTGATGAAATCTTGGTTCACTAAAGTATTGTCTTTGAAGAAACGCTTTATTTTTCCTTTGGCAATATTATCTAACATTGCTTCTGGCTTTCCTTCTTGACGTAATTGATCCTTTGCAATTTCAATTTCTTTTTCAATGACAGAGGCGTCTACACCGTCTTCATTTAAAGCAATTGGATTCATCGCTGCAGCTTGCATAGCTACATTTTTAGAAACTTCAGCAGCATTATCGATAGCAGAAGACAAACCGACTAACGTTGCAATTTTATTTCCAGCGTGGATATAGGAACCAACAAAGGGAGCCGTTAAAATTTCAAACCCACCGATTTCGATTTTTTCACCAATAACACCAGTTTGTTCAGTCAATTTTTCAGCAACCGTCATCCCTTGAAATTCAGCAGCTAAAAAGCTTTCTAACGAGTCACAGCCCATTGCTAATTCAGTAAGAGAAGTTGCCAATGCCAAGTAAGAATCATTTTTAGCAACAAAATCTGTCTCACAGTTAAGAGATACAATAACACCTTTGGTGTTATCATCGTTTACTTTCGCTAAAACCGCCCCTTCAGAAGAATCTCTGTCGGCACGATTAGCAGCTACTTTTTGTCCTTTTTTTCGTAAACCTTCTACAGCTTTGTCAAAATCGCCTTCGGCTTCAACAAGTGCTTTTTTACAGTCCATCATTCCCGCTCCAGTTGCCTGGCGGAGTTTGTTTACTTCAGATGCAGTAATTTTCACAGTTCTATTTATTTATAAGTGGATTAGTCTTTTTTTTCTTCCTGGATATCTTTAGTAGGTGCTTCTGGAGCCTTCTCTTCAGCTACCGCTGGAGTTTCAGCTTGAGGAGCTGCTTCAACAGCAGTGTCGGCAGTTTCTGCTTTTTTAGCAGCAGCTTCCATTTCTTTTGCGTCACTTGCATTAGTTCCTTCTTTTTCACTTTGACGTTCTTTAAGTCCTTCTGCTAGAGCTCCAGTAACAAGGCCTAAAATTTTGTCGATTGATTTTGAAGCATCATCATTGGAAGGAATTACAAAATCAACATCACGTGGGTCAGAGTTGGTATCTACCATTGCAAAAATTGGAATTTTCAATTTTTGAGCTTCCTTTACAGCAATGTGTTCGCGTGTAGTGTCTACGATGAAAAGCGCACCAGGAAGACGAGTCATATCAGTGATTGACCCTAAGTTTTTCTCTAATTTAGCACGAAGACGATCCACTTGTAAACGCTCTTTTTTCGAAAGAGTTTCAAAAGTACCATCTTTCTTCATACGATCGATAGCTCCCATTTTTTTGACGGCTTTTCTGATGGTTACAAAGTTTGTAAGCATTCCACCAGGCCAACGTTCTGTAATGTAGGGCATGTTTACCGCTTTTGCTTTTTCAGCAACGATATCTTTCGCTTGTTTTTTGGTTGCAACAAAAAGGATTTTTCGTCCTGAGGCTGCAATCTTTTTTAAGGCTTCATTGGTTTCTTCAATCTTTGCAGCAGTTTTGTAAAGGTTGATGATATGAATACCGTTACGCTCCATATAGATATAAGGAGCCATGTTTGGATTCCATTTACGAGTTAAGTGACCGAAATGGACACCTGCGTTTAACAGGTCATTTACTTCTGGTTTTGCCATTGTGTTTTAGTTTACGTTCCTTTTGTGTAGCAACAAGATTTTATTCTTGTTTAGATGCTAAACTAACATCCGCCTTAGCGGTTTAAGCAACTGGTTTATTATTAATAAATGAATGAACTTTGTTTTGCACGAGGCAAAACGAGTACCAATTAACGTTTTGAGAATTGGAATTTTTTTCTTGCTTTCTTTTGACCAAACTTTTTACGTTCAACCATGCGTGGATCACGCGTCAATAAACCTTCTGGTTTTAATTCTGTACGGTGCTCTTCGCTGATTTGACAAAGCGCTCTTGAAATTGCAAGACGTACCGCTTCTGCCTGACCATTAGATCCTCCACCTTTAACTGTTACTTTTAAATCGTAGTTCCCTTCTGTATTGGTTAATAAAAAAGGCTGTTGGATTTTGTATTGTAAGGTAGGAGTAGGAAAATACGTTGTATAATCTTTTTGGTTAACCGTGATTGAACCTTTTCCTTCACTCACAAAAATACGAGCAATTGAGGTTTTACGACGGCCAATAGTATGAACAGTATCCATTATAAAAAGTCGTTTATGTTAATGGTTTTTGGATTTTGTGCTTCTTGTTGATGCTCTGCACCATTGTAAACACGTAAGTTTCTGAATAGATCAGCACCTAATTTGTTTTTAGGAAGCATTCCACGTACTGCATTTTCTACAAGACGAGTATCTTTTTTGTTATGCAATTGTGTTGCAGTAAGGATACGTTGTCCACCAGGAAATCCTGTATGACGAATGTATTCCTTTTGTTCCCATTTGTTTCCACTCAAGGTTACATGAGCTGCATTAATGACAACAACGTTATCACCACAGTCCACATGAGGAGTATAATTGGTTTTGTATTTACCACGTAAAAAATTAGCGATAATTGCCGAAACTCTTCCTAAAGGAAGATCTTTTACATCTACTACAACCCACTCTTTGTTGACAGTGTTGGCGTTGGCAGAAATTGTTTTATAACTTAATGTATTCACAATAAATAATTTTATCCGTCGAAAATTGTTCCAACGGGCTGCAAATGTACAATTATAAATTACTTTGAAAAAATTTTTTATTCTAATTTTCTGATAGTGTGTGAAGCAAGGATTATTTTCCTAGTGTGCTTCTAACCAATTTTTTCCAATTCCGATATCGACAACCAAAGGAACATTTATCTCAAATGCGTTTTCCATTTCGTTTTTTACCATCTCTTTAAGAGGTTCTATTTCATCCTTGGGAACATCAAAAACCAGTTCATCATGGACTTGAAGCAGCATTTTGGATTTCCAGCTTTCAGTGTGTAAACGTCTTTGAATAGCGATCATTGCCAATTTAATAATATCTGCTGCGCTTCCCTGAATAGGTGCGTTAACGGCATTACGTTCAGCAGCTCCTCGAACAATCGCATTTTGAGAATTTATATCTTTCAAATACCGCCTTCTTCCTAGAACTGTAGCAACATAACCATTTTCCCTAGCAAAATCAACTTGATCTTGCATATAAGCTCTCAATTTAGGATAGGTTGCATAATACGTTTCAATCAGTTCTTTTGCTTCAGAACGGTTTAGATTAGTTTGCTGACTCAAACCAAAAGCTGAAACACCATAAACAATTCCAAAATTCACAGTTTTAGCATTACTACGTTGTTCTCTTGTAACTTCTTCTAAAGCGACGTTAAACACTTTTGCAGCAGTAGCTCGGTGAATGTCTTCATTATTTTGAAAGGCAGAAAGCATCCCTTCGTCTTTACTTAGTGCGGCGATGATCCGTAATTCTATTTGGGAATAATCCGCTGCCATCAAGACATGATTTTCATCTCTAGGAATAAAGGCTTTTCGCACTTGTTGCCCACGTTCTGTTCTGATAGGGATATTTTGCAAATTAGGATTATTACTACTCAAGCGCCCAGTAGCTGCTACTGCTTGATTATATACGGTGTGTACTCTAGCCGTTTTAGGATTAATCTCGTTTGGGAGGGCCTCCACATAAGTGTTTTGTAGTTTTTGAAGCGAGCGCCAATCCAAAATATCTGCTATGATTGGATGTTCTTTGGCTAAATACGATAACACATCTTCTGCAGTTGAGTACTGTCCTGTTTTTGTTTTCTTAGGCTTCTCTACCAATTTCAGTTTCTCAAACAGGATAAGACCTAATTGTTTTGGAGAGGCCAAATTGAAGGTTTCGCCAGCAATTTCAAAAATAGTTGTTTCAAGTTTTTTAATATCCTCTGCTAAACTAACCGATAGGGTTTTTAAAAAAGGAACATCCAAATTGATACCCTCACATTCCATACTAGTCAAAACAGAAACTAGAGGCAGTTCAACTTTTTGATATAATTCTAATGTTTTAGCAGTGGTCATCTCTTCTTGAAAGTGTTCTTTCAGTTGAAGGGTAATGTCTGCATCTTCCACAGCATATTCAGTTTGTTGTTCGATAGGAACCTCTCTCATTGTCCCTTGATTCTTCCCTTTTTTTCCAATGAGTTCAGTGATGGATTGTGGCGAATAATTCAAATAGGTTTCGGCCAAAATATCCATATTATGACGCATATCGGGATTGATCAAATAATGCGCAATCATCGTATCAAATAAAGGAGCATTGACCTGAATATCATAATTACGAAGAACTTTGAGATCATATTTCAAATTATGCCCTATTTTTTCAATCTCAGGGTGTTCAAAAAAGGCTTTAAAAGGAGTTAAAATCTCAAGCACTTCATCTTTATTTTCAGGGAGTACTAAATAATAGCCCTTTCCTTTGGTCCACGAAAATGCAATTCCTACTAATTCGGCTTCTAAAGCATTTAATGAAGTGGTTTCTGTATCAAAGCAGACACTTTTTTGCTGTAATAATTCTTTTAAAAGTTGAGTAGCTGCCAATTTAGAATTGACATGTTGATAAAAGTGATCTTTTGTTTTTAAACTTTTTCGTTCGTCAACACTACTTTCTGTCACGGTTCCACTCCCTGGAGCGGAAAACAGATCAAATTGTTGTCCTTCTGCTGAAGGTTTGGCGGGTACTTTTCCTTTAGGGGTTTCTTCAACAGCTCCTGGAGGACTAAAAATCTTTTTGAAATTTTCAGCCATTCTACGGAATTCCAATTCTTCAAAAAGGCTACTTACAGCTTGCTCATCGGGACTTGTTAACGCATAGGATTCAGCTTCAAAGGTGACAGGAACGTCTAGTAATATGGTGGCTAATTCTTTTGATAAAAGACCTAATTCTTTGTTAGCCTCAATTTTTTCTTTGAGTTTTCCTTTGATTTCATGGGTGTTTTCTAGGAGCGCCTCCATACTGCCGTATTCTTTCAGAAACTTTTTTGCAGTTTTATCTCCTACTCCTGGTAAGCCCGGAATATTATCCACGGCATCTCCCATCATTCCTAAATAATCAATGACCTGTTCTGGGCGTTCAATTTCAAACTTTTCTTGAACCTCTGGTATTCCCCAAATTTCGATTCCATTTCCCATTCTTGCAGGGCGATACATAAAAATATTTTCTGAAACCAATTGTGCAAAATCCTTATCAGGAGTAACCATAAAAACTTGAAAATCTTCTTTTTCAGCTTGTTTGGCTAGTGTTCCAATAATATCATCAGCTTCAAATCCTGCTTTCTCAATTACAGGAATATGCATGGCCTTTAAAATCTGTTGGATATAGGGTACCGCAATACGAATGGCTTCTGGAGTTTCGTCTCTGTTGGCCTTATAATCTGTAAAGAGCTCTGTTCGACTTAGAGACCCTCCTTTATCAAAACATACAGCAAGATGGTCGGGTTTCTCTCTTTTGATTACGTCCAATAAGGAATTGGTAAATCCCATAATGGCAGAGGTATCCATTCCTTTGGAGTTGATCCTTGGGTTTTTGATGAATGCATAATAGCCTCTAAAGATAAGGGCGAAGGCATCTAACAAGAAAAGGCGTTTTTGATTACTCATAGGTTAAATATATAAAACCCTTGGACAGGGTTTGGCGTCATTCTATTTTATTTAATAACAGGCTAATTTTTTTTGAGATTCCCTCAGCGTTCCACCCTAATTTTTCATGTAAAAACAGTGTATTTCCGTGTGAAATAAATTGGTCTGGGATTCCTTCTAACTGAATGGGAATGTGATATCCTTGTTGAGCTGCAAATTCAAGAATTGCACTTCCTGCACCTCCACTACTACTTCCTTCCTCAAAAACTATAATTGCTTTAAAGGTTTTGCAAATAGTGTGAAGTAATTCTTCGTCAATGGGTTTTACAAAGCACATGTCATAATGGGCAATAGCATTAGTTTCCTCTATATTTTTTAAGGTTTCACTTACTACCTTGGCTAAGGTGCCAAAGGATAGTACTGCAAGTTTAGTCCCTTCTTTCAGCAGTTGCCCTTTTCCCCAATTAATTTTTTCAAATTGGGTAGTAAGTTTGGTTTGTTCACTAAACCCTCTAGGATATCGAATGGCAAGGGGATGTTTTATTCCAAGTTGTGCTGTATATAAAAGATTTTGAAGCGTTTGTGCATCTCTGGGAGTAGCAATTTCTAAATTAGGAATACAGCGTAAAAAGGCAATGTCAAAAACACCATGGTGAGTAGGACCGTCATGTCCTACAATTCCAGCACGATCTATACAAAAAACAACGCTTAAATTTTGTAAAGCGACATCATGAATAACTTGATCGTAGGCGCGTTGTAAAAAGGTAGAATAGATCACACAAAAGGGGAGCATTCCCTCAGCAGCCATTCCTGCAGCAAGGGTTACTGCATGTTGCTCAGCAATCCCCACATCAATGCATCTGGAGGGGAAGGCATCCATCATTTTTACTAGACCACTCCCTGTTGGCATCGCAGGGGTAAGGGCTATAATTTTTTCATTTGTTTTTGCTAAGTGGAGTAGTGTTTGACCAAAGACATCTTGAAATTTTAATTTTTGATGTGCTTGTGGAATGCTTAGTTTTCCAGTAAGTGGATCAAATTTTCCAGGCGCATGGTAGGTTACCTGCTCATTTTCAGCAATAGGAAGGCCTTTTCCTTTTGTGGTCACTAAATGAATAATTCTTGGACCTTGTATTTTCTTTTGTTGGTCAAAAAGTTGCAACAATTCTTTCATATTATGCCCGTCTATTGGCCCAGAATAATCCAGATTGAGAGATTCAAAAAAGTTGGGGGTATCAGGATGTTCTTTTTTTACGGTTTCAAAATAGTGTTTTAATGCACCCACACTTGGGTCTATTCCCATAGTATTGTCATTCAAAATGACCAATACATTGGCTTGAGTAGTTCCTAAATGATTGAGGGCCTCAAAAGCCATCCCGTTTGCAATGGAAGCATCTCCAACTACTGCAATATGTTGTTTGTTTTCGCCTTTTAGGGTTGAACTCAACGCCATCCCTAAAGCAGCAGAAATAGCCGTTCCTGCATGACCAGTACCGAAAGCGTCATAGAGGCTTTCTTCTCTTTTTGGAAATCCGCTGATTCCTCCCTCTTGGCGAAGGTGATCAAAGGCAGCTTTTCTTCCAGTCAACATTTTGTGGCCATAGGCTTGATGCCCCACATCCCAAATCAAAACATCCTTAGGAGTATCAAAACAATAGTGCAGTGCTACGGTCAATTCAACTGTCCCAAGACTAGAACCTAAGTGTCCTTCTCCTTTTGCCAAGGCATGGATAATTTCTTTTCGTAAAGCAGTTGCAAAATCGGGGAGTTCTTTTTTGGAAAGTCTCCTCAATTCTTCGGGGTTTTGTATGGAAGCAAAACGATTTTCTGACATCTTGTAAAGGTAAGGCAAAAGCAAATTTATCACATGCCTTCGGAATTTGTATTTTTGAACATGGAATTAGACGATCAGTTTTTTATGAAACAAGCCTTGATTGAGGCTGAAAAAGCCGCATTAGCGGATGAAGTCCCTGTGGGTGCTGTTGTGGTTGTGGGGCAAAGAATAATAGCGCGTGCACACAACTTAACCGAGCGCCTTCATGATGTTACAGCGCATGCTGAAATGCAAGCCATTACCGCTGCCGCTAATCATTTAAATGGAAAATACTTGATAGATTGTACACTTTATGTGACTTTGGAGCCCTGTGTAATGTGTGCAGGTGCCTTAAGATGGAGCCAATTAGACCGTGTGGTTTATGGAGCGACCGATTCCAAAAGAGGCTTTCAGCAAGCTGCCTTGACGCTTCATCCCAAAACTAAGGTAAATGGGGGACACATGGCCGAGGAAGCTAAAGCATTATTGGATACTTTTTTTGCTAAAAAAAGGAAATAAAAAAAGCGTTTCATCTCTGAAACGCTTAAGTCTTAGTAATAATATATAAATTATAATACGGTGATGCTGGAAGCTTGCTTCCCTTTTTTACCATCTTCTTCTACATACTCTACTTTTGCTCCTTCTCTAAGGGTCACGCCGTTTAGGGCTGAAATGTGAACGAATACGTCTTCTCCAGACTCATCGTTTGTGATGAAACCAAATCCT
>JAQWJV010000040.1 GCA_029248185.1 Flavobacteriaceae bacterium | reverse complement strand
GCTAAAGATGAAGCGGAAGCGCTTGTAAAATCTCTAGAAGAAGCTGGTGCTGAGGTTGAGCTTAAGTAGTTTCAACTCATACCATTAAAGGCATAGGTCTTTGGATTTTTCCAAAGGCCTATACCCTTTTATAGTGCCCCCCTAATGTAATATGACCATTAAAAAACAGTTAGATGCCTAGTAAACAGAGCCAAAGAACAAATTTCGCAGGAGCAAAACATACTCCAATGTACCCGGATTTCTTGGATATTCAGATTAAATCATTCCAAGACTTTTTCCAACTAGAGACCAAATCTGACGAACGTAATGAAGAAGGTCTCTTCAATACGTTTAAAGAAAATTTTCCCATTACAGATACAAGAAATCAATTTGTTTTAGAATTTCTTGACTATTTTGTTGATCCCCCTCGTTATTCTATTCAAGAATGTATCGAGCGTGGACTCACCTATTCTGTTCCTTTAAAGGCACGTTTAAAATTATATTGTACCGATCCCGAACATGAGGATTTTGAAACCATCGTTCAAGATGTGTTTTTAGGTACCATCCCTTACATGACTCCCAGTGGTACTTTTGTAATCAATGGTGCAGAACGAATTGTAGTTTCTCAATTGCACCGTTCTCCAGGGGTCTTCTTTGGTCAGTCCTTCCATGCTAATGGAACTAAATTATATTCGGCTCGTGTTATTCCATTCAAAGGTTCTTGGATTGAATTTGCTACCGACATCAACAGCGTAATGTATGCCTACATTGATCGTAAGAAAAAATTACCTGTTACAACCCTTTTCAGAGCCATCGGTTTTGAACATGATCGAGATATCTTAGAAATTTTTGACCTCGCTGAAGAGATTAAAGTTTCTAAAACCGGAATCAAAAAAGTACTCGGACGAAAATTAGCGGCACGTGTTCTAAAAACATGGCATGAAGATTTCGTTGATGAAGATACAGGAGAGGTCATCTCTATCGAGCGAAATGAAATCATCATCGACCGTGATACCGTCCTTGAAAAAGAACATATAGAAGAAATTCTAGAAGCCAGTGTTAAAACCATATTATTACACAAGGTTGACGCACATATGTCTGATTATGCGATCATTTACAATACACTTCAAAAAGATCCTACTAACTCGGAAAAAGAAGCAGTAGAACATATTTACAGACAATTACGTAACGCAGAACCGCCAGATGAAGATACGGCACGTGGGATCATTGATAAATTATTTTTCTCTGATCAACGCTACAACCTGGGTGAAGTAGGTCGTTATAGAATGAATAAAAAACTGGGCTTAGACGTTGAAATGGATAAGCAAGTTTTAACCAAGTTAGACATCATTACCATCATCAAATATTTGATCGAGTTGATTAATTCGAAAGCAGAGATTGATGATATTGATCACTTATCTAACCGACGTGTACGAACGGTAGGAGAGCAATTATCTTCTCAATTTGGAGTAGGTTTAGCCAGAATGGCTCGAACCATTCGTGAGCGAATGAATGTTCGAGACAACGAGGTGTTCACTCCCATTGACTTGATTAATGCAAAAACACTTTCCTCTGTAATCAACTCTTTCTTCGGAACCAATCAGCTTTCTCAGTTTATGGATCAAACCAACCCATTAGCTGAAATTACGCACAAGCGTCGTCTTTCTGCCCTTGGGCCAGGTGGACTGTCAAGAGAGCGAGCAGGATTTGAGGTGCGTGATGTACACTATACACACTACGGAAGACTATGTCCCATTGAAACCCCAGAGGGACCCAATATTGGATTGATTTCTTCCTTAGGAGTATTTGCTAAAGTAAATAACCTAGGGTTCATTGAAACTCCTTACCGAAAGGTTGAAAATGGGGTGATCAATCTTAAAGAAACTATATACTTGAGTGCTGAAGAGGAAGAAAATCAATTGATTACTCAAGCAAACGTAAACTTTGATAAAGCAGGAAAAATTCTTGACGAAAAAGTTATTGCTCGAGACCAAGCCGATTTTCCAGTTGTAACTCCAGATCAAGTAAATTATACGGATGTTGCACCCAACCAAATTGCATCTATTTCTGCTTCTTTGATTCCTTTCTTGGAGCATGATGATGCGAACCGTGCATTGATGGGATCCAACATGATGCGTCAGGCCGTTCCTTTGTTGCGCCCTGAATCTCCAATTGTTGGAACAGGACTCGAAAAGCAAGTAGCTTCGGATTCTCGTGTCTTAATTAATGCCGAGAACGATGGTGTGGTTGAGTATGTTGATGCCAACAAAATAACGATCAAATACGATTTTTCAGAGCAAGACGATTTAATCAGTTTTGATGGAGATACAAAATCGTACAACTTAATTAAGTTTAGAAAAACGAATCAGGGAACTTGTATTAACTTGAAACCGATTGTCCAAAAAGGAGATCGAGTGACCAAGGGACAAGTTTTATGCCAAGGATATGCAACCGAAGCAGGAGAATTAGCTTTGGGTAGAAACTTGAAGGTAGCTTTTATGCCTTGGAAAGGGTACAACTTTGAGGATGCTATCGTGATCTCTGAAAAAGTGGTACGTCAGGATATCTTTACATCAATTCATATTGATGAATATTCATTAGACGTTAGAGACACTAAATTAGGAACAGAGGAATTAACCAATGACATTCCTAACGTAAGTGAAGAGGCAACCAAAGATTTAGATGAAAACGGAATGATCCGAATCGGAGCAGAAGTGAATCCTGGGGATATTTTGATTGGAAAAATCACACCCAAAGGAGAATCGGATCCGACCCCCGAAGAGAAATTATTACGTGCCATCTTTGGAGACAAAGCGGGAGATGTAAAGGATGCTTCATTAAAAGCACCCCCTTCACTTCGCGGAGTAGTTATTGATAAAAAATTATTCACACGTTCTGTAAAGGATAAACGTAAACGTAATCAAGACAAACAAGAGTTGGATGCATTGGAAGATGCTTATGATCTCAAGTTTGATGCTTTGAAAACGGTTCTAGTTGAAAAACTATTTACCATTGTAAATGGGAAAACTTGTCAAGGAGTTCAAAATGATTTAGGAGAGGAAGTTTTACCAAAAGGCAAAAAATATACTCTAAAATTACTTACTGGGGTGGAAGATTACACACACCTTACTAAGGGATCATGGACAACTACTGCAGAAATCAATGATTTAATTGCGGATCTGATTCACAATTATAAAATCAAAGAAAATGACCTTCAAGGGGCCTTACGTCGTGAGAAATTTACGATCAGTGTTGGAGACGAACTGCCTGCAGGTATTAAGAAACTTGCTAAAATTTACATCGCCAAAAAGCGTAAGCTTAAAGTAGGGGATAAGATGGCAGGACGTCACGGAAATAAAGGGATTGTTGCACGTATTGTACGTGAAGAAGAAATGCCTTTCTTGGAAGATGGAACTCCAGTAGATATTGTATTGAATCCATTAGGAGTACCTTCTCGAATGAATATTGGTCAGATTTATGAAACCGTTTTAGGTTGGGCAGGTCAGAATTTAGGAGAGAAATATGCTACACCTATTTTTGATGGGGCGACCATCGAGGAAATCAATGCCTTGACAGAAAAAGGTAATGTTCCTTTATATGGACATTCTTATTTATATGACGGTGGAACCGGAGAACGTTTTGATCAACCTGCTACAGTAGGGGTAATCTATATGTTAAAATTAGGACATATGGTTGATGACAAAATGCACTCACGTTCTATTGGACCGTACTCTTTGATTACGCAACAGCCTCTTGGAGGAAAAGCGCAATTTGGAGGACAACGTTTTGGAGAAATGGAGGTATGGGCATTAGAGGCTTACGGAGCTTCTAGTACACTGCAAGAAATTTTGACAGTTAAATCCGATGATGTCATAGGGAGAGCAAAAACCTATGAGGCCATTGTGAAAGGCGACACCTTGCCTGAACCTGGTTTGCCAGAATCCTTTAACGTGTTAATGCACGAACTGAAAGGACTTGGACTCGACATTCGATTGGAAGAATAATTTAATTTAAGACGACATTTAGCAATGGCTAGAAATAACGAAATCATTACCCAAAAAAAATTCAATAAAATTGCAATCGGTTTAGCTTCTCCAGAAGTAATTCTTGGAAACTCTCGTGGGGAAGTTCTAAAGCCAGAAACAATTAATTATAGAACCCACAAACCCGAACGTGATGGATTATTTTGCGAGCGTATTTTTGGTCCTGTAAAGGATTATGAGTGTGCCTGTGGAAAATACAAGCGTATTCGTTACAAAGGAATAGTTTGTGATCGATGTGGAGTAGAAGTTACCGAAAAGAAAGTAAGACGTGATCGAGTAGGTCATATTAATCTTGTGGTTCCTGTGGCCCATATCTGGTATTTCCGTTCACTTCCTAACAAAATAGGATACCTTTTAGGATTGCCTTCCAAGAAATTGGATATGATCATATACTACGAGCGCTATGTTGTTATTCAGCCGGGTATTGCTAAAAATGAAGAAGGTGAGCCACTACAGCCAATGGATTTCCTTACAGAGGAAGAGTACCTCAATGTAATGGAACAAATTCCAGCGGAAAATCAATACAAAGAGGATAGTGATCCCGATAAATTCATCGCCAAAATGGGTGCTGAATGTTTGATCGAATTGCTTTCTCGTATTGATCTAGAAGCCTTGTCTTATGAATTACGTCACAAAGCAAATAACGAAACCTCTAAGCAACGTAAAACAGAAGCGTTAAAAAGATTACAAGTGGTAGAGGCTTTCCGTGATGCCAATGAGCGGGGTGAAAATCTTCCTCAATGGATGATCATGAAAGTGATTCCTGTAATTCCACCTGAATTACGTCCCCTTGTTCCTTTAGATGGAGGTCGTTTTGCAACCTCTGATTTAAATGACTTATACCGTCGTGTGATTATCAGAAACAACCGTTTGAAGCGTTTGGTCGAGATCAAAGCACCTGAAGTAATTCTTAGAAATGAGAAACGTATGTTGCAAGAATCCGTAGATTCTTTATTTGACAACACGCGCAAGTCTTCTGCGGTAAAAACCGACTCGAACAGACCCTTGAAATCGCTATCGGATTCCCTAAAAGGAAAGCAAGGGCGTTTTCGTCAAAACTTATTAGGGAAACGTGTGGATTATTCTGCACGTTCTGTAATTGTTGTTGGACCTGAATTAAAATTATTTGAATGTGGATTGCCAAAAGATATGGCAGCCGAATTATACAAACCCTTCATCATTCGTAAGATTATTGAAAGGGGAATTGTGAAAACGGTAAAATCTGCAAAAAAGATTATCGATCGCAAAGAACCCGTGGTTTGGGATATTTTAGAGAATGTTCTTAAAGGACATCCCGTATTGCTGAATCGTGCTCCTACCTTACACCGATTAGGAATTCAGGCTTTCCAGCCTAAATTAATCGAAGGAAAAGCAATTCAACTGCATCCTTTAGTCTGTACGGCATTCAACGCCGACTTTGATGGGGATCAGATGGCGGTTCACTTGCCTCTTGGACCGGAAGCAATTTTGGAATGTCAGCTTTTGATGTTGGCTTCTCACAGTATTTTGAACCCAGCAAACGGATCACCGATTACAGTGCCTTCTCAAGACATGGTTTTGGGTCTGTATTATATGACCAAAGCAAGAAAATCTACTTCCAAGCATAAAGTTAAAGGCGAAGGATTGATTTTCTATTCGACTGAAGAAGTGCACATTGCTTACAATGAAAAGCGTGTTGAGCTGAATGCAATGATTAAAATCAGAGCAAAAGACTTTAATGAAGAGAGGGAACTCGTTTACCAAATCATTGATACTACGGTTGGACGTGTCTTATTTAACGAGGTTGTTCCCGAACAAGCTGGGTTCTTCAACGTTGTATTGACAAAGAAAAACCTGCGCGAAATTATTGGAGATATCCTTAAGGTAACAAGTGTTCCAGAAACCGCTGACTTTTTAGATAAAATCAAAGGGATGGGATACGGTTTTGCCTTCAAAGGGGGACTGTCCTTTAGCTTAGGAGATATTATTATTCCACCAGAAAAGTTGAGTATGATTGACGATGCCAACAAACAAGTTGACGGCATTATCGGAAATTATAATATGGGATTAATCACCAATAACGAACGTTACAATCAGGTGATTGATATTTGGACTTCTACCAATGCGCAATTGACTGAATTGGCGATGACGCGAATCAGTGAAGATCAACAAGGATTTAATTCGGTGTTCATGATGTTAGATTCAGGAGCACGTGGATCTAAAGAACAAATCCGACAGTTGACGGGTATGCGTGGTTTGATGGCCAAACCGAAAAAATCAAATGTTGGAGGGGGTGAAATTATTGAAAATCCAATTCTATCGAACTTTAAAGAAGGACTTTCTATTTTAGAATACTTTATTTCTACGCACGGAGCACGAAAAGGTCTTGCGGATACAGCCCTTAAAACGGCAGATGCGGGATACTTAACACGTCGTTTACACGATGTCTCTCAAGATGTAATTGTAAACATTGAAGACTGTGGAACCTTGCGCGGAGTTGAAGTAAAACCACTTAAAAAGAATGAAGAGGTTGTTGAAACCCTTGGAGAACGAATTTTGGGACGTGTTGCGCTTCATAATATTGTTGATCCAAGAACCAACGACATCATTGTTGAATCCGGTCAAGAAATATTAGATCCTCATGTAACACTTGTAGAGAACAGTCCTATTGAATCAGTAGAAGTGCGTTCTCCGTTAACTTGTGCTGCTAAAAAAGGGATTTGTGTAAAATGTTATGGACGAAACCTTGCAACAGGTAATATGGTGCAACGTGGGGAAGCTGTTGGAGTTATTGCTGCGCAATCTATTGGAGAGCCAGGAACTCAGTTAACCTTAAGAACCTTCCACGTTGGAGGGGTTGCAGGAAACATTTCTGAAGAGAATAAACTCCTTGCAAAATTTGATGGTATAGCTGAGATAGAAGACTTGAAAA
This sequence comes from Flavobacteriaceae bacterium, assembly GCA_029248185.1. Lineage (GTDB taxonomy): Bacteria > Bacteroidota > Bacteroidia > Flavobacteriales > Flavobacteriaceae > MS024-2A. Next base: position 77,545 of record JAQWJV010000040.1, on the reverse strand, counting down.
CAGTTCAAGGAAAAGATAGTGATGGAAATACAGCTGAAATCGTAATTTCCAGAACCTCTGAAATTAAAATCATTGATGCCAACACTAAGAGTGTTTTGAGTACCAATAATATTCCTTACGGATCTTCATTGCACATCAAAAACGGCTCGAAAATTAAAGAGGGTACAGTAGTCTGTAAATGGGATCCATTTAATGGGGTAATTGTATCTGAATTTACGGGTAAAATCATTTTTGAAAATATCGAACAAGGGGTAACCTATCAAGTTGAAATAGACGAACAAACTGGATTCCAAGAAAAAGTAATTTCTGAATCGAGAAACAAAAAGGTGATTCCAACCTTGTCGATTGCCGACAAGAAAGGAAATGTCTTGCGTTCATACAACTTACCTGTAGGCGCACACCTAATTGTAAATGAAGGAGATCAAATAGAAGAAGGAAAAGTATTGGTTAAAATCCCAAGAAAATCTGCTAAATCAGGTGATATTACTGGAGGTTTACCACGAGTTACGGAATTATTCGAAGCTCGTAATCCTTCAAATCCAGCGGTTGTTTCTGAAATCGATGGTGTTGTTTCTTTTGGAAAAATCAAAAGAGGTAACCGTGAAATCATTGTAGAATCTAAGTTTGGAGACATCAAGAAATATTTGGTGAAACTGTCCAATCAAATTTTGGTACAAGAAAATGACTTCGTGAAAGCGGGAATGTCATTGTCTGATGGTTCTACGACTCCAGCCGATATCTTGTCCATTAAAGGACCTTCTGCGGTACAACAGTACTTAGTGAATGAAATTCAAGAAGTTTACCGTTTACAAGGAGTGAAGATCAACGACAAGCACTTTGAAGTAGTAGTTCGTCAAATGATGCGTAAAGTGAGAATTCAAGATCCAGGAGATTCTATTTTCTTAGAAAATCAATTGGTGTTCCGTTATGACTTTATTCAAGAGAATGATGACTTATTCGGAATGAAAATTGTTGAAGAAGTGGGAGACTCTGAAAACTTAAAACAAGGGCAGATTATTTCTGTACGTCAGTTAAGAGATGAGAATTCATTGTTAACTCGAGAAGACAAACAGTTGGTGATGGCGCGTGATGCTGAACCTGCAACTGCAACTCCCGAGTTACAAGGTATTACAAGAGCGTCACTACAAACCAAATCCTTTATTTCTGCGGCTTCGTTCCAAGAAACGACCAAAGTATTGAATGAAGCAGCGGTTAGTGGTAAAGTCGATTTCTTAGAAGGCTTAAAAGAAAATGTAATTGTAGGACATAAAATTCCTGCGGGTACTGGACTTAGAGCTTATAACGATGTTCTTGTGGGATCAAAAGACGAATACAAGAGTCTTTTAATTGATAAGGAAGAAGAAATTAGTTTCTAATTATGAGTGATAAAAACGCCCCCAAAGACCAACAGTTGAATATCTCAATTGATGAAAGTATTGCAGATGGTGTCTATTCTAATTTAGCCATTATCAATCATTCAGCAGCTGAGTTTATAGTCGATTTTATCACCGTAATGCCGGGTGCGCCCAAAGCGAGAGTCAAGTCTCGTGTCATCTTAACACCTGATCACATCAAACGCTTTCACAAAGCCTTGGGTGATAATATCAAACGTTATGAGGCCGCAAACGGAACAATTACGACAAATGAACCTCCTCCAATTCCCCTTAACTTTGGGCCTACTGGAGAGGCATAAACAAAAAAAACCGCAATGTAAATTGCGGTTTTTTTTGTTATTTATCCTGGTCCTTTGAAACAAAGTACAACGGTTTGGCTAAACTGCGTTTTAATGCATTTTTACACCTTGTTGTGGTGTCGTTTTTATTTCTTTTAAATACCTGTTTTTCAACGCATTGACTCCACAGGGCTCCCTTTTGTTTTTTGATCAAATCAATCAGCTCTCGATCGTATGCAAAAGTAACTTTAACAATCGCTTGTTGTTTGTGGATGTCGGGCTTGAGCCGTAGGTTTTTCATGTAAGAGAAGACAAATTTGGAGCAGTCTTACTCAAAGATAAAAATTTTTAGATTAAAATTCCGATGTATAATGAAAGATAAGGTCTCGGTATTTATCCTGAGTCATTTGGAGGGAGAAAGCAGAGTCAGCAAGGAAGACTAATTTTCCATTTTTATCTTTGGCCAAAAACTTTTGCTTGATGCGTTGAAACTCTTTAAAGTCATCGCTTTCTGTTTGGGCTTCAACCCAACAGGCTTTGTGTACGTTCAGGTTTTCAAAGCTACACTGAGCTCCATATTCATGGAGTAAGCGATATTGGATGACTTCAAACTGAAGGGCACCCACAGTTCCAATAACCTTTCTGCCATTTAAATTAAGGATAAACAATTGCGCCACTCCTTCGTCCATCAGCTGGTCAATCCCCTTGGCAAGTTGTTTAGCCTTCAAAGGGTCATTGTTGTTGATGAAGCGGAAATGTTCTGGAGAGAAGCTGGGAATGCCTTTAAACTGCAGAGTGTCTCCGGCCGTTAAGGTATCGCCAATTTTAAAATTTCCAGTGTCGTGTAAACCTACTATATCTCCGGGATAGGAAATGTCTACTATTTGTTTTTTCTCTGCAAAAAAGGCATTGGGGGAGGAGAACTTTAATTTTTTATTCAAACGCACATGATGGTAGGGTTTGTTTCGTTCAAAGGTTCCCGATACGATCTTGATAAACGCCAATCGGTCTCGGTGGTTGGGATCCATATTGGCGTGAATTTTAAAGACAAAACCAGCAAATTTTTTGTCCTCAGGTTCAACCAAACGCATATCCGATTCTTTTGCTAGTGGCTTGGGCGCTATCTCGATAAAACAATTGAGCAATTCCTGTACTCCAAAGTTATTTAGAGCAGAGCCGAATAAGACGGGTTGTAGGTTTCCTTCAAGATATTCTTGCTGGTCAAATGGGGGATAAACGCCCTCAATTAATTCCAATTCTTCTTTTAAATTGTTTAGTCGTAGCGTTCCAATTTCAGATTCTAATTCGGGGTCTTCCAAGGAGGCAAAGGCCTTCTTTTTTCCGATGGTTTGTTTGTTTTCCTCTTGAAATAATTGGATATTTTTTTCCCAAATATTATAGATTCCTTTGAAGTCATACCCCATTCCAATAGGAAGGGAGAGTGGGGTGACGGTGAGTCCTAATTTTTGTTCTACTTCATCTAAAAGGTCAAAAGCATCTTTTCCTTCTCGATCTAATTTGTTGATAAAAACGATGATGGGTATCTTTCGCATGCGACACACTTCCACCAGTTTTTCTGTTTGTTCCTCCACCCCTTTGGCCACATCAATAACCACAATAACACTGTCCACTGCGGTGAGGGTTCGGAAAGTGTCCTCAGCAAAATCCTTGTGTCCTGGGGTATCTAGGATATTTATTTTCTTATTCTTATATACAAAAGCTAAAACGGAGGTCGCAACAGAAATTCCACGTTGCCGCTCAATTTCCATAAAGTCACTGGTGGCTCCTTTTTTAATTTTATTGGATTTGACGGCTCCGGCTTCTTGAATCGCGCCTCCAAAGAGAAGCAACTTTTCAGTTAAGGTCGTTTTTCCAGCATCGGGATGGGAAATAATTCCAAAGGTCCGACGTCTTTTAATTTCTTCTAAAAATCCCATGCGTGCAATTTGTCACAAAAGTATTACAAAATAAGCCTGAAGCGAAGAGATTCCGAATAGGTTTTTGTAAAAATATTGGGTAATTTTGATCGCTATGAAAGAAGAAGAAGTCATCCTTGTAGATGTTAACGATACTCCAGTGGGGACTATGCCCAAGATGGAAGCACATGAAAAAGCGGTTTTACATCGTGCCTTTTCTGTTTTTATCCTGAATAAAGAGGGACAATTAATGTTGCAACAACGCGCTTTACATAAATACCATTCTCCTGGACTTTGGACTAACACTTGCTGCAGTCATCAGCGGGTAGGAGAGTCTAATCTAGAAGCTGGAGCGAGACGCCTGGCAGAAGAAATGGGTTTTAATACACCCCTAGAAGAACTTTTTAGTTTTATTTATAAAGCACCTTTTGACAATGGACTTACCGAACATGAATTGGATCATGTGCTCTTGGGGTATTACCAAGATGTTCCAAGGATCAATAAAGATGAAGTTGCCCATTGGAAATGGATGGATTTAGATCAAGTAGCCATGGAAATTAAGTCTGTACCCGAAAATTATACCGCTTGGTTTAAGATTATTTTTGACCGATTTTATAAACATATTAAAGCTTAAGTATGCAAGTTACCGTTAGTAGAAAAGCCCATTTTAACGCCGCTCATCGTTTGTATAGAAAAGATTGGACCGACGAACAAAATGAAGCTGTTTTTGGCAAATGTGCCAATCCACATTATCACGGACATAATTATGAATTGATTGTTCATGTTACAGGTTCGATTGATCCCGATACAGGATATGTGATGGACATGAAGGTGTTAAAAGATTTAATCAAAGTGGAGGTTGAGGATCTTTTAGATCATAAAAACTTGAATGAACAAGTCGCTGATTTTTTTGATCTGATCCCAAGTGCAGAGAATATTGCCGTTGTTATTTATAATAAATTGAAACCGCACTTGGACAACTCACACCGTTTATCCGTAACCTTATACGAAACGCCTAGAAATTTCGTGAGCTTTTCTGGCTAAGCTTTGAAAAAAGACTACATAGTAAATAATTGTTTTTGACATTCGTCAAAAAGTTCTATATTAATGAAAAATTAAAACTATAAAATGCCGAGTATAAAACAACTTAAAAAAGACATCAATAACGACATTGGTGATTTGATTGAAGACATCTATTTATGGGAACTTTCAAACCCTGATGCCGATTTATCTAAAAGTGAAAAACTCATCGATGAGGCTATCCTTGCTTTTGATGATTTAATTCAACAAGTAAACGCCGTAACCGGAGAGGGAATAAAAGCACAGTTTAAGAAAATTCAAGAAGCAAAAGCGAAAGCAATCACTGCTTTACTTAAAAAAGCAGCAAAGCTTTAATACATTCTTACTCTTCCAGCCTTCGCTGCTCCAAGAACTTAGTGAGCTCTTTTCCGTATTTTGAGTCTTTAACTTCAGGTGTCATTTTAATGGCAATTGAATCCAACAGAGACAAATTAGCATCATAGACCTCTGTCAAAGCTAGATAGGGAGCAATGTTTTGATCTGTGTGTTGTGCAGCAAAATTGATCGTGTATAAGTATCGTCTTCGGGTTAAGTTGTTGATTTTTTGTTCCAAAGAATCAGCTTTTTCCATTTCTCCATCACTTTGTGCTTGATAATATCCTTGAATAAGTTCTAGATTTTGATCGTTAAACTTTCTTTTGAAAGCAATATGCTCTTGCAACAATTCTTGATTTTTAGACCCTTTAATCTCTGCGCTACTTTCAAAAGTTTTTAGCAGGGTATTGATTTCAATAGTTCCCTTTTCTCCAAAAAATAAAATTCGGTCATTTAGGCTGTCCCCATCTTCTTTATCTAGATAGAGGTAAAAAACCTCAGGAGTTTCTATGGGCGTTTTAAATTCAAAATTAGGAGTTCCCTTTACAAGAGTTGAATCGACATTAACCAAGAGGGTATCTTCAATTTTTTGTAGATATAAAGTACCTTTTCTGAGCCCTTCAATGCTTCCTTTAACAATCATGGTGTTTCCAGTAGCTTTCTTTTTTTCTGGCTGACAGCCGAGTGTGAAAAGAAAAAGGGATGCGAGTAAGAAAAAGCGGGTGTATTTTTGAGTCATAATTACAGATTTAACCAATAAGTCAATTTGAGGTTAAAACTACGATATCTTGGTGAAAAATTATCAGTGCTGATGTAATTATCATTATAAACAATAAATAAATCGGAGAGCGGTGCAAAACGCCATTGCATTCTAGAGTTTACTCCAAGGTTTTCTCCTTGAGAATTATATTGAACAAAGGTGGTCCAAGAAAGAGTTTTGGTAAAAGTAAAATCCAGTTTGGGACTAATCAGCCAAATATTTTTTGAACTGTATGGCTTGGGAAGCTCAATGGCATCAAAGTTTACAATCATACTGGCATTAAAAATGGGTTGTTTTCGCCATTTGAATTCATTTTCAATTGAAAATTTAGTTCCATTATAAAAAGAACCGTAAGCAATTTTGGAGTCAAAGTTGAATTTTTTCCTTGGATCGGAACGATAACTCATCTCTACCTCAGTGAAATTATAACTTGAGTTAGAAGGCAGATCAAGCCCATCACTACTGCGGGTAGGGTCAAATCCAGTAGTCAAATATTCGTAGCGATTTCGAGCTGAAAAACTCAAGCTCGTATTGTTTAAATATCGTTTTCGTATGGAGGTGATGAACCAACGGTCGGTTAATAAGTAGTTTAATTCAGGATTGTACACAAAAAAAGTTCGTTCACTGATTTCGTAATTCACCACATTAGGATTTTTGGGATAAATTCTGAAAGTGTATTCGGGAGACAGTTTTAAAAATCCAGTACGTCTAAAAAAACCAAGATCAGATCTAAAGTCCTCTCCTCCATGAATTACCTCCATGCCAAGGCGATGTCGTAGGGTATTTCGTTGTAATTTAATTCCAGAGATAATATCGTCATCATTTAAGCCTTCTGTAAAAGATTTATGAAAAAAGGCACGTCCATTCCATTTACTATCCGCAGAAACTAAATTGTATTCAATTCCAGTTACACTATTTTTTTTCTCCTCTTCAGAAATAAAATCAAATTCTTCTGTGGTTCTTCGGTCGATGAAGAAAAAACTAACATTGGAACGGTTAAATACTTTTTGTCGAAGTGTAAAAACAGTATTTAAATTTGAGGGTATCTCATTGGCGATATCAGCATCTGTTAATACATTTAAAAATCCCAGTCTTAGATTGGAGTTTAATTTTCCACTCAATCGAGCACCCGCTACTATCTTATTTTCTATCGTATTTCCGTCCAAATCCTCAGCAACTCCGATACGTCTTGAAAAGAAAGGATTTACATCATTAAGGGCTCCAAAGTCTTTAAATAAATCATCGTTTTGCGTAAAAAATTGTCTTTTCTCAGGAAGTGAAATGGCAAATCGAGTAAGATTAACTACTTGATCATCGACTTCTACTTGTGAAAAGTCAGGATTGAATGTCAGGTCAAGATTTAATGCGTTTCCAATAGGAATTTTAGCATCTCCTCCGATTGAAAAGTTTGTGTCTTGATTTAAGTTTTCAAAGTCATTAAATTTAGCTGTACTCACAAAAGGAATAATGGAGATGGGATTTCGCGCTTTTTTGAGAGGTGTTTCAAAAATCATTTTCCCCATAAAACCAAGGTTTCCTATGACTTGATTCTGCGGAGTTTGTGCCCAAACACTCGTTTCATTGCCTTCAAAATCTCTTCTATAAAGATTAAAACGCCAAGAAGTTTGGGTATTGTCATAAAAGAAAGCACTAAAAGGAATTTTAATTTCCACGGTATATTTTCCTTCTTCAATTGTAGTTTCGACGGTCCATTTAGTATCCCAAGCATTGTTTCGGTCGGTACGGAAGTTTTGATTCCCACCTGAAATCAATCCGTCTGCTTTCAGTCCTAAAGGGTTGGTGGCAAAGGAAAAAGCATTGGTCGCATCGCTAAAGGTGTCAAAAAGTAAGGTGACAGAATCCGATTGATACCACTCAAAGTCACGTTTAAGATTGGGGGTAGTAAAATTTGATCCCCCGGTCATAGCTTCAATCAAAATATAGAGGTTTTGATCGTCTCGAAGCATTTTAAACTGCGTTTGTTTATTTGCTTTTAGGCTGTCTGTTGGTCTCCAATTCCAAAAGTTAGATGTCCATTTTGATTTTTCCCATGCCTGTTCCTCTCCCATTCCATTTATTTTTATTTCACTTGAAATAGAGGGGATAAGAAATTCTTTTTCTTTCTCCTGTGCGAGCAGACAAGAGCTAATTGCGATCAGAAGCAAGAAAAGCTTGCTATGAAATATCTTGATTATAGTTAGATTTTTAATGGTGGATATAAATAAACGATCTTAGTATGACAACGTATTTTAAAGAAGGTTTAATCCTCTCCATTTAAAAAGGATAAATGGACTCCATTTGAAGTAAGGATTACATGATTTTTCGAAAGGTTAAATTGATTCTAGGGCCAATGGGTCGAGCTGTTTTAGCAATTTGATGTAGCCAATGCTCTTGTGTATTTCCTTCCATAAGCAATAAGCTTCCTGATTTTAATAATACTTTCAAGCGGTCTTCTTTATTGCGCCTGTGTTTTAAATGGAAAAATCGGTTTTCCCCAAAACTCAGCGAAGCAATAATTGGATTTTTGCCTAATTCTTTTTCATTGTCAGCATGCCATCCGTTACTGTCTTTTCCATCTCGATACAAATTCAGTAAGACTGAAGTAAACTCAGCTTCAGAAATTGAGGCAATTTTATGCTTAATTTTTTGAAGTAAAGGGGTCATGATTTTGGGTTTCATACTAATACCTGAATAGGAGTAGGGTTTGGTGTTAATGGCATACAAAGCAGTCAAGCGGGGTTGGGGATAAGTTTTTCCAAAAACAGTAATGGGATCCTGTTGCCAAAGAGTTTCTTCAAGTAATTGATCAAAGATTGTTGCGGCTTCTTTAGGAGTAAAGAAGGACTCGTAGTAACGAATCTGAGCGTCATTTAAAAGTAAAGGTTCACCTTCAGTGGAAAGCAATTGTGAATCAATCATAGGACAAGAAACAAAAGAATATGGAATTAAAAAAACCGCCCGAAGGCGGTTTTCTTTTATTTGATGAGTTCAACACTGCGTTGAATGAACTCTGTCAGGGCTTCCCCTTTCAAAAGATTTCTGGATAATCGCGCAAGATCAACAGCTTGCTGTATTAGGCGCTCCCTTTTCTTTGCTGTTTTGGTTGAAAGAATTTGACCCACTAACTCATGGTTCGTATTGACGGTCAGGGTATACATGTCGGGCATGTCACCCATCATCATTCCACCTCCGCCTGTTTGCTGCATTTCCTTCATCCGTCTCATGAATTCAGGTTGTGTCAACACAAAGGGTAAGGCTTGACTGTCCATGGCTTCCATTTGAACGGTATAGCCACCTTCTTTTACCACATTTTCAATCATGGGTTTAAGTGTTTCCTTTTCTTCCTCAGTGAGTTTTGAAACGGAGGCTTCCTCTTTTTTGATTAAATTTTCAATGGTGTCTCCATCCACACGAACAAAAGAAACATTCTCTTTACTTCCCTCTAGTTTTTGGATTAAATGACCAATAATGGGTGAGTTTAAAAGCAGAACTTTATATCCTTTGTTTTTGGCTTGTGTGATATAACTGTGTTGTTCTTCTACGTCTGAAGCATACAAAAGAACAAGTTTGTCCTCTTTGTCCGTTTGATGCTCTTTTACAGCTTCCTTTAATTCTTCAAAAGTGAAATATTCCCCGTCCGTTGTGGGGTAAAGAGCAAAATTTTCTGCTTTGTCAAAAAACTTATCTTCACTCAACATTCCATATTCAATAACCACTTTGATGTCATTCCATTTTTCTTCAAAACCTTTTCGATCTTTTTTGAAAAGACTATTCAATTTGTCTGCAACCTTCCTTGTGATGTAGTTACTGATTTTTTTAACAGCACCGTCGGCTTGGAGGTAGCTTCGCGAAACATTCAAAGGAATGTCAGGGGAATCAATAACACCTCTTAAAAGGGTTAAAAACTCTGGAACTATCCCCTCAACGTTATCCGTAACAAACACTTGATTTTGATAGAGTTGAATGCGATCTTTTTGAATGTTTAAGTCGTTATTCAATTTTGGAAAGTAAAGAATACCCGTAAAGTTAAAAGGATAATCTACATTTAGGTGAATGTTGAATAAAGGCTCTTCAAATTGCATTGGGTATAATTCCCGATAAAAATCCTTATAATTTTGATCTTTTAAATCTGCAGGCTTTTTGGTCCATGCAGGGTCTGGGTTGTTGATGATATTATCAACCGTGATGGTTTCTGGTTTTGCATCTTCTGCCGCTCCCTCTGGTAAAGGAAGGGTTTCTTCTCGAGTTCCAAATTTTATTGGAATCGGCATGAACTTGTTGTATTTGGTTAAAAGTTCCTTGATACGGGACTCTTCTAAAAATTCTTTAGAGTCTTTGTCGATATGGAGAATGATTTCAGTTCCCCTATTTTCTTTTTTTGAAGCTTCTAATGTATATTCAGGAGAACCATCACAAGTCCAGTGGGTGGCTGGGCTATCTTTGTGTGATTTTGTGATGATTTCAACTTTTTCTGAAACCATAAAGGCAGAATAAAATCCCAACCCAAAATGACCGATAATTCCGCTGTCTTTGGCGGTGTCTTTGTATTGCTCCAGAAATTCTTCAGCCCCCGAAAAGGCAACTTCATTGATGTATTTTTGAACCTCTTCTTCTGTCATCCCAATCCCTTGGTCAATGATGCGAAGCTTTTTTCCTTTTTTATCAATCTTGATTTCGATCTGGGTGGATCCAAGATCTCCCTTGATTTCACCCAAGCTACTTAGGTGATGTAGTTTCGTTGTTGCATCTGTGGCATTGGAAATTAATTCTCTTAAAAAAATTTCGTGGTCGCTGTAAAGAAATTTCTTGATTAGCGGGAAAATATTCTCGACGGCTACATTAATTTTTCCTGTACTCATGTGTTTTAAATTTTGTTTTGTATCGTATAGACAAAAAAAATACCACATTTGAAATTGTGACAAGATGACACATTAAATTTAGTAACTTATTATGTTTAACCTTTTGATTAAAAAAATAAACACACTATATTTGTGGGAACAAAATTTGTATGTCAAAAAACAATTTAGATTTGAAAGAAAAGATATTTGAAGCGTATAGCGACCATGTCTTAGAACACGAAACAGAGCCTAAGTCAGTATTTAAATTTTGCAAAAAAAGCGGAATTGAAGAATCCGTTTTTTACCAGCACTTTTCCTCTTTAGACCACGTTAAAGAAGCTGTTTTTGATCAATTTTTTGACAATGCATTTTCTTTGATCAGTAAGGAGAAAGGGTATGATACGCAACCTCCAAAGGAAAAGCTCCTTTCTTTTTACTATACTTTCTTCGAGGTATTGCTATTGAATAGAAGTTATGTCCTATTTACTCTCTCAACTTCTGAAAACAAAATGCAACAACTGATGGCTTTAAAGGGTTTAAGAATTGCCTTCAAACAATTCGCTTCGGGTCTCATTGAAGAGGGGAATGTACACAAGCAGTCACGGTTTACAAAACATCCCGAATCTCTCTTTTCAGAAGGGGCATGGGTGCAATTACTCTTCCTCCTTAAGTTTTGGAAAGAAGACAAATCACCTGGTTTTGAGAAAACAGACATGGCGATTGAAAAATCCGTACAAACAGTTTTTGAGTTATTTGACAACACCCCTCTTGATAGTATCATCGATTTTGGAAAATTTCTTTGGAAAGAGACCTTTAAGATGGCATAATTGAAGACACTAGATTCTATTCCAACAAACAAAATTGAACGCGCCTCCAAATTGGTTTCAACAGGAATTAAAGTAGGTGGAAATTATATCCGTTATTACGGCGAGAAAATAATCAAAGGAGAGGAAGCCAAAACTAAACTCAACGAAAACAACGCTAAAGACATTTACAATGGACTGAAAGAGTTGAAAGGAAGTGCTCTTAAAGTTGCACAGATGCTGAGTATGGAAAAGAACCTTTTGCCTCAAGCCTACGTAGAGCAATTTGGGCTGGCACAATTTTCTGTTCCGCCCTTATCTGCTGCTTTGGTAAAAAAAACTATACGTAAATATTTAGGAGCTGATCCTGAAGTGATCTTTGATACATTTGCTACTCAATCTGAAAATGCCGCTAGTATTGGACAAGTACACCGTGCGACAAAAGAGGGGAAAAAACTTGCTGTGAAAATTCAATATCCTGGAGTAGCAAATAGTATCAGCTCTGATTTAGCATTGATAAAGCCCATTGCTTTAAAAATGTTTAACCTTAGAGGAAAAGATACTGCAAAATATTTCAAAGAGGTGGAGGATAAGCTGCTGGAAGAGACAGATTATTTGCAAGAATTAGAGAATAGTGAATACGTTTCCAGTCAAGCTGCAAAAATTCCAAATCTCAAGTTTCCTGGCTATTATCCAGAATGGACGACTTCCAAAACCCTTACTATGGATTGGATGGAGGGGATGCACCTTTCTGAATTTGTTGCGAGGGAAAATGAAGGTCAAGATGTCAGAAATCGTTTGGGTCAGACCCTTTGGGATTTTTATATGTTTCAACTCCATGGTCTGAGAAAAGTCCAAGCCGATCCTCATCCCGGAAACTTCATGGTGGACGATGAACGCAACCTTGTTGCTATTGATTTTGGTTGTATGAAATCGATTCCTGAAGATTTTTATCACCCCTATTTTGAACTGTCAAAAAAAGAAAACATTGAAGATGTAGTTAAATTTGATGCCTTGCTTCGGGAATTAGAAATTCTTATTCCTTCGGACACAGAGGAAGAAGTAATTTATTTCACAGCATTATTCCAACGCATGATGCGTCTTTTTACACTTCCCTTTCATGATACACGTTTTGATTTTTCAAGTTCAGAATTTTGGGAGAGCATTAGTACCCTGTCAAGAGATTTTGCTGGAGACTCTCAGCTAAGAAAAATGAATGGAAATAGAGGTTCAAAGCACTTTATTTATATCAATAGAACCTTTTTTGGCTTGTATCATTTGCTTCACGATTTGAAGGCTGAAATCCACACCGAAGCGTTTAAACAATACCTCTAGGTATTTCCCCTCTACTTCGTGTTGCCCAAGCCAAGAAAAATGAGTATTTTTCAAAAACAAACTAAATAGTACATGTACAATTCAAAAATAATTGGCTTAGGAAAATTCCTTCCTGATAACGTTGTAACCAACGCTGACCTTGAGAAAACAATGGATACCTCAAATGAGTGGATCATTGAAAGAACAGGGATAGAAGCGCGAAGACATATTTTGAAAGGAGATAAAGAAGGGACGGCTTCCATGGGAATTAAGGCTGCCAAAGTAGCTTTGGAGCGAGCTCAATTGAAAGCACAAGAAATAGACCTTATCTTGTTTGCCACGCTAAGTCCTGATTATTATTTCCCCGGTTCGGGAGTGTTAGTTCAAGATGCATTAGAAATTCCCGATTGCCCTGCAATGGATATCCGAATGCAATGTTCGGGTTTTGTTTATGCCGTTTCAACCGCCGACCAATTTATCAAAACGGGAATGTATAAAAATGTTTTGGTTATAGGATCGGAATACCACTCAGGAGGTCTTGACATGACTACTAGGGGTAGAAATATTTCTGTGATTTTTGGAGATGGTGCAGGTGCCGTAGTTATGACTCGTGCCGAAAATAATGAAACGGGAATACTTTCATCACATTTACATTCTGAAGGGAAATATGCAGAAGAACTCTCTTTGATTGGACCTAATACAGGACGATGGGTACCCGAAATAATGGAAGCAAATGATCCCGATGATATTTCATACTATCCTTATATGAACGGTCAATTTGTCTTTAAAAATGCAGTGGTTCGTTTTGCAGAAGTCATCAATGAAGGTTTGCAGAAAACAGGTTGGACTGCAGATCAAATAGGCATGTTAATTCCTCACCAAGCAAATCTTAGAATTTCACAATTTGTACAAAGGAAATTTGGTTTGAGTGACGATCAAGTCTACAATAACATTCAACGGTATGGAAATACAACTGCAGCTTCCATTCCAATAGCTTTAACCGAAGCCTGGGAAGAAGGAAAAATTGTCCCCGGTACTAAGGTGGTTTTGGCCGCTTTTGGGAGTGGTTTTACCTGGGGGAGCGTGATGATACAATGGTAAATTACAAAACCCTTGTTTTGGGGGCAACACCCAATCCTGAGCGGTATGCTTATAAAGCGGTACACCTTCTAAAGAGTAAGAATATCGAAGTCGTTCCCATGGGAATCAAAGAGGGAGAAATTGCTTCATTACCCATAGTTTCCTTATTTGAACCGCAAGAAAATATACATACAGTTTCTTTATACCTAGGTGAGGCAAGGCAAGAGCCCTATTATGATTTTATTGTGAACCTAAAACCGAAGAGAGTTATATTTAATCCTGGTACCGAAAACATTACTTTCGCTCAGAAACTCGAAAAAAACGGAATCTCATGGGAAAACGCTTGTACTTTGGTTTTACTTTCGACGAATCAATACAAGTCCTAAAAAAGTGAGAAGCCCGTTGAGGGGGAGTAATTCGTATCCTAATTGATACCCACCCAGCCTGGATGCATCGAGACTTCCCAAGACACTTATCAGTGAAAGGGCTCCCAGTAGAACCCACCAAACATGACGGTCGTAAATTTTATAGGGTGTAAATATTCCAAAGGCAAAGAGCCCTAAAAGAGGGCCATAGGTATATCCTGCGACTGTTAATAAGCCGTCTATAACATTTCGATCAAGAATGTATTTGAAAAGTATAATAACCACAATTAATAAGATACTCATCCCAATATGCGTTTTCTTTCGAAGGCTTTTCTGTTCTTTCTCAGGGTATTTTTCTAATTTTAAAAAGTCAATACAGAAAGAAGTTGTCAAGGAAGTCAAGGCACTATCTGCACTGCTATAGGCTGCTGCGATTAACCCCAAAATAAAGGTGACTGCCACAGCGATGCCCAAGCGACCGTTCAAAGCAATTTCAGGAAATAATAAATCTGTTTTTGGACTGCCATCCAATAAAGGCACTCCAATAATTTGAGTATCCGCATAAATAAAAAGGAGTGCTCCTAAAAGCATAAAAAGTCCCGTCACCAAAACCAATACAAAGCTGAAAACAACCATGTTTTTTTGTGCATCTTTAAGGGTTCTGCAACTTAGATTTTTTTGCATCATATCTTGATCCAGACCGGTCATACAAATTGTAACAAAAGCCCCACCAATAAACGACTTTAAAAAGTGATTACGACTCAATAAGGAGTCGGTTACAAAAACAGAATTGTATTGAGAAAATTCTGCTGAAGCGATAAAGTCTGAAAAAGACCAATCTAGGGCTTGATTAATGTAGGCAATGGATAAGAGTACCGCCAATATCATAAGAGTAGTTTGCAAGGTATCTGTAAAAACGATGGTTTTAATCCCGCCGCGTTGGGTGTAAACCCAAATTAATAGAATGGACAGTATGACTGTTATTTCAAAAGGGATATTCCAAGCATCAAAAATAAATTGTTGCAACACGATCGCAACTAAAAATAAACGGAAGGCAGCTCCCAGTACTCTGGAGATAAAGAAGAAAAATGCCCCAGCCCGATGACTATTGGAACCAAAACGCGTATTTAAATATTCATAAATTGAAGTAACATTATTGCTGTAATACACGGGCAATAATACATATGCTACAACAAAATACCCCACCAAATAACCCAATACCACTTGAAAGTAGGAGAATTGGGAGTCTTGAATCCAGCCAGGAACCGAAATAAAAGTAACTCCAGATAAAGAAGCTCCTACCATTCCAAAGGCAACCAGATACCAAGGAGAATTTCTATTTGCCTTAAAAAAACTTTCATTGGAGTCTTCCTTTCCTGTAAAATAGGCTATTCCAACAAGTACCAAAAAATAGCCAATGATAAGACTCAGAATAAAAAGAGGTGAAATCATTTTTAGGGTTTAAGTTGTAAAGGTACAAAAGTAGTTTCAACCCATAATTTTGTAAATTTGCTTATGGATTTTTCTTCAAAATTGCTTGAAAGCGCAGTGCAAGAAATTGCTCAGCTTCCTGGTATCGGGAAACGCACGGCCTTGCGTTTGGCGTTACATCTTTTAAAACAACCTGTTGAACATACTCAGTCCTTGGCGTCTGCCTTGACGTTTTTGCGTGAAGGGGTTATTTTTTGCAGCTGCTGTCACAATTTGTCTGACACCCCGACTTGTGAAATATGTGCCAGTCCAAAAAGAAACAAAAATTTGTTATGTGTGGTTGAAGACATTCGGGACGTGATGGCGATAGAAAATACAGGTCAATACAATGGTTTGTATCATGTGTTGGGTGGGATTATTTCACCAATGGATGGAATAGGACCTCAAGATTTGACGATTAATTCACTTGTAGATAAAGTTAAAAAAGGAGAGGTTAGTGAACTTATTTTTGCTCTAAGTGCAACCCTTGAGGCGGATACTACAAACTTTTATATTTTCAAATTATTGGCTCCTTTTGAAGTGAAAACATCAACAATTGCACGGGGAATACCCGTAGGTGATGAATTAGAATATACCGATGAGGTCACTTTGGGGCGCAGTATTTTAGCTCGAATTCCCTTTGAAGCTTCCATCTCAAAAAGTTAAATGAGTAGGTACGCCAATAGAAGGACTTAGAAATTCTTTTTTCAACGTCAAAAAGTGATACTTTTGCAAAATAAATGATAAGATGGGACAATATCTTTTAAAATTACCCAAGATGGGTGAAAGCGTTACCGAAGCTACTGTGACCAAATGGCTAATGGAAGTTGGTGATCGTGTGGTTTTAGATGATGCCATTGTAGAGATCGCTACCGATAAGGTGGATACCGATGTTACTGCTGAGGTTGAAGGTGTTTTAATCGAAAAAAAAGTTCAGGAAAATGAAGTTGTCGCTGTTGGAGCCGTTTTAGCTGTAATTGAAATTGAAGGGCAAACAGCAGAGCAAGACACTGAAACAGTAACAATTGAGCTTCCTCCAGTAGTTGATGAGCCCTCAGAAAAAGATCAAATTCTTACTCCTGAGGTTGCCGCTAAAACACTATCGGAAGAAATTGAAACGGTTCAGAATACAACTAAACTGAGCGCGAAGGAGAGTACAAAATTTTATTCTCCTTTAGTACGAAATATTGCCCAAGAAGAAGGAATTTCTATCGCTGAGCTTGATACCATTGTGGGATCGGGAATTGAACAACGCGTCACTAAGAATGATATTTTAGCGTACATAAAAAATAAGGGACAAGCAGCTCCTAGTTTTACAGCGAGTCCAAATCTTGAAAATAAAAAAGCCCCTCCCGTCGCTCCTGAAATTCGTTTTGGGGGTAATGATCAAATAGTAGAAATGAGCCGTATGGAAAAGTTGATTTCTAATCATATGAAATCGAGTTTACAAACCGCAGCCCATGTACAATCCTTCATTGAGGTGGATGTAACCAATCTTTGGAACTGGAGAGAAGATGCTAAAAATGCATTTCAAAAGCGTGAAAATGAAAAGCTTACGTTTACTCCCCTTTTTATGACGGCAATTATCAAAGCTTTGCGGGACTACCCTGCGATGAATAGCAGTATTCAAGGAGATAAAATTATTATAAAACAAGCAATTAATTTAGGGATGGCAACGGCTTTACCCAATGGAAATTTAATTGTTCCTGTGATTAAAAATGCAGATCATTTTAATTTAATTGGTTTAGCAAAAGCAGTAAATAATTTGGCAAACAGAGCCAGAACAAATGCTTTAAAGCCCGACGAAGTTCAGGAAGGAACCTACACGTTTACAAACATTGGAAATTTTGGATCCCTTATGGGTACTCCAATTATCAATCAGCCCCAAGTAGGAATATTAGCTATTGGAGCCATTCGTAAAATGCCTGCAGTAATAGAAACTCCTGAGGGAGACTTTATTGGTATTCGTCATAAAGTAATTTTATCGCACAGTTATGATCATCGAATCATCAATGGTGCTACAGGAGGGATGTTTGTAAAGCGCGTTGCCGAATATCTCGAAAACTGGGAAGAAACATTGCCCTATTAATCTTAAATTAACGATATGAAACTTCAACTCACCAAGCCCCTTTGTTTTTTTGATCTAGAGACGACAGGTACCGACATTTCTAAAGATCGAATTGTTGAAATCGCAGTATTAAAATTGCATCCCGACGGAACCCAAGAAAAGAAAGAATGGCGTACCAATCCCGAACAGTCTATTCCGGCAGAAGCGGCTGCTGTTCATGGGATTACGGATGAAATGGTGGCAAATGAACCTACTTTCAAAGAGCGTTCTAAAGAAATTTATAGTTTTATCCAAGGTTGTGATCTAGCAGGCTATAATTCGGATCGATTTGATATTCCGCTGCTTGTGGAGGAGTTACTTCGTGCCGAAGTAGATTTTGACTTTAAAAATAATAAAACAGTAGATGTTCAGACCATTTTTCACAAGATGGAGCAGCGAACACTTACAGCAGCTCTTCGTTTTTACTGTAATGAAGAACTTACCGATGCTCACTCTGCCCATGCCGATACCAAAGCAACCCATGATGTTTTAATGGCGCAATTAGACCGTTATCAAGAATTAGAACCCAACATCGCTTTTTTGAATGAATTTAGTTCCAGAAGAAAGACTGTTGATTTTGCAGGCTTTGTAGTTTATAATAAAGCGGGGGATGCTTGTTTTGGCTTTGGAAAACACAAAGGGAAAAAGGTTACAGATATTTTAGCCAATGAGCCCGGTTATTTTGGGTGGGTCATGAATGCTGATTTTCCAAGATATACTAAAAAGATTTTAACCGAGATTCGGTTAAGTCAAATGAATACTAATTCATAAAAAAGTGAAGATTGTTTGTGTAGGGAGAAATTATGCGGCGCATATTGAAGAATTACAAAATGAGAAACCCAAACATCCGGTTCTTTTTTTAAAACCTGACACCACCATACTTCAAAAAAACCAACCTTTTTTTATCCCCCATTTTTCCAATGATATTCATTATGAGGTTGAAGTTTTGGTGAAAATTCAGAGGTTAGGGAAGCATATTCAACCTGAATTTGCACACAAATATTATAGTCAAATTGGTTTAGGAATTGACTTTACCGCCCGTTCGGTTCAGAATGAATTAAAAGAAAAAGGTTTGCCTTGGGAGAAAGCAAAGGCTTTTGATGGTTCCACTTTGATTGGCGAATGGTACAACAAAAATACTTTTGAGTCCTTAGAAGATATTTCTTTTTCGTTGGAAAAGAATGGGGAGAAAGTACAGCTAGGAAACACTTCCAATATGCTTTGGAAAATAGATGAATTGATCGCTTATTGTTCCCAATATTTTACATTGAAAATAGGGGATGTCTTGTTTACAGGAACACCTTCTGGAGTGGGTGCTGTTTCCTTGGGAGATCATTTGGTGGGCTATTTGGAAGGGCAACAAGCATTTTCGGTAAAAATTAAATGAGATGAAAGTTGAGCTAGTCACAATTGGTGATGAAATTTTAATTGGTCAAATTGTCAATACCAATGCTGTATTTTTAGCTAAAGCCTTAAATAAAATAGGAATTGAAATTACTCAAATCACAAGTATTTCAGATGACAAGCAGGCAATTACTGATACCTTAGATGATACGGTTTCAAGAGCACAAGTGGTTATTTTGACTGGGGGTTTGGGACCTACAAAAGATGATTTAACGAAGCATACTTTATGTGAATATTTCAATGATACCCTAACAGAAAATGAAGAAATTTTAGCTCATATCGAGGATATTTTTGCCAAATATATCACGACACCGATTACTAATGAAAATCGAAAACAAGCCTTACTTCCTTCCAAAGCACGTATTTTTAAAAATGCACATGGTACAGCTTCTGGAATGTGGTTTGAAAGGGCAGAGCAAGTAATTATTTCATTACCCGGTGTTCCTTTTGAGATGAAATCTTTGATGACTAATAAGGTGATTCCTGCACTACAAGCGCATTATACGCGTCCCTTCATTCTGCACAAAACAGTTTTAACCTATGGTTTGGGGGAAAGTATGATCGCTGAGCGATTGATCGATTGGGAAAATAAGCTTCCTCAAGGTATTAAACTGGCTTATCTTCCTAATTTGGGAAGAGTACGTTTGCGATTGTCTTCCAAAGGGGAAGATGAAGCCCTGCTTGAAAAGAGAGTGAATAATCAGATCGACAAACTTTTACCTTTAATAAAGGATATTTTTGTTGGTTTTGAAGAAGAAACCTCACTTGAAATTCAACTTCAAAAGCGTTTTATTGCTCAAGGGAAAACACTAGCAATTGCCGAGAGTTGTACCGGAGGACTTATTGCTTCTCGATTAACAAAAAATGCGGGCTCCTCTGCTTACTTTAAAGGGGCTGCAGTAACCTACCATACACAAAGTAAAGTGGATGTACTAGGCGTATCCCATAGTCTTATCGATACCCATTCGGTGGTGAGTGAACCCGTTGCTGCATCAATGGCAGAGCAGGTTCGAAAAAAATTTAATGCCACAATGGGAGTTGCTACAACAGGAAATGCAGGTCCTACAAAAGGCGATTCCGATGCAGAGATTGGAACCGTGTATATTGCTATATCTACTGAAAATGAAATAGTTACAGAAAAATTTATCTTCGGAATTCACCGGGAACGCGTTGTAGAAAAAGCGGTGAATAAGGCTTTGGAAATGATTTATAAGCAGCTTAGATAAAAAGCTTTATTATTTTTAAGAAAAACAATTTTGTTACTGTATAAAAAACAGTAAATTTGCAGCCACGTTAAAAAAAAGACGGTCATGTCAAAAATTTGTGAAATCAGCGGAAAACGCGTAATGTTTGGAAATAATGTTTCTAAAGCTTTAAACAGAACCAAGCGTCGTTTTGATGCAAACATCATCAACAAACGTTTTTATATTCCTGAAGAGGATAAGTGGGTAACCCTTACAATATCTACAGCGACCTTAAAAACAATCAACAAAAAAGGAATTTCTGCTGTCTTGAAAGAAGCCAGAGAGAAAGGACATTATAAAGGTTAATAGAATGGCAAAAAGAGGAAATAGAGTACAAGTTATACTTGAATGTACAGAACACAAAGAATCTGGACAGCCAGGAACATCTCGTTATATCACAACTAAGAACAAGAAGAATTCACCTGAGCGTTTAGAAATTAAGAAATTTAACCCGATTTTGAAAAAAATGACGGTTCATAAAGAAATAAAATAAGTCATGGCAAAGAAATCCGTAGCATCATTACAAACCGGTTCAAAAAGATTAACCAAAGCCATTAAAATGGTAAAAAAAGGAGATAGTAATTCATACAGTTTTGTTGAAACTATTATTGCTCCCGATCAAGCTTCAAAATGGTTAGATAAACAATAATCCTTTTGACTAAACCCAAAATAAAAGCTACTTTTAAGGTAGCTTTTTTTATACACTAAAGTTTATGGGAAAACTTAGCAATTTTTTTTCAAGTAAAGACAAGAAAAAACTCGAAGACGGTTTGGCTTCAACCAAGAAATCCTTCCTTTCTCGATTGGGAACGGCTGTGGTTGGGAAAACGAAGATCGATGAGGACGTTTTAGATGAATTAGAGGCTATTTTGATTCAATCTGATGTTGGAGTGGCTACAACCCTCAAAATAATTGATGCTTTAGAAGCGCGTATTGCAAGGGATAAATATCTGAAAACAGAAGATCTTGTCCGTATGATGCAAGAAGAAATTTTGGAATTATTGGTTGAAGTAGAGAAGGATTCACATGAAGATTTTAACACAAACTTTTCTTCTAAACCTCATGTGGTTATGGTCGTTGGAGTTAATGGAGTTGGAAAAACAACCTCAGTAGGAAAGTTGGCGTATCAATATAAAAGTAAAGGAAATAAAGTAATCCTTGGCGCAGCAGACACCTTTCGAGCCGGAGCTATAGATCAATTGCAGGTTTGGGCCGATCGAGTTGAGGTGCCATTGGTACGACAAGAAATGGGCAGTGATCCCGCTTCAGTTGCTTTTGACACCCTTCAATCGGCAAAAGCACAAGAGGCTGACATTGTTTTTATTGATACTGCTGGACGTTTGCATAATAAAGTCAATTTGATGAACGAATTGGCAAAAGTAAAGCGTGTCATGTCTAATGTTATTCCCGATGCACCCCACGAGGTACTATTGGTTTTGGATGGATCTACTGGACAAAATGCTTTTGAACAAGCCAAGCAATTCACTGCGGCTACTGAAGTCACCAGCCTTGCAATCACTAAATTAGATGGTACTGCCAAGGGAGGTGTATTATTGGGTATTTCAGATCAATTTCAAATTCCTGTTAAATACATAGGAGTGGGAGAGGGAATGGAAGATCTTCAGGTATTTGATAGAAAAGAATTTATCAAAACCCTTTTTAGTTAAACATTCGTAAAGTTAAATGATGAAAATACTTAGAGGCTTATCCATCTTTTTTTTAATTCTTGGTGCAGTTTATTTAGTGGGTCCACGGGTAGAGAAACCTGTCTTTAATGAGCTGCAAACGGAAGTTCCAACCGATCTTTTAAGCTTAGATAATTGGGTGAATACTAGAGAAAAAGCACTAGGAAATGTACGTCCTGGAAATGAATCAAAAATTATTTTTAATGACTCAATTCCATCGAAAACCAAATACAGTGTTGTTTATCTTCATGGTTTTACTGCCTCAGGTATAGAGGGAGAGCCCGTACATCGGAATATTGCGAAAGCTTTAGGGGCCAATCTATATATTCCTCGGCTATTTGGTCATGGTCTGGAGGAAGAAGAACCCATGTTGAATTTTAATAATGAAGATTTTTGGCAATCGGGCTTGGAGGCACTAGCGGTGGCAAAACAATTGGGAGAAAAGATCATTGTATTGGGTACTTCTCATGGTGGAGCACTCTCATTAAGTTTAGGAGATGATCCTGCAATAGCGGCCTTGGTGTTATATGGACCCAATATTGAAGTTTTTGACCCTAAAGCAAAGCTCTTGTCCAAACCTTGGGGGCTTCAAATTGCCCGTATAGTCAAAGGAGGGAAATATCATTATATGTGGAAACCAAGCGATGAAAAATTAACTTATTGGACGGCAAAAACACGACTTGAAGCGACAACGCAAATGCAAAAGTTTTTAGACGTCAAAATGCAATCTTCTACTTTTAAAAAAGTTAAAGCCCCTGTTTTTTTAGCGTATTATTATAAAAATGACAGTTTACAGGATAAAATTGTTTCTGTACCTGCCATGCTTAAAATGTTTGATCAGTTGGGAACCCCTGAAGCACTTAAAAGAAAACAAGCGTTTCCTGAAGCAGGCGATCATGTTTTGACGTCTTATATTACAACCGACAATTATGATGAAGTGACTGAGGCAACTTTAGATTTTTTAAACACGATTGCACTGAAGAACTAAATATGCAATCGATTTTCTTGATTTACATTTGATTAAAGCCAGTTAAAAACCGAATAGGAGAAAATTAAATTATGCGAACAAAATCCACTGAAAAAAATAAAATCAATGTCATTACCCTTGGATGTTCCAAAAACGTCTATGACTCTGAAGTATTGATGGGGCAATTGCGTGCTAACGACCAAGAGGTGGTGCATCAAAAGGAGGGGAATATTGTAGTCATTAACACCTGTGGATTTATTGATAATGCTAAGGAAGAATCCGTAAATACCATACTGGAACAAATAGAAAATAAAGAGGCAGGAAAAGTGGATAAGGTCTATGTAACGGGATGTTTAAGTGAGCGTTATAAGCCCGATTTGCAAAAAGAAATTCCGCAAGTGGATGAATATTTTGGGACCACAGATTTACCGCAATTACTCAAAGTTTTGGGGGCGGATTACAAACACGAATTGGTGGGTGAACGTATTTTGACTACGCCCAAACACTTTGCTTATTTAAAAGTGTCTGAGGGTTGTGATCGTCCGTGTTCTTTTTGTGCGATTCCTTTAATGCGGGGCAAGCATCGATCGACTCCCATTGAAGAAGTGGTATCACAAGCACAGAAATTAGCTCGTGATGGAGTAAAAGAATTGATGTTGATTGCACAAGATTTGACCTACTATGGTTTGGATCTTTACAAAGAACGAAAGTTAGCCGATTTACTTTTGGCACTGGTAGCCGTTGAGGGAATCGAATGGATTCGATTGCACTATGCTTTTCCTACAGGTTTTCCTGAAAATGTACTTCAGGTTATGCGTGAGCAACCTAAAGTTTGTAATTATTTGGACATTCCCTTACAACATATCGCTGATCCTATTTTGAAGTCTATGCGTCGTGGAACCACCAAAGAAAAGACGACTACACTACTGAAAAAATTCCGAGCGGAAGTGCCTGGAATTATTTTGCGCACCTCATTAATCGTAGGCTATCCCGGAGAGACTGAAGAAGATTTTGAAACTCTTAAGGCATGGGTTAAAGAGATGCGTTTTGAACGTTTGGGTTGTTTTACTTACAGCCATGAAGAGAATACCCATGCTCATCAATTAGAGGACAATATACCCGAAGCGGTCAAACAAGAACGTTCCAATGCGATTATGGAAATTCAATCTCAGATTTCATGGGAACACAATCAATCTTGTGTTGGAAAAACCTACCGTTGTTTAATAGATCGAAAAGAAGGCGTGCATTACGTAGGAAGAACTTTCATGGACTCTCCCGATGTGGACAATGAAGTGCTCGTCGATGCAACGTCACATTATCTAAAACAGGGTGCCTTTGTCGACCTTTTGATTACAGAAGCAACTGATTATGACTTAGTGGGGGTTCCGGTTTCTTAATCACGTTTTCAGATTAAAAAGAATTTTGCCAAACAAGATTTCTTTTTACCTTTAAAAAAAAAGAATGAAGGCTATGTGTACTTTAAAAAAAATAAATTTTCTTTTGTGTGTAGTACTATTTTCCATAGGCTGCGAACAAAGAATTTCTTATGATGTTGTAATCCTAAATGGGAACGTATATTCCGGAAGTCAAGCCTCAAAGATCCAAAAACAGGATATCGGAATTATTGGTGATCAAATCGTAACTCTGGGTAAAATTCAAAATCCAAATACAAAACACCTTATCGATGCCTCTGATCTTGTTGTTTCTCCTGGATTTATTGATTTACACGTGCATTTAGAACCTATTTTTAAACTTTCCGATTGTGAGAGTCATGTTCGACAAGGAGTAACAACTAGCTTGGGAGGACCAGACGGGAGAGGTCCTTTGCCTTTTGGACACTATTTAGATAGTTTAGCTCAGTTGGGTGTGGGAATGAATGTAGGCTTTTTGGCAGGACATAACCGCATTCGTTCTGAAGTGATGAATTTAGATAACCGAGCGCCTACTGCCGATGAATTGCAAAAGATGAAGCAACTGGTTAAGGGTGCGATGACGGAAGGCGCCTTTGGTATTTCAACAGGTTTAAAATACCTTCCTGGAAATTTTTCTAAGGTCGATGAGGTTATTGCACTGTCTAAGGAAGCTGCAAAACAAGGAGGGATTTATACTTCCCATCTACGCGATGAAGGTTTGACCCTTTTTGCTTCGGTTGCTGAGGCGGTTGAAATTGCAGAAAAGGCTGCGATTCCTGTCGTTTTAACCCATCATAAGGTGATTGGAAAACCCATGTGGGGAAAAAGTAATCAAACCCTTGCTATGGTAGACGAAGCCCGTGAAAGAGGTTTAAATGTTGTCATGGATCAGTATCCCTATAACGCAAGCTATACCGGTATTTCTGTACTGATACCCAGTTGGGCACGTGCCGGTGGAAACAAGGCTTTTATCCAGCGACTTGAAAATAAGAAATTGAGAGATAGTATTAAAAAGGGAATTATTTATAATATTCTCAATGACAGAGGGGGAGATGACTTAGATCGTGTTCAGTTTGCTAAAGTAGATTGGATGCCAGAACTCGAAGGAAAAACACTTAAATATTGGTGTCAACTTAACGGGTTAACGCCATCTTTAGAAAACGGAGCTGAATTGGTAATTAAAGCACAAACTATGGGAGGAGCAAGTTGTGTTTTTCATGCCATGGATGAGGGAGATGTAATCAATATCATGAAGCACCCACAAACCATGATTGCCTCTGACGGACGTTTGGTGAAATTGGGTGAAGGACATCCACATCCAAGATGGTATGGAACCTTTCCTCGAGTGTTGGGCAAATATGTCAGGGAAGAAGGCGTATTGAGTTTGGAGGAAGCGCTTTATAAAATGACTGCTTTTCCTGCCCAAATAATGGGTCTTGAAAATCGAGGGCGAATTGAAGAGGGTATGAAAGCAGACATTACCATTTTTGATCCCAAAACCATTATTGACATGGCAACCTTTGAAGAACCCCATCAATACTCTAAGGGAATTCAATACGTACTAGTAAATGGTAAAATAGCTGTAGATGAAACCGTATTTATGCCAATAAAATCTGGGGAAGTCCTAAAAAAAAAGTGAGTTAATTTCTTTATCCGACTAATTGCTAATTAACTCCAGTTGGGGAAGTTTACTTATATCATATTGATACAACTTGCCCTCGCCCACCACTATAGCGCTGGGATAATCAATGATAACATCATAAGCAAAAGGAATCGGGTAGGTATTGACCACTTCGGGTTTTTCTCGGTTGGAAACATCTACTACTTTCATCCCAGCGGTCCCATCACAAACCAAAACATAATTTTGGTAAATAGCCAATCCATGAGGATTAAATAAAAGCTGGCTAGAGATCACCTCTAAATTTTCGGGATCTTCAAGAGCAATAATTTGAAGTTCATTTCGAGTGGTAAAGCAATTTGTTCCTCCCCTCAGGGTGACATAAGCATACTTTTCGTCAGCAACTACTGGATCGCAACTTCTAAAATGATCCACACTATTGATGAATTCAGGATTTGTTGGTCTTGAAACGTCATAGAGTAACATTCCCGTGGTGGTTCCTATGAAAAGTAAGTCATTCAATTGAAACAATGTTTCGGCATTATTGTTAAGCGGTGTTTTTCCATAACGGAGGGGTTGGTAGTTTGTGTCAATTTCAAACAAAATAAGTTCCCATTGATTTAATACATACAAGAATCCCCCAATGGGTAAAAAACGCGCAAGTGATCCAGCTTGGCTTATAATTGAAGTGTCACTTTGCACTTCTTCTATAGCCAAAGCGGCACTTTCGTAGTTTTGTGTAAAACCATCCAAAAAGATAAAGCGGTTTTTGGGAATGTTTTCCCATCTTATTTCTAGTTCCCAGCCAACCACTATTCCTTTATTGTCCTCAATATTTTCAAAGCGAATATACTCATAGGCATCCGCTTGATCAATGACTTCAAAAGCCCAATAACGATCGTAATTGAAAATTTCTGAAAGAGTGTAAGATTCTATAAATTGAATGTTATTGAGGTCTCGAATATCTATAACAACCAAAGCAGAAAACTGATCCGCATATAAATAACCGTCTATAATACTGAGGTCAATATTTCCCTTAAGGGTGATGAAGGCTTCATTGATTGGATTGCTGGGATCGGAGTTGTCAATGAGATGTATTCCTTCTTGGGGCTTATTGATGAAAATATAGTTTTGATAGTAGAGGATTTTACCCGTTTCTTCCATGGGTTGTGGAGCGATACGTTCTACTTTTAAAGGACCTTCATTTGGAGCAGCATATTGAGGAATATAATAGGCCACCTTGGTCGCTCTTCGTCCTCCTTCTTCCGTTGTCTCAGGGTTTATGTAGATGTTTTTTGTGCAGGTAACCAGCAAGAGTAAAACAAAGGGGAATAAAAGACGAGGCATTTTTTTAGATTTTAGGTGCACTAAATATTATTATTCAAATAGTATGCCATGAAATTGAAGCGAAATGAAAAGTATTTATTCTTTTAAATAGAGTCAAAAAATACTCAAAGGTTCATAGTTCTTATGGTATTATACATGGTAAGAAATGCAACAACTTAAAAAAATATAGATGCAGTCAGTCTCGCAATCTTTTCCCTAATATTAATTTTCTTAGTTTTGGTGAGGGACTAAAAGATTTCTAATAAAACAAACAACCCCATATGAAACGGCGATCATTTTTAAAAGGAACAACAGCCTTGTCAGGACTTGGATTGACAGCGAGTTGTTTAGGTAATACAGTTAAGAAAAAAATCAATAAGCCTCTTGAAGTATGCGCCACGATAGATCAACAAAAAGTATCTTTTTATGCCGAGTCGATCAATGAATCAATAAAAGTAATTCATATTGCCGATACCCATTTATTTAAAGATGATGAGAGAGGAATTCCTTATCAAAAGTATAGTAGTAGAATGGCAAAGGCCTATAATCAAACTATACATTTTCAAACACAAAAAGTAATAAATCCAGAAGTTGCCTTTGAAGAAGCATTAGCCTACGCGAAAGCGGTCCATGCCGATGTGATTACCCTGATTGGGGATATTTTCAACTTTCCGTCTGAAGCGGCAATCGAGTGGGTTTTATCGAAATTGAAGGAGACGGCTATTCCATATATTTACATCGCTGGAAATCACGATTGGCATTATGAAGGGATGGAGGGGACGTTGGAGTCTTTGCGGGATACCTGGATTGAAAATAGATTACTGCCCTTGTATCAAGGAAACAATCCTTTAATGGCAGCTTATGAAATTAAAGGAATCCGATTTATAGCGATTGATAATTCTACCTATCAAATAAATGAGGAGCAGTTGACTTTTTTTAAGGAACAAGTTGAAAAGGGACTGCCAATGGTTTTATTGGTTCATATTCCAATGTATGTCCCTGGAAAGCAGATTTCATTCGGTTGTGGAAATCCAAATTGGGGAGCCGCCACGGATCGTAATTATGAATTAGAAAAACGACCAAAATGGCCAGAAAGTGGACATACGCAAACGACGCTAAGTTTTCACAAGCAGGTTTTTAATGCACCTAATTTATTGGGCATTTTTGCAGGACATATTCATCAAAACTCAATTGAAATTATCAAAGGAAAACCACAAGTTGTCGCTGATGATAATGCCAGTGGTGGGTATTTGGACATCAACTTTTTACCTTTGGAAGAACAAGATAAAAAGTTAATTAGATCGTGATTAATAAATTCACAATCGCTTTAAATCCAGACAATTTTAAAAAAATAAAGCATTTGCGAATACCATTTTGCCTGAATACCAAAATCCTCTGAACAGGACATTGTCTACCAAATAAATTAGGCTTCCACGTCCTTTGGTTTCTGAACCAAAGAGTAAGGATTTTTTCTGGTTTTCTAGCGCCTTATACCCTATAAATCCTGCAGCAGGTGAAGTGTTAGCAGAAAGATAAGCGGAGTTATTTCCATTTTCTAATAAGGAAAATGCATCTTCATTCAATTTTAGGGTATAGTATCGGTCTAATCCAAAGCTTAAAGGATTGGTTTTATCTAAAGATACGGGAAAAACGCTCCCAGATGTAATTTCACTAATTTCAGTACGTTCCAGCTCCTCGTAGGGAACAAGAGTCGTGTCTGTTTCTGGACCTTCTTTCTTTTTTAGTTTGAACGCCTCGGTATTAGCAAAATAATCGAGTGCTCCCGCTATGGCAATTATTTTCCCACCTTTACGAATCCATTCCATGATTTTTTCATTTAAATCATTACTAGACCATTTTCCATAATCCCCATTGGGGAGAATGAGCAGATCCATCGTTTCTAAAGCTGATTCTAGTCTGCTTTCATCTACCTGCATTAGCGGGTATTCTAATTGTTGTTCAAAGTAATGCCAGATTTCACCATAGTTTAAAGTTGAGGCTTGATCTGTTCTCAAAATCGCAACTTTAGGGGGTTTGATCAAGTGAACTTCTGCTGCTCCTAAATCCGGACCGGCGGAAGAATATCCTGTGGTGATGGGATGGAGTGTTCTTCCAAATTGTGTGGCTAGCATTTCTAGCTTTTCTAGGTAAGAATCTTTTTTTAGGTTATCTCCTTTGAGAACAAAAAGACTTCCGCGCTCCCAAGATTTTCCACTATTAGTAATAGGTACGCTGTTATATCGTACCCCTAAATCCGCTTTGAGAAGGGCGGCTAAAAATTGAGCATCAGCAAAACTTTTATAGGGGAGTGCATAACCATAGACTTTTTTAGAAAGGGGGGTATTGGGCTCTAGAGCTGATGGAAATGGAACCGTTGCAAGGTTTTCTCTGGTGGCATTGGCTTTTAATCCATAAGCATAGGGTAGTGACCATGCAGTGATGTCGTAGGTAAGGGAATCATTGAGTTTAGTTTGGGGTTCCAAAAGAATTTGTGCCATCTTTCCTTTGGGTTGGTTTGTGGGGACGACCAAGGCTTTTTGAGAAAAAGAGGTATTTCCAACTCGCTGTTTTTGGTAATCATACCCTTTAACCGAACTATTTTTTTCAAGTCCGTAGCTTTTAATTTCATGATGTTCTAAAAATCGCGCCAGCGCACTAAGCTTATCAGGATGTCCTTCGAGCACAAAGTTTTTGTATTTCAAATTTTGATTCTTAAAAAACGCTTGGTAATTTTTGTTGAGGACCGATTTGTTTTTTGTGGCTGTTTCTACCGTTGAAATTCCGGTGGTGTAATGATGAGCAATACGATCGGTCAGAGTTACTTCAATATTTTCATTATTGTTCACTCCCAATCCAGCATAACCCCCACCAGCTTGTTCATAGGTCATTCCTATAGCGCCCAGATTGGTTGGGTAGGTATCTCCATAACTAGGGTAAAGGAGGTCAAATGTTTGTTTGGTAAAATAAAACCATCCTTCTTGGTCAAAGTATTTGGCGTGATTTTTACCTAAAGTATCTTGAAATTCTTTTTGAAAATCGGTAATCACTTCATGCAATGGTTCGGCAGCAGGAGCAAAATAATAGGGATTATTAATGCCTTGTTCGTGAAAGTCAACATGGATATGTGGCAACCATTGATTGTATTGTTTCAGTCTTTGTTGGGATTCGACTTGGGTGATCCATGCCCAGTCTCTGTTGAGGTCAAACATGTAGTGGTTACTTCGTCCATTATGCCAGGATTCGCTATGTTCACGGGTCAAGCCATTGCTATCATAAGGTGAGCTTTTTGTTTGATTATAAAAATTCACATAGCGATCTCTTCCATCAGGATTAATACAGGGGTCTAAAATTACAAGGGTGTCTTGGAGCCAGTCTTGATATTGGGTAAGTAGTGCGTGTGCTGTTTTCATAGAAGCTTCTGTGCTGGAAGATTCATTTCCATGAACATTATAACTTAGCCAAACGATCACTTTGTTATCATTTTTGGGTCCGGGTTCCATCCCACTGTTTTGCAGATGTGTTTTCCGAATACTTTCAAGATTTTCAAGATTTTCTGGGCTGGAAATAAAAGCCAATTGCAGTAAACGACCTTCGTTAGTTTTTCCATAAGCTTGTAATTTGATACTGGTAGAGTTAGCCTCAAGGTGTCGGTAATAATCTACGACTTGATGGTGTCGGGTGAAATTTGTGCCTAGTGTATATCCCAGAAAAGTGTCTGGGGTCTTTACCTGGGCATTCGTGATCCATATAAATAAAAGAAAAAATAGACTGAAGTGTGGGCGTAACATAGAATTTTAGTTTTAAAAAATAAATGTACACTTTCTACAGGAACTCTGAATTTCTTTTCCCAAAAAAACGAATATCTTTACATAAAATTGTTCATGGGTAATCAGCAACTCTCTTTTCAGGAAACCGGTCGTTTTTCAACCTTGATTTGCGATTATTTATCTGCAAAAGAAACCTTGAAGCCTTTTTATGGTGCTTTTCCTGAATTAGACAATTTCGCTTCGCAAATTGAACTCAAGAAAAGTAGTTTTTCTGCTGCCAATAGAAATGTTCTCGTCCAAACTTTGAGAGAGCAATATGCTATTCTGAAACCATCGGCTGAGGTAGCTGAAAATTTAGATCTGCTAGAACAAGACAATACATTTACGATTACAACGGGGCATCAATTGTGTTTGATGACTGGTCCTCTGTATTTTATTTATAAGATAATCAGTACGATCAATTTATGTGATCAGCTAAAAAAGAAATACCCCAATTCTAATTTTGTACCCGTTTATTGGATGGCAAGTGAGGATCATGATTTTGAAGAAATTAGCGCCTTCCGATTTCAAGATAAAAGTATCAAATGGCATCGCGAAGCTGCGGGAGCCGTAGGGGATTTGCCTTTAGATGATCTTCAAGAAGTTTTGCATGTTTTTGAACAGCATTTGGTTTCACAACCCGAAGCTAACACCGTTAAAGAGTGGATTCAAACCAGTTATCGCTCTTCTAAAAGCTTATCCGAAGCGACTTTTCGACTAGTCAATCAACTTTTTGGAGATAAGGGATTGGTCGTTATTGAACCCAATAAAGCCGAATTAAAGCATCTTTTTTTGCCCGTTTTAAAAGAGGAGCTGACAAATCAATTTTCCTTTGAAAAAGTAAGTTCACAAGTTCGAAAAATTCAACAAGGATATGATGAAAATTACACACCTCAGGTAAACCCCAGAGCAATTAATCTCTTTTATTTAACTACTCACGGGCGTTATCGAATTGAAAAGGAAGGAGAAGATTTTCTGTTAAATGGTACAGAGCAAAAATTTACTTCCTCTGCTTTTTACACACTTCTAGATAAGCATCCCGAACGATTTTCACCCAATGTAATTTTACGTCCCGTATATCAAGAAGTCATATTACCCAATTTATGTTATATCGGGGGAGGAGGAGAGTTGGCCTATTGGTTTCAGTTGAAAAGTAATTTTGAACACTTGAATATCCCTTTTCCGATTCTATTAGTTCGAAATTCAGCTTTACTTTTTTCTGAGAAGCAAGGAAAGAAAATGAAAAACTTGGAGATAAAAGCCTCTGAGTTGTTTTTAAAACGCAATGCATTGATCAATAAGAAAATCAGGCAAATCAGTAATATTGACTTGGATCTTGACTTTTTGAAAACAGCATTAAAGAAGCAGTTTGAAGATTTGCATGGATTGGTTGAGCAAACAGACAAATCCTTTAAAGGGGCAGTAGCTGCTCAAGAAGTCAAGCAATTAAGAGGGATAGAACATCTTGAAAAGCGCTTACTCAAAGCACAAAAACGCGTGCTCTCCGATCAGGTTAATAGGTTGGTTATGCTGCATGAGCAATTGTTTCCAAATGATTCTTTACAAGAGCGAAGCTTGAATTTCGTTAGCTTGTATTTGGAATTGGGATCAGACTTTCTTCCAAGACTTTTTGATGCCCTAGACCCCATGAATCCCAACTTTATTTTAGTTGAATATTAAAGCATTGAAAAGGCGTTGATATTTTACTTCTGACTTCTTGATCTGAGCCTTGTTTAATTCGGCTTAAATTGTATTTTTGCTCATGCAAGAAAAAGTACTCATTCTCGACTTCGGTTCACAGTATACTCAGTTAATTGCTCGCCGTGTTCGGGAGCTTTTTATTTACTGTGAAATCCATCCCTATAACAACCCTCCAAAAGCCATTTCCTCTTTTAAAGCGGTGATTTTATCCGGTTCACCCTTTTCTGTTCGCAGTGAAGATGCGCCTCATCCTGATTTATCAGCAATTAAAGGTAAAATCCCCCTGCTAGGCGTATGCTATGGAGCTCAATATTTAGCTCATTTTTTTGGGGGTAAAGTAAGTCCATCCAACACCCGTGAATACGGAAGAGCCCATCTTTCTCTGGTTGATTCGGTCAGTCCATTCTTTAAGGACGTGACTGAAAACAGTCAAGTTTGGATGAGTCATGCCGATACGATTTTGAACCTTCCCGAAGGAGCAGCGCTATTGGCAAGTACTGAAGATGTTGAAAATGCTGCTTTTAAAATTAAGAATGAGGAAACCTATGCCATTCAATTTCACCCTGAGGTCTATCACTCCAATGACGGAAAGCAGATTTTAGAAAACTTTTTAGTTCATATTTCAGGAGTAAAACAAGATTGGACACCTGATTCTTTTGTGGAGAGCACGATTAAAGAGTTGAAAGAAAAAGTAGGGGAGGAAAAGGTCATACTGGGTTTGTCTGGGGGAGTTGATTCTTCAGTGGCCGCAATGTTATTACACAAAGCCATTGGAGCGCATTTAAATTGCATTTTTGTAAACAACGGCTTGCTCAGAAAGAATGAATTTGATGAAGTTTTGGTACAATATGCTGGAATGGGATTGAATGTTAAAGGAGTGGACGCTACAGATCAATTTTTAGATGCATTAGAAGGCGTTTCTGATCCTGAGACCAAAAGAAAAATAATTGGTAAAACCTTCATTGATGTTTTTGATGCCGAAGCACAAAAAATTGAGGGAGCCAAGTGGCTTGCCCAAGGGACGATTTATCCGGATGTAATAGAATCTATTTCTGTAAATGGGCCTTCTGCAACAATCAAATCACACCATAATGTGGGTGGACTTCCTGATTATATGAAATTAGAGTTAGTGGAGCCACTTCGAATGTTGTTTAAGGATGAAGTACGCAGCGTTGGAAAAAGTATGGGAATGGATGCCGAACTTTTAGGAAGACACCCTTTTCCAGGTCCGGGTCTTGCCATTCGAATTTTAGGAGACCTTACCCGCGATAAAATAAGAATGCTTCAAGAAGTGGATGCAATCTTTATACAAGGTCTTAAAGCTTGGAATTTATATGAAAAGGTATGGCAGGCAGGAGCAATTTTTCTTCCTGTAAGCAGTGTAGGTGTTATGGGAGACGAGCGTACCTATGAGAGTTGTGTTGCTTTGAGAGCGGTTCAATCTACAGACGGTATGACTGCAGATTGGGTGGATTTACCCTACAAGTTTTTGCAAAAAATCTCCAATGAAATCATCAACAGTGTGAAAGGAGTCAATCGAGTAGTGTACGATATCAGTTCGAAACCACCTGCTACAATAGAATGGGAATAGTTTTTGTAAGTAATTAAATATGAAACAATTTAAATTCATTTTCACCTTATTTTTTCTGTTCAGTTTTTTTTCAGAAGCTCAAACTCCTGAACGATTCATTAATCATCGAGTCAGTAGAAACGAGAGTTTGAAAGAGATTGTGGAACAATATGGAATTTTGGAAAACCAATTATTGGAATACAATCCCTTGGTAGAGCGAGTGGGTATTAAAAGAAGAATGAATTTAAGAATACCGGTCTATGCTGAAGAAATTCAGAAAAAAGAAGAGCCACTATCCAATACGGTAACGACTTCAACGGAAGCCTTGATTCATTTGGTGGCACCCAAAGAAACCAAATGGCGATTGGCATATCAGTATGGGACTACCATAGCGGTATTGGATTCTTTAAACCCAGAAATAAAAGAGGGACTCAAAATAGGACAAGAAATTCAATTACCCCATTTTGTCGAAGCAAAACCTTTGCCTACAAAGGACTCATTGTATAATTATTATAAAGTATTACCTAAAGAGGGCTTTTATCGCATAGAAAAAAAGTTGGGTGTGAGTCAGCAAGTCTTGGATTCGCTTAATCCAAGTTTAGCAAGTACAGGACTTCAGGCCGGAATGATTTTAAAGATTCCAGGAAAGCAAAGCGGAAAATTAAAAGTTGAAAATGATTTATTGGTTGAACGAACCAACCTATTGGATTCAACACTGCAGCTGCGTAAAATAAAGATGGGAGTTTTATTGCCTTTTAAGGCAAAAGAAATTGTTTTTGACTCCATAGAGGATACTGAAAAAATATTAGCAGGAAGAAACTTACATACGATTTCATTGGATTTTTATTCAGGGGTTCTTTTTGCGATGAAACGCGCTGCAGCCAAAGGAATTGACATTGATTTGACCACCCTTGATACCGAAAACAAGGTTGCAAGAGTAGAACAAATTATTCGCTCAGGGGCTTTAAAAGAGCAAGATTTAATTGTTGGACCTCTTATTCCAAACAATTTCAACTTGGTGTCAAATGAAGCCAGTTTAAGTGCGATCCCTAAAATTGCTCCGCTTTCTTCAAATTCAGTTGTCTTTAGGAAGAATGTTTTTCAATCTGTAACTCAACAAGCTGATTTTCGCAATAGAATGTACACCCATTTAGAGTCGCAAATAGATTCTACTCACAATGTGGTCATTGTAGCTGATTCCTTAAACAGGAGTCTTGAGCGTCAATTGAAGCAGCGTTTCCCTTGGGCAATTAGTTTGCGGCCTGAAAAACAAGACTATTTATTGCCTGAGCTAGTGGATTCTTTATTGGTGGATTCGTTGCCGAATAAAATCCTTTTGGAAACCCAGTCTTTTCCATTGATTGCGAGTGCCATCTCCCAGTTCAATGCGCAAAATTCCCAAGACCGTGAAGTTCAAGTTTTTACAAGTTACCGAAGTAATGCCTATGATAATGAAAATTTATCCAGAGCAGTATTAGGGGGAGTTAGCTTTACCTATCCCGTTGGTTTTAAACCATTGGATCCGGAGTTAGATAAAGAATTTATTTCGGCTTTTATTCATGAATATGGAAAGCCTCCTACCAAAGAAGCCATTCGAGGATATGATGTTGTTTTGGATGCGATTTTAAGAACGGCTGTAGCGAAGGAGTTGCCTGAATCATTGAGTTTAGGTGAAACAGAGTATTTCTCTAATCGATTTCTCTATGACAAAGAGCAAAATGATGCTTATGCCAATAAGGCTTTGTTTATCCTGCAGCATGAGGGCTATGAAATATTTGAAATAAAAGAATGAAGCGAAGCAGCGAGAAGTTCTCTTTGATTTTTGTAAATTTGAGCCCGGTAGGTTAACTGTCAAAAACAACCGGATGTCCAACACCAAATATATATTCGTAACCGGAGGGGTTACATCATCACTAGGAAAAGGAATTATTGCAGCTTCTTTAGCCAAGCTATTACAAGCGCAAAATTTCAAAGTGACCATTCAGAAATTTGATCCTTATATCAACGTAGATCCGGGAACTTTAAATCCCTATGAACACGGAGAGTGTTTTGTTACCGATGACGGTGCCGAAACGGATCTTGATTTAGGCCATTACGAGCGTTTCTTGAATGTGAACACTTCTCAGGCCAATAATGTAACTACAGGAAGGGTGTATCAAAGCGTTATTGAAAAAGAGCGCCGTGGAGCGTTTTTGGGAAAAACCGTACAGGTGATTCCCCATATTACCAATGAAATCAAAGAACGGATGCGCCTTTTGGGTGAAACCGATCAATACGATATTGTCATCACAGAAATTGGGGGAACGGTTGGGGATATCGAATCCCTTCCCTACATTGAGTCCGTTCGTCAAATGATTTGGGATTTAGGTAGAGAAAATTCAATCGTAATTCATTTAACACTAATTCCTTTTTTAGCTGCTGCCGGAGAGTTAAAGACCAAGCCTACTCAACACTCTGTAAAGACTCTGATGGAAAGTGGAATTTCTGCGGATATTATCGTTTGTAGAACAGAGCATGAATTGTCTGAAGATTTACGCCAAAAGTTAGCTTTGTTTTGTAATGTAAAGCGCGAAGCGATCATACAATCCATTGATGTAGAAACCATTTACGATGTTCCACTCAAAATGCTTGAAGAAGGTTTAGATCGCGTTGTTTTGGATAAGCTTCAGCTGAAACCCAAACAAGCATTGAATCTCAGGCCTTGGAATGAATTTTTAACCAAGTTCAAAAATCCAAAACATACCGTCAAGATTGGATTGGTTGGTAAATATGTAGAATTACAAGATTCGTATAAATCTATTTTAGAATCTTTGATCCATGCTGGAGCAGTAAATGAAACTGAAATAGAAGTAGTGAGTATTCACTCAGAAGAATTGAATGAAGAGAATGTGGCTGACATTTTAGCGCCGCTTCAGGGACTGATCGTAGCTCCTGGTTTTGGTGAGCGAGGCATAGAAGGGAAGATTATTGCCGTTGCTCATGCTAGAGAAAGTAAACTTCCCTTTTTGGGGATTTGTCTTGGAATGCAGATGGCAGTAATTGAATATGCCAGAAATAATGCGGGACTTAAAGAAGCCAATTCTGCTGAAATGGATCCTGCTTGTAAAGCTCCTGTAATTGATTTAATGGAGTCCCAAAAAAGTATTATCAACAAAGGAGGTACAATGCGATTAGGAGCTTGGGATTGTTCTTTGACTGCGGGTTCTCTTGCCGAAAAGGCCTATGGGACCAATATGATTTCTGAGCGTCATAGACATCGTTATGAATTTAATAATGATTTTTCAGATCAAATTTTTGATGAAAATTTTGTCGTATCCGGAATGAATCCCGAAACCGGATTGGTAGAAATCATAGAGCACAAAAATCACCCTTGGTTTGTAGGGGTTCAGTTTCATCCCGAATATAAGAGTACCGTATCAAAACCCCACCCTTTGTTTTTGGCCTTTGTAAAAGCCAGTTTAGTAAAAAAAAGCAAGGCCTAAACTTGAAAATAAATTATGGAAGAAAAAAAGTTTGACCCGTATCAGTTTATAGGATTTATTTTAATTGCAGTCATTCTAACCTGGATGCTCTATAGAAATGGACCCGAAGAAGCCACCCCAACTCAAGTGACAACAGAACAAGGGACAACCGCAACATCTACTCCCGAAGTTGTTTCCGTTTCAGACTCCATTGTGCAACAACAAAAAGTGGAGGCTTTTGGAGATTTAGGGACTTTATTTGTTCCTAAAGCCATTGAGAATGTGAAAATTCAAACAGATAATTTTAGTGTTGAAGTGCAGTCTAAAGGAGGTCAAATAGCCCTTTTTCAATTAGATGAATATGAAAATTTTGAAGATGCTCCCGTTCGTTTGATTGATCAATCTAATGCGGACTTCAACATTATGATGACCACTTTGGATGGACGTATTATGAATACCAGGGAAATGTATTTTTCACCGACACTTGCCGATTTGGGAGATGCTTATCACTTGGTTATGAAGGCAAGTCTTTCCGCAAGTCAATATGTAGCGTTTGAATATCATTTCCCAAAAACGGGCTACTTGCATACCGTTACCCTCAAGACAGAAGGAATGCAACGTCTTTTGAATAGTGCAACTCCACCTCAATTGGATTGGAAGACCAATGCCTTCAGAAACTCCATTAGTATAGATTATGAAAATCGATACACTGAGTTTACCTTCGGATATGAAGAGGACCGTGTTGATTATTTATCCATGAATGGAGAGGATAAAGAAACTCGCGAGGGAATTCGATGGATCTCCTATCGTCAACATTTCTTTAGTGCCATTTTAATTCCCGATACACCCATCCCATCAGCAGCTTTGACATCTGTCAACCTTGCAAGTGATGAGTCTTTGGAAGAAAAGTTTACAAAAAGCTTTGAAACAGCCTATCCACTTGTGCTTTCATCAGGAAATTTAAACACGAATCTTAGCTTTTATTATGGACCAACGGATTATAAAACGCTACAAAACCTAGAAGGGGATTTAGAAACCTCTATTCCAATGGGGTGGGGGATCTTTGGATGGATTAATAAATTCATCTTCTTACCTCTTTTTGAATTTTTGTCGTCTTTCCTTTCCTATGGTATTGCCATTATTGTCATGACTTTAATCGTTCGATTGGCCATGTCTCCTGTGACCTACAAATCGTATGTATCCCAGATTAAAATGAAACTCTTGCGTCCGGATATTGAAGTGATCAATGCAAAGTTTAAAGACGATGCCGTAAAACGACAACAAGAAACCATGAGTTTATACTCTCGTGCAGGAGCCAATCCGATGTCAGGATGTATTCCTGCCCTGATTCAACTTCCTGTTTTCTATGCGTTATTTTCTTTTTTTCCTGTAGCCTTTGTGTTACGAGATAAAAGTTTCTTGTGGGCAGATGACTTATCTTCCTATGACTCTGTTTTAGAATTAGGATTTAGTATTCCTTTCTATGGAGATCATGTGAGTTTGTTCCCAATTTTAGCCTCTATTGCGATTTTCTTTTACACTCAAATGACCACGGGACAACAAAGTATGCCTCAACAACCGGGGATGCCCAACATGAAAATCATTATGTATTTAATGCCTTTGATGATGTTATTCTTCTTCAATAATTATGCAAGTGGATTGAGTTTATACTATTTTGTTTCCAACTTATTGACCATCATCTTGATGTTGGTGATCAAGAATTTTATTATTGACGATAATAAAATCCATGCTAAAATTGAGGAAAATAAAAAGAAGCCCAAGAAAGCAGGTGGTTTTTCTGCGCGCCTTCAAAAAGCAATGGAAGAAGCTGAAAAACAGAAAAAAGCAGGGCGTAAATAATTCTTTAATACTGCTTATCTTTGCCCTATGAGTAAGGGACGTGTTATTGTGGGACTTTCTGGTGGTGTAGATTCCAGTGTGGCTGCTTATCTTTTGAAAGAAGCAGGCTATGAGGTCATTGGTTTGTTCATGAAAAACTGGCATGACGAGTCGGTAACCCTCTCCAATGAATGTCCTTGGCTGGAAGATAGTCATGATGCCATGCTGGTTGCAGAAAAGCTAGGAATTCCATTTCAAACCGTCGATTTGAGCAAAGAGTACAAGGAACGGATAGTAGATTATATGTTTGATGAATACTCAAAGGGTCGAACACCCAATCCCGATGTGCTTTGTAACCGTGAGATTAAATTTGATGTCTTTTTAGAGATTGCTTTGTCTTTAGGTGCAACTTACATAGCCACAGGTCATTATTGTCAGAAAAGTACTTTTACAAGCTCAACGGGAACCCTTATTCATCAGCTTAAAGCTGGAGCAGACAACAATAAGGATCAATCCTATTTTTTATGCCAGCTGACACAACAGCAATTAGCACATGTTTTATTTCCAATCGGACATTTGCAAAAAGAAGAAGTGAGAAAAATTGCTTTGGCGCAAGATTTGGTAACTGCTGAGAAAAAAGATTCCCAAGGACTGTGCTTTATTGGAAAAGTAAAATTACCTGATTTTTTACAGCAGCAATTAAAACCTAAAACGGGAACCATTATTGAAATTCCAACTGATTTTTCGGTTTATTCTGAATCTGAAAATCCACAAAACGATCTAGTCAATCGGGCAAAAAAAGTACGTTATCAACCTTCAGATGGAGCTGTAGTTGGCGAACATAATGGGGCTCATTTTTATACCATTGGTCAGCGAAAAGGACTGGGAGTAGGAGGGAATGTGGAGCCTTTGTTTGTTATTGACACCAATGTTGAAGACAATACAATCTATGTGGGCCAAGGAAAAGCCCACCCAGGATTGTTTCGCTATGCCTTAAAAGTGGCTCAAGAAGATATTCATTGGGTTCGGGAAGATTTAAGCTTAGAGCCCGGAGAAACCAAGACGGTATGGGCTCGTATTCGATACCGACAAGCTTTACAACAAGCAACGCTTTTTCAGACTGAGGAGGCTCTATACGTTTCTTTTCAAGCCCCACAATCGGCCATTACTTCAGGGCAGTTTGTGGCGTGGTATCAAGATGAGGAATTGATAGGTTCTGGGGTGATTTCTTAATTTTCCCAATTTTCCATTTGTTCTATCGCTTCTTTCACACTTTCAACTGGACGCAAGCAGACTCTGTTTTGACAAACATAAACATAAGTTTCTCCTTCAAAAAAACGATCTTTCAATAAAGGTAAATCACTAGCTAGGGTTGTGGTTTGAAAGACTACATTGGGATAATATTCTTTTTGGAATTCTATGGTTTTAGTTTTTGCTTCAGGACCTACAATAACGACTTCATAATAGGGATAGGCTTCCATGACAAGGAGTTGACTCCACTGAGTATAATCACTGCTTCTTCCCTCTGAAAAGTAAGGGAGTACACCTTGAAGCATTTCCTGCGCTTGCCTAGAATAGGATTCTTCCCCTGTCCATTGTCCAAGGATCCATAAGTTTTCAGCCATAACAGCATTGGCAGAGGGAATAACGTTATCATCCACCCCAACAATTTTCGTGAAAAGTGTGGGATCTTTCGTAAAGGTAAAAAAAGGCGAGGCATCATCCTTAAATTCTTTGAGTACGATGGCATTGAAAGCAAGCGCATCTTCCAAGAATATTTTATTTCCAGAGGTTTTATAGAGTGCAATAGCCGCTTGCGTCATAAAAGCATAATCTTCTAAAAACCCATCTATTTTTGGTTTTCCTTCTTGAAAGGTGTGGAAAAAATGACGCTTTTTGTAGGTGTTTTCTTTTAGAAAGGAATAAATACTTTCCGCTTCATTTATAAACTGAGGGTCGCCAAAGGCTTCATAAGCTTGAGTTAACCCTACGATCAACAAAGCGTTCCATGAGGTAATTATTTTAGTGTCAATTAATGGAAATTCACGCTGTTGCATTTCTACTTTGAGTTTAGAGATCCAAGTCTCTTTTTTTGCTTCTAAAGTTTCTTTGTCTATTTTGTGTTGTTCCAAAAAGGCAGTATCAAAGGAAGAAAGCTTTAAATTATAAAAATGTTCCTCAAAGGGTTCGTTGAGGTCAATATTAAAATACGCCACCAACAAATCAAAATCCTCATCAGCTGCTGCTTGAACGCTTTCTTTAGTAAATACATAATAACGGCCTTCCCCTTCATTATTGTCAGCATCGATTGCGGCATAATAGCCTCCGTCTGGATTGGACATACGTTCTTTTAAAAAGGAAAAGGTTTGATAAACACGTTCCTTAAAAACGCTGTTTTTTGTTTGTTTGTAAGCGTTGGAATACAAGCCTAAAATTTGCGCATTATCATACAGCATTTTCTCAAAATGGGGAATATTCCAATGGGGATCTACAGTATAGCGGAAGAAACCTCCCTCTAGCGGATCGAAAACACCACTATTTGCAATAGTCTGAAGGCTATTCTCAAAGTATGCTTTGATTTTTTCATCACCCGTAAGTTTTTGATATTGTTGGATGTAGTTGAACTTTACAGGGGTTATGAATTTTTGGCTACGTTTTTCACCTCCCCATTTCAAATCCCATGCTCGCATCCAATAGTCCATTTCATTTACTAATAGGGAGG
Source organism: Flavobacteriaceae bacterium (assembly GCA_029248185.1). GTDB lineage: Bacteria > Bacteroidota > Bacteroidia > Flavobacteriales > Flavobacteriaceae > MS024-2A. The sequence continues at coordinate 35,070 of JAQWJV010000040.1, read as the reverse complement.
GAGAAATGAGCTTAGGCTCGGGATAAATTTCAAAAGTATTCACCTCTTGAATTCCTTTCTCTACCCGATCGGCAAATTCTTCAAGTTGGTTTTTATCGTTTTCGTACAGCTTTTGAATTTTCCCTAAAACTTCTAGCCATTGTGCCTTGGTGTGGTAGGTTCCTCCATAAACGGGACGACCGTCGGGTAAACAAACTACATTAAGAGGCCAACCTCCGCTGCCTGTCATCATTTGGGTGGCGGTTATGTAAATGTTGTCAATTTCTGGATTTTCTTCACGATCTACCTTAATACTAATAAAGCTTTCATTCATAAAATCAGCAACTTCCTGATCTTCAAAAGTCTCTTTCTCCATCACATGACACCAATGACAACTGGAATAGCCAATACTGACTACCAGTAACTTTTTTTGCGTATTCTGACGATCATATACCTCACGATCCCAACGTTGCCAGAAAACAGGGTTTTTGGCATGCTGCAGTAAATAGGGACTAGTTTCATGTTCTAGATTATTTTGAGTGAGTGTGTTTTCTTGTGCACAGGAAAAAAAGATACTAATCATTACAATAAGAATAAACCATTGGTTGGGTAGGAGAGGGTGTGATTTGAACATAGTATGGGTTTAGGATAAGGAAGCACAGTTTTTATATCTTTATATTGTTTTAAAGATAATCATTTCGAAAGCTTATGTCCCAGTCTTTAACCACAAAATTTATTTTTATCGGTCTTGTTATCCTTTGGAGTTCCACGCTATTTGGGCAGCATGAAGTTCAGAGGGCTCCAGAAAAGCATGAATTTGAATGGCATAAAGCCAATGGTGATCTTTTTGGAATATCCGTAGAAAATCGTATTTCCCCCGCTTTAAGACAAAAGGTACTGGATCGAGTTTGCATGCAAATTTTGCTTAAATCCATGTTGCATTCCAAAACTTTTGAGGACTTTACTTCCCTAACATTCGTTTTTCATAAGGATTTGAATTACAACGTAGCCATACTAAGTTTTACTATTGAATTTTCTCTTTCAAGGTTTTAGGTTGTCAAGTGCGACCTTTTTTTCGAATACATTTAAAAATACTACATTAGTAAGTATGGAAACTTCAAGATCATTTTTTTATTCCTCTTTATTGATTCTCTTCCATGGAATGAATCTTTTGATGGCACAGCAATCTTCCTATAAAGAGAAAATTTATGGAATAGAATTTGAACTCCCCATGATTTATGTCAAAGGGGGTGACTTTGTTATGGGAAGTAAGAAAACAGAGGTGGGCCATTTTGGAGATGAAGGACCAAAGCATGGGGTTACATTAAATGCTTTCTGGATGAGTCAGGTTGAAATTACATGGGATTTATACAACCTTTTTGTGAGTAGAGCGTCTGACCAATATCAAATTAAAAAAGATGAGACTAGTGAAGTTGCTATAGATGTTGATGCAGTTTCTGGAGCGACCACTCCTTATGTAGAAATGAGTTTCGGGATGGGAACCGATGGTTATCCGGCAATTTGTATGACACAATTAGCTGCAGTAAAATTTTGCGAATGGTTATCCGCCATGACAGGAAAGTTTTATCGATTACCTACCGAGGCAGAATGGGAATACGCAGCTAGAGCAGGGAGTACTGCTGCTTATTGCTTCGGAGAGGAAGTGTCGGAGTTAACCCACTATGCGTGGTATGCAGAAAATAGCAATGAAAAATATCAAAAAGTAGGTACGAAAAAGCCCAATGCATGGGGACTCTATGATATGCATGGAAATGTAGCCGAATGGACTCTAGATCAATATGTTCCAACGGCCTATTCCAAACGAAAAAAAGGAGTGGATTCTCCTTTAGAGAGAGGTGAAAAAGTTTATCCAAAAGTAGTACGAGGGGGATCTTGGATGGATAATCCTGAGCGACTGCGTTCTGCGGCACGAAGACCTTCATCAAAAAAGTGGAAAAAAAGAGACCCCCAAATACCCAAAAGCAAATGGTGGCATACAGATGCTCCTTTTGTTGGATTTCGGGTCGTTCGACCTGTAGAAGTACCTTCGATTGAGGATCAAAAAAAATATTGGAGTTACGAAACCGATTAAATCAAATAACAATAACAAATCAGAATTATGACTTACAAGAGTAAAAACCAAAAAGAAAAAGGACAGTCTCGAAGAGCCTTTGTCCAAAAAACAGCTTTAGCTACCAGTGCTTTATTAACCGTACCCATTACCGTAGAGGGGATGGTTCATGTTCATGCAGAAAAAAAGTTAAAATTGGCTTTGGTGGGCTGTGGAGGTAGAGGGTCAGGAGCAGCAGTGCAAGCTCTAACCGCAGATGAGAATGTAGAGTTAGTGGCCATGGCTGATGCTTTTGGCGATCGAATTGAACGAAGTCTCAAAGGAATTTCAGAACATTTTGACGGGGAGAAGGTGATCAATGTTCATGAAAAAAATCGTTTTGTAGGATTTGATGCATACAAAAAAGCAATTGATATGGCAGATGTGGTAATTTTAACCACCCCTCCGGGATTTAGACCTTATCATTTTGAATATGCTATAAACAATAATAAACATGTGTTCATGGAAAAGCCTGTTGCTACCGATCCGGTTGGGATTCGTAAAGTATTAGAGATGGCAAAAGTGGCTAAAACTAAAAAGTTAAATGTAGTGGTAGGCTTACAAAGGCACTATCAGTCAAAATATATTGACTTAAAGCAAAAAATTGACGCAGGAGCGATTGGGAAAATTAGAAGTGGCCAAGTCTATTGGAATGACGCAGGAGTCTGGGTGAAAAAACGTAAGCCAGGGCAAACAGAATTGGAATATCAAATGCGAAATTGGTATTATTTCAACTGGTTGTGTGGAGACCACATCTTAGAGCAACACATTCACAACATAGACGTAGCAAACTGGTTTGTGGGAGATTACCCAGAATCTGCACAAGGCATGGGAGGTCGTCAAGTACGAAACGGAATTGATCATGGAGAAATCTACGACCATCATTTTGTTGAATTTACCTATCCAAGTGGGGCGGTAATATCAAGTCAATGTCGTCACATTCCAGGAACCATGAGTCGAGTTGATGAAGTTTTTCAGGGAACGAAGGGAAGTTTAGCAATTGGAAAAGGAGAAATTACCGATTTGGAAGGAACAACTCAATACAAATACCCAAGAAAATGGGGGGAAGATGCCAATCCGTATCAAGTAGAGCACGATACGTTATTTGCTTCTATACGAAATGGAGGAGTGATTGCTGATGCTGAGAATGGGGCAAAAAGTACTTTGTCTGCTATATTAGGAAGAATGGCTACTTATACCGGTAAAAAAATTACTTTTGAAGAGGCTTTAAATTCGCAATTGCATTTGATGCCTGAATCCTTAACATGGGATAGTACCCCACCAACAGTACCAGATGCTGAAGGAATGTATCCTATTCCTACACCTGGAAAAACAAAATTTATTTAAGATGAATAGAAGAGATTTCACACAGCTTGCCGGAGCAACAGGTCTTGGACTTTTTAGTGGTGCTGTAGCTTTTGCAAAGACAAAACCAGTAAGTTCAAAACACGTTTTTAATTTGCCTTATGCCCCTCATTTGGGGATGTTTAAACACCATGCGGGTTCAGATCCTATTGATCAATTAAATTTCATGGCAGATCAGGGTTTTACTGCTTTTGAAGACAATGGAATGCGAGAAAGGGACGTTACTCTTCAAGAGAAAATGGCGCGGACCATGGAAAGACGGGGAATTCGAATGGGTGTTTTTGTAGCCCACAAAATTTACTGGCAAAAACCCAATTTAGCCAGCGGTGATGTGAGTATGAGAGAAGAGTTTTTAGACTATATAAAGAAAGCCATTCCTGTAGCAAAAAGGGTTCACGCCAAGTGGATGACTGTGGTCCCCGGCCATGTTGATTTACGACAAAATATGGCCTATCAAACGGCTCATGTAATTGAAAGTCTTAAGCAAGCCGCTGCTCTTTTAGAACCGCATGGAATTGTCATGGTATTAGAGCCTTTAAACTTTAGAAATCACCCGGGCTTGTTTTTGTCAGAGAGTCCGCAGGCCTATGCAATTTGTAAGGCGGTAGATTCTCCCTCGTGTAAAATTTTATTTGATATTTACCATCAACAGATTCAAGAAGGCAACCTGATTCCAAATATTGAGCAATGTTGGGATGAAATCGGCTACTTTCAGATTGGTGACAACCCTGGAAGAAACGAACCGACTACAGGTGAAATTAATTATACGAATGTCTTCAAGTACATTCACAGCAGAGGCTTTGATGGAATTTTAGGAATGGAGCACGGAAACAGTAAGTCCGGAAAAGAGGGAGAGCAGGCGGTGATAGATGCCTATGTGAAAGTAGATCGGTTTTTATGAGTAAAAATCGAGTCATTCGACTTTTTGAAATAGAGTATCCCATCATTCAAGCGGGTATGGTTTGGGCGAGTGGGTGGCGTTTGGCCTCGGCTGTTTCCAATGCAGGCGGTTTGGGTTTGATTGGGGCGGGGTCGATGTATCCTGATGTTTTGAGAAAGCATATTCAGAAATGTAAAAAAGCCACTCAAAAGCCCTTTGGGGTAAATGTTCCCTTGTTATATCCAGATATAGATCAGTTGATGGAGGTGATTGTGGAAGAAAAAGTGCCCATTGTATTTACCGCAGCGGGTAATCCGAAGCTTTGGACAGCTTTTTTAAAATCTCACGGCTGTACTGTAGTGCATGTGGTAAGCTCGGTAAAGTTTGCCTTAAAAGCCCAAGAGAGTGGAGTGGACGCAATCGTGGCGGAAGGTTTTGAAGCGGGGGGCCATAATGGGAGAGAAGAGACCACGACACTAACTCTGATTCCTTTGGTAAAGAAAGCCATTAACATTCCGTTAATCGCTGCAGGGGGAATTGGTTCAGGGGCAGCGATGCTGGCTGTAATGGCTCTAGGTGCTGAAGGTGTCCAAGTGGGTTCACGATTTGTGGCAACGCATGAGGCTTCTTCTCACCCTCATTTTAAACAGGCTGTGATCAAGGCTCAACAGGGTGATACTGAATTGACATTAAAAGAAGTAACCCCCGTACGCTTACTTAAAAATCCATTTTATCAAAAGATCAAAGCACTCTATCAAGAAGGTGCCTCACCCGAGCAATTACAAGAGGCTTTGGGGAGAGGTCGCGCAAAAAAAGGCATGTTTGAAGGCGATCTTGTGGAGGGAGAATTGGAAATTGGTCAAGTGGCTGCACAAATTGAAAGTATCCTCCCTGCAGCTGCGGTTGTTAAGGAATTTGTTGAAACGTATCATTTAACTTTAGCGACGCTCTCTAAAATTAATTAGGCTTTTTTCACACAATTAAGCGTATATTTTTTTCCAAAAATTTTTGCCTGTTATAGCTGTGCTGGTAATGAAGCCTGAAAACAATGCGCCTCCTATGCCAGCAGTTACAATGTCTTGGCCGGTTAAATACAAGCCTTTAATGGGTGTTCTTGGGTTCAGGAATTTTTGTTTGTAGCGTTCTGGAGTATGCTCCAAACCATAAAGTTCTCCCTGTTCATAATTGACAAAATGTTTTGTTGTCAACGGGGTAGACAATTCATAACAATCAACTTTATCTTTTAGTTGAGGTAAATGTTCAAAGAGATGATTCAATAGGCGTTGAGCAAAACCTTCTTTGTAAGCTTCATAGGTTTCTCCTCTTTTCATCCAACGTGTTTCATCCCATTTTTTAAAGCTTTCATAAGGCAACAAGGTGATGATATCAATGGTGCTTTTGTTGGGATAACGTTCAGTCCAACTGGGATCTTTTGCGGCAGGGAATGAAACATAGACCACGGGAAAGGCTTGATCATGGTCTTTTAAAAAGCGATTCACGCAACTGTCGTGATCTAAATCTTTGGGATAAATCCAAAGATTTTTTTTGGGTAATTGTAATTCTTCTGGACTTCCATTTAGACCGATATATAGACAGCCATGAGCTACAGAGGGTTTAACTTTAGTCAGTTGCTTAGAAAATTCTTTATGGATTTTATGCGTCTTGGGAATCATCTTTTTGTAGGTATTCATGATCCCAGCACCACTTATAATGAGTGGGGCATAAAATGATTTCCCATCGCACATTTTAACTCCAATAGCACGTCGTTTTTTCAGGATAATTTCTGCTACTTCTGCATTGATCAAAATCGTTCCTTTTGCTACCTCAATGACGGGATCAATCGTTTTTATAATCTGTGAAGATCCTCCGATTGGAAAACTCCCACCTCCAAAATAATGCTTTACAACAGAGGCATGCATAGCAAAACTACTTTGTTTAGGAGGTAATCCATAGTCACCGTATTGTCCACAGAGTACTTTAATAAGTTCTTCATTATCCGTTAGGGTGCGAAGCACTTCATAGGTTGTTTTTTCTGAAAACTTTCTGTAGGGTTTTTGCAGTATGTTACCGAGGAGACTGCCCACTAATTTGGGGAGTGCTTTGTTGATGTAAAACTTCCCCATCGCTTTATTGGCCTTAAATACCAAATCGACATAGGCATCAATAGTCGAACGCTCTTCTGGAAAGTATGAGGTCATCTTATCTTTAAAAGGATTGACTCCTTTTACAAAATCATAGCGTTTATCTCCTATAATAACTTGATCATAAACCTCCCCCATGTCTGCCCAATGGAGATTTTTGTTGGTGATATAATCAAACATTTTTCGCAAGGGACTGTTTTCTTTTTGAACTTCCCCAATGTAATGAATACCAACATCCCATTCGTATCCTTTTCTTTTGAACACGTGAGTAAAACCACCCGCAGTATAATGACGTTCTAGCAGCAATACTTTTTTTCCTTCTTTAGCCAAAAAGGCTGCAGTAGTTAAGCTTCCCATGCCTGTTCCGATAATTATGGTATCATACTGTTCTTCAAGCTGAAGGGGTTTTTTGTAAGATTGTATCATGGAAAGCTATTTTGTTCTCTAAAGTTAGGGCATTTGAGATTCATTTCCTATCCTTTGAACTCATAGTATAGAAAGTGTTTGTTTCAATGAAAGATCAATGGAGCGGTCGCTTGGGATCTAAAAATGAGAATGGATTAGATTGAAAACTCTATCTAAAGGGTGGTTTAGAATTACCGCCAGACTTGGGGATTGACTAAACTTCTACTTTTTCTTTGAAGTCAATAAGTACTTGGTTGCTAACTAAGTCCTCAAAAGTTTCTCTTTTTCGAATGACATGGGCTTGTCCATCATACCATAGAATTTCAGCAGGGCGGAATCTTGAATTATAATTACTTGCCATGGAGAAACAATAGGCTCCCGCGTTTTGAAAGGCGAGAAAGTCTCCTTCTGCAATTTCAGCAATCTTTCGATTGCTTCCAAAGGTGTCCGTTTCGCAAATATATCCTACGACAGTATAAAAACGTTCATTACCTTTGGGTTTAGAAATATTTTTTATTTCATGATGCGAACCATATAACATGGGACGAATGAGGTGATTAAACCCAGAATCTATTTGTGCAAAAACAGTAGAAGTGGTTTGTTTTACTGCATTTACTTGGACTAAAAAGTACCCTGCTTGACTCACTAAAAATTTGCCTGGTTCAAAGACAAGTTCTAGCTTACTTCCATAAGTCTTGCAAAATCGACGAAAGCGTTCGGTGAGTTTATCACCGAGTTCTTCAATATTGGTTTCAATGTCGCCTTCACGATAGGGTACTTTAAATCCACTGCCAAAGTCTAGAAATTCTAGATCTTTAAATTGTAATGCTGTATCAAAGAGAATCTCAGCAGCATATAAAAACACTTCAATGTCTAATATATCACTACCTGTGTGCATATGAACCCCGTTTATATGCATTTTTGTATTTTCCACAATACGCAACACATGGGGAATTTGATGAATAGAAATTCCAAATTTTGAATCGATATGTCCCACAGAAATATTACTATTTCCTCCTGCCATGACATGGGGATTGATTCGAATACAAACAGGAATCGTAGGGTGTTTGGTTCCGAACTGTTCAAGTATGGAAAGACTGTCGATATTAATCTGAACCCCCATTTGAGCTGCTTGCTCGATTTCTTCTAGGGAAACACCGTTGGGAGTGTAAATAATATCTTGAGGATTAAAGCCAGCTTTGATTCCCATCTGAACTTCTTGAATGGATACCGTATCCAAGCCTGAACCCAATTTTTTCATTAATCCCAAAACAGAGAGGTTGGATAGGGCTTTACAGGCATAATTAATTCGGAGTTTTTCTACTCCCTTAAATGCGTTTTGAAGTCTTGTGAATTGTTGTTCAATCTTATGGGCATCATAAACATAAACCGGATGGCCTTCTTGTTTTGCAATGGAAAGTAAAGTAGCTTCTTTCATCTTTTAATTCTGTAAAGCACGAAAGTAGGAAGGAAATTGATTTTAACAAAGAAAACGAACAAACGATATAAAATTGCAACAGATTGTTACATTTGTAACAAAAAGTTTTTCCTTAGGGGGGTCATTTTCCGCTTGTGTTTCTTTATTTTTGCACCAGATTTTAGAAATGACTTATGAATTTACATGAATATCAAGGAAAAGAAGTTTTAGCTGGATTTGGCGTGACGATACAACGTGGAATTGTTGCAAAAACAGCTGCTGAAGCGGTTGCAGCGGGAAAACAACTTACAGAAACTACAGGTACCGATTGGCACATTGTAAAAGCCCAAATTCATGCCGGAGGGCGAGGAAAAGGAGGAGGAGTGAAGTTGGCCAAAAACCTTCAAGAACTTGAAACAATCGCAGACTCCATTATTGGAATGCAATTGATTACCCCACAAACCCCACCCGAAGGAAAAAAAGTAAATCAAGTATTAGTTGCAGAAGATGTTTATTATCCGGGAGCTTCTGAGCCCAGCGAGTTTTATATGTCCATCCTTTTGAATCGTGCGACAGGAAAAAACATGATCATGTATTCCACTGAAGGGGGAATGGATATAGAGGCGGTAGCTGAAGCGACTCCCCATTTGATTTTTACAGAAGAAATTGACCCCGCTCTGGGACTAATGCCGTTTCAAGCAAGGAAGGTCGCCTTCAATTTAGGGCTTTCTGGAGCTGCCTTTAAGGACATGACCAAATTCGTGAGTGCCTTATACAGAGCTTATGTAGGTTCGGATGCTTCTCTTTTTGAAATTAATCCTGTGTTAAAGACATCAGACGATCGAATTATTGCTGTAGATGCAAAAGTGACCCTAGATGACAATAGTCTTTTCAGACATCCTGATTTTGAAGCCCTTCGTGATTTGAGTGAAGAGAATCCAGTTGAAGTGGAAGCTCGGGCTGTAGGATTAAATTATGTTGACTTAGACGGTAATGTCGGGTGTATGGTTAATGGTGCTGGACTTGCGATGGCAACTATGGATTTAATCAAACAAGCCGGAGGGGATCCTGCCAACTTTCTTGATGTTGGAGGAACTGCCGATGCAGCACGTGTAGAAACCGCTTTCCGTTTGATTTTAAAGGACCCAGCGGTGAAAGCAATTCTGATTAATATTTTTGGAGGAATTGTTCGCTGCGATCGAGTAGCTCAGGGGATAGTAGATGCCTACAAAAACCTAGGAGATGCAATTCAAGTGCCGATTATTGTGCGTTTACAGGGAACCAATGCGGATATTGCAAAAGAGCTAATCGATTCTTCTGGATTGAATGTGCTTTCGGCTACTGCTTTTCAGGAAGCTGCCGATAAAGTACAAGAGGCTATCAGCTAATTGACAAAATGTCAGTTTTTTATTGAAAAAGAATGCCAAAGTGTCAAAATTTGCTTTTGGTCTTGATTTTGCTTTAGCGTTAACAAATAAAATTGTTAACCTAAAAACAAAATATTATGAATTTAATACGCAAACAAACACCCTTTTTTCCATCGTTGGTAGATGATTTCATGAATCAAGAATGGAATAGCAAACTACTTTCATCTTCCATATCCCAACCTGCTGTAAACATCATAGAAAAAGAAAAGCAGTTTGAGATAGAACTCGCCGCACCGGGAATGCAAAAAGATCATTTCACCATTGAAATGGAGGAGGGAATTCTTTCTATCTCTGCTAACCAGAAAGAAGAAAAAACTTCTGAAAAAGGAAAATTTACACGTCGAGAATTTAGTTATGATAGCTTCAGGCGTTCATTTACGCTTCCCGAAAGTGTTGAACTTGCAAAAATTGAGGCAAATTATGCAGAAGGCGTGCTCCATATTTCGTTGCCCAAACGAAAAGAAGCACTCCCTCAGCCCAAAAAGCTGATTACTGTGCATTAATCTAAATCAATTATTTGTTTTTGTTTTGAATCGGCCTCTTTGAGGTCGATTCTTTTTGATTATAATTTTATGTAAATTTTCTTTTTAAACAAATAATAGGTCGGGAGCCAAATGATAATCACGTAGAGGATTGCATAAACTAAAGACCCAAGCTTTAGTGGAAGCCCGATATTCTCCCAAAATCCCATAAATTTTTCATTTAAAGCGAATCCAAACCATTTGGAACTATAAAAAAGTACAGTAAGGATGCTGGACATCGCATAGGCGAAAATGGAATTAACGCCAAAGACATGGGCAAATTGAAATTTAAAGCGACTTTGTTTTACATCAAAATAATAACTAAAAGCAGCTAAGGATAACATGCCGATACCGCCCATAAATAGTGTGAAGGAAGAGCTCCACAAGTTTTTATTGAAAGGAAATACCCATTGCATTGCGTCTCCTAAAAAGAGTAAGATAAAGCCAAAGAAGAAAAGTTGATTAAGCCGCGTTCTAAGCTCTTCTTTCCTCAAAAGGATATATCCCGTCCACATTCCAATTAGACCACTTACAATTGCAGGTAAGGTGCTTAAAAAGCCTTCAGGATCCCAAGTGTATTTCCATAATCTCCCGGGAATCAGGAAGGAATCCAAGTAATGAGCCCAATTCTTTTCGGGTAAAGATAAATCTGGAGCCCCTATGCCAGGAACAGGAACATAGGCCATTAAAATCCAGTATCCCAAAAGAATTCCTATTCCTAAATATCCTTGTGTTTTTCTGGAAGTATAAAGAAAGATGAGGCCACAAGCTAAAAAGACCATTGCAATTCTAGGAAGGACACCCACCCAGCGAATGCCTTCCAAGTTAAAACTGGGCCAGAGCCATAAGAAAATTCCGACTGCATATATTTTAAAGGCTCTCCAAATTACTTTCTTAGCAATTTGTGAGCGTGTTTTTCCTGAATCTACTTGTTTTCCCAAGGACAATACAATGGAGACTCCTACGATGAATAAAAATGTTGGGAATACATAGTCTGTAGGGGTAAGCCCATTCCATTCCGCATGTAGAAAAGGAGCATAAACTTCACTCCAAGATCCAGGATCATTAACTAGAATCATTAGGATAATGGTAAGGCCTCTTAAAATATCTAGAGACAATAAGCGCTGATTTTTTGTTTCCATAGATTTAAATAATTTAGTTTAATAAAATACTTTTCCCCCCTCTATCTCTAGTGTCAAAACTTCGTAAACGAATTGTTGATTGAGGGGGTAATTTTATTTTTTCAGTATAGAGTAAACTTTTAGAAGTGGGTTCGCTTCCGTTTAAAGTATAACGGACAGATAGACCAGGAAACTGTTGTTTTACCTGTAATGCTCCATCGGTTACAATTCCTCCTGGTTTAGGAAGGTCAAAATCAATTCCGCTATAGAGTTGGTTGATGATTGGAAGCTGTCTTTGTCCCAAGTTGTTTACAAATAAATTCCATGCTTTTTCAAGGGCTGGCTTTTGATCTTCAGCTGTATCTAATTCTAGCCAAGGTTCTTTTGCAGCCCATGCTCTTTGCGAGAAAACGATTAAATTCGGCATGAATAAGGCGTCAAAAATTTCTTCAGAGGTGATTGTTTCCGTCCATAATTGTGATTGAATTCCTAAAAAGTTTTCTAAGGCTTCTGGTTTCAGAAGTTCTTTAGTTGCTAAAGAAGCTTCCTCAATTCCAAGGGATTTTAGTTTTACCTTGTTGGCAAAAACATTTAAAGGTTCTGTGCCCCAACTATCCTGATAAGTAACATAACCCGACCAACTCATACCACTATTTTCCATGTCAAAATCATCAACCATATCGAAATAAAAGGCGGATGAATTACTCATGATTGTCTTAAACCCTTTGTTGGCTAGTCTGTAAATCATATCCTCACGTCCCCCTCCCCAGCTGTTGTTCCATACATAGGGGATAAAGTCTAAATCCAAGAGTTCTTCTTTGATATTGAGTTCGGACTGTTCATTTTCACTGTGAACTAGAAGCGCATCTTCCCAGCCCACCATTTTTGATCCCACTTTGGTGATGATTGAGTTTAGCAATTTTAAATTATAATTGTATAGCTCATTAATGGAGGGAATCTCTTTGTGATCTGCAATATAAGCTGCGCATTTTGGAGATTTTCTCCAAGGACCGAATGGTAATTCATCGGCTCCAATATTGAATACTTTCATGGGCACCTCTGCCTTTTTATAAAGTGCATTAATCTCAAAAACTATTTTTTCATAAAAGCGGTAAGCACTGGGATCACAAATGCAAACTACATTATCCGTATACAATTGTGCGGAGCGGTATTGACTTTGATCTTCTGGATCATGAAGCATGTATTCCGTAGCAGCTTCCATGTCTCCCGCCGCTTTAAAATTCTCAAAGCGCGCTTTCATGGCTTTTATTGCGGCTCGTGCATGAGAGGGAAAACTAATTTGCGGAATCACTTCAATATTTCGCTGCTTGGCGTATTGAATGATTTCAACAAAATCCTCTCCACTTAAAAATCCATTTCCCTTACTGTCTTGATCCCCAGATCCTGATCCATACATGGGGATTAAGCGATCATTTTCATCTTGAGTATACCCTCTTTTTCCTCCAACTTCAGTGAGTTCAGGGAGACCAGGAATTTCTATACGCCATCCGTCATCATCACTGAGTTTTAAATCAAAACGATTCAATTTATAAAGGGCCATATAATCTAACACTTGGAAGAGTTTTTCTTTGGGGTAAAAGTTTCGGGCCACATCAGACATAAATCCTCTATTTTGAAATCGGGGTGCATCTTCAATCGTAAGTAAGGGCCATCCTTTTTCTTCGTTTTGTGCTATCAAGAGAATTTGATGCAAGGATTCAAAGGCATAGAACAGTCCTGCAGCATGACTGGCTTCCATTTGAATTTCGGTTTCGGTAATACGAAGTATATACGCTTCCTTTTCTAAAGCATTGTTTTTGATCACTTTTATATTAGAATCAGAATTCGCTTCAGAATCCACTTGAACTCTAAGCCCTTCTTGAAGTCTTTTTTTGATGAAATCTGCATCTATTTCAAACCCGCTCAAATCAAAATTCAAAGCAGATGGAGTGCGGTAATTTCCAGTTATAATTTGTTTTTGAGGGGAGGGAATTACCCAATCTAGTTTTTCTTTATCCACTAATTCTAAAGCTTCGTAGGTGGCATAACGATCCGCAGCAGAAGGAATATTGAGTTCCTCAATTCCTTTTGCATTTTCCCAAACGATTTCACTTGTTAGATCGATGTTGGTTTGTGTTTTCTCTAGATGTACAAAAAAACCCATAGGCCCCATGGCTAAACGTGGGATAATTCCCTTTTGTTTTGCTGAAAAAATTAATTTCTCATTGGGTTTTAGACTGTATTGTTCTCCAAAAGTTAAGATCAAATATTGTTGTCCATCCACATAGGTATATTCCATTCCTTCAGGGAGGCTTTCGGGTATAGTTTCTCCAAAAATTGAATTCCAATGCAGGGACCAGTTGCCTCCTTCCCATATGCTGTCAGTGGGATTTGTGATGGAAAAAATAACTTCCATTTGATTTTTGGCCACATCAAAGGAATCAATTGTAAAAGTAACTGATGTGTTTTCAGTATTGATTGACTGACATTGAGTTAATAGGCAACAAGTGAATAGTAGCAATAAAAAGTTTTTCATTCCCTCGGGTTTTACGCTAATGTAACTGAAATATATTGAAAATTTTAGGGTCCTTATGGGATCCTAGTGTTTTATTAAAAAATTATTTCTCTACTTTAAATTTTTTAATTGCCTGATTGGGTTCTATGATGGTATACCCCTCCCAAAATCCAGGGTCATATTGGATGAGATTGACGGGCAAAACATTGGGATTTTCTGTAAAAGCATCAAAGGTTTCTTGTGAAATACGCTGGGTTTCAAAAACGACGATTTGATATTTTTGAAATTGATTGGTACTGAGATTCAATTCCATTTTTAATTCATTTTGTTTGTTCCGTCCTTTAACAATTTTATTTTTTTCTATAATGCTAAAGGAGCGATTTACTCCTGTTTCAAATTGATCCGTGAGTTCCAAATATTCTACTGCGTATTTTCCTGTATTCATTTTTTTAAACTGAATTGTGGCTTCTTTAAAATAATGTGTAAAAGAGAAGCCCAGTAAGCTCAGGTCACGCAGGTTTTGTATGTTTTTATATTCCACTCGAATGAGTGCCATTTCATCCGCATCAACATAGAGTTTACCCGCAAAGTCCTCATTTCTATTCGGTTTGAATTCGAGTACATAAACGGGGGTATCGTTGAAATAAGTAAAATTTACCTTTTCGAAATCATAACGATTGGATTTCTCCAAAACCGATATGGACAGTGCTTCTTTTTTGAATAATGAACTTATAACATTGGTTAGAAGTCTTTTTTTCCATTTGGAAAAAGACTCTTTTTTCTGGGCTAATTTTTCATCAGGCGATAAGGTGTCTTTGTCGGAGGAATTAAAATCTACATCCTCTAATTTTGTGCTAATAATCCCCATTCTGAGTTTAAAGTAGGAATCCTTTTTTACATTTTGTTTTAAAATGGTATCAAATGCTTTTTCAATATTATTAAATATTGCAGTAGTTTTTTTGTCTTCTAATTCAAGTGCTTTTTCAATTTCTAGTTTCTGATTTTCTCTTGTAAAATCTCCGTATAAATTCCCTAAAACCTCAGTGTGCCATTCGTTTTTCCGTGGAACTTTTAAAAGCGTACTGTCCCAAAAGGCTTGATCAAATTCTTTAATAGAAGATTTTTTTATGTTGACTTTTAGCGTTTTAAATTCTTGGGCTCCCGATTCTCTAAAAAAAACTTTTTTATTGGTTAGTCGCAACTCATATTTCTCCGAGATATTTTTTTTTACTGCCTTGATGATGTCTTCTGCACTCAAGTTTTGGTTGGATAAAATAATGGAACCTAAGGCAATTGTTTTGGAAGGCAATAAAACAATACTGTCTTTAAATGAGGTGATGGGATACCCCAAAGTTTTATAACCCATGCAGGAAATGAAAAGTGAATCTTCAGTTTGTGGAGGGGTCTCGAATTGAATTTTAAATCGTCCTTCTTCATTTGACAATACACCTTTATCAGAGGATAAATAAATACTGGCATAAGGGATGATTTCCTTAGTTAGACTGTCTTTAACTACGGCACTAATCTCCTGACTTTTTAAGGCTTGACTTCCTGATAAAAAAGAGACAAAACAACTAATAAAAAAGGAGAGGGATTGTTTCATACAATGTAAAGATAGCCTATGAATTTCGTCAACAGCAGAGAATTTAAGAGTTTAGTATTTCTTTATAATTGTTCTTGTAGGAGTTTAATGTCATCACGGTATTTTGCAGCCTCTATAAAGTCTAAGGCTTTGGCAGCTTTTTCCATTTCCTTGCGAAGTGTTCTAATTTTCTTTTCAATTTGAGGTTTGCTCATGTATCGATTCGCTTCCTCTGCTACTTTGCGGGATTCTAGTTCATTTGCGTGGGTTGATAACGAATTTTTAGCCAAGGCACTGTCCAATGATTTGTTCAATGCCGTAGGTGTGATGCCGTGTTTAAGATTATAAGCGGTTTGTTTTTCTCTACGATAGCGAGTTTCGTCTATGGTTTTTTGCATACTCTTGGTAATCACATCGGCATACATTATTGCTTTTCCTTCAACATTTCGTGCGGCTCTTCCTATGGTTTGTGTTAACGAACGGTGTGAACGTAAAAAACCTTCTTTGTCTGCATCTAAAATAGCGACAAGAGAAACCTCTGGAAGATCCAAACCTTCACGTAAAAGGTTGACCCCAATTAGAACATCAAAAACTCCTTTTCGTAAATCTTGCATGATCTCCACTCGCTCTAAGGTATCCACATCACTGTGAATGTAGCGACAACGAATTTGTGCTCGACTTAAATATTTAGTCAATTCTTCCGCCATTCGTTTGGTAAGTGTAGTAACCAGGGTTCTTTCGTCTTTTTCAACGCGTACTTGAATTTCTTCAATTAAATCGTCGATCTGATTCAAGCTGGGGCGGACTTCAATAATGGGATCCAGTAGTCCTGTTGGGCGAATGATTTGCTCCACAAATGCTCCTTCAGTTTGTTCTAATTCATAATCTGCGGGAGTAGCGCTTACATACATCACTTGATTTTGTAAACTTTCAAATTCCTCAAATTTTAAAGGACGATTATCCATTGCGGCAGGAAGACGAAAACCGTATTCCACTAAATTTTCTTTTCTACTTCTGTCACCACCATACATGGCATGAACTTGCGAAATGGTCACATGGCTTTCGTCAATAATCATTAGAAAGTCTTTTGGAAAATAATCTAATAAACAGAAAGGGCGTGTGCCGGGAGCTCTTCCATCCAGGTAGCGTGAATAATTTTCTATCCCTGAACAGTAGCCTAGTTCACGAATCATTTCCAAATCAAATTCTGTTCGTTCATGCAGTCTTTTAGCTTCAAGCGGTTTTCCAATTTCTTTAAAATAATCCACTTGCTTAATTAAATCTTCTTGAATTTGAAGAATTGCATTTTGAAGGATGTCAGGAGAAGTAACAAAAATATTGGCAGGATAAAGATTCACTTTATCGTATTGTTCCAGTCGACTATTGTTTATGGGATCAAAAGCTTCAATTCGTTCAATTTCATCCCCAAAAAAATGGATTTTAAATGCAATATCTGCATAGCCAGGAAAAACATCAATAATATCACCCAAAACTCTGAAATTTCCTCTGTTGAATTCTGCAGTAGTTCGAGAGTATAAACTTTGAACCAAACGATGCATAAGTTGTGTTCTAGAAATAACTTGATCACGCTCTATGGTAATTACATTTTTTTCAAATTCAGCAGGGTTTCCAATTCCATATAGACAAGATACAGAGGCAACGACTAAGACATCGCGTCTCCCAGATAGAAGGGAGGAAGTAGTGCTAAGACGAAGCTTTTCGATATCCTCATTGATGGATAAGTCTTTTTCGATATACGTACCACTGGTAGGAATGTAAGCCTCTGGTTGGTAATAATCGTAGTAGGACACAAAATACTCTACAGCATTTTCTGGAAAAAACTGTTTAAACTCTGAATAAAGCTGAGCAGCCAATGTTTTATTGTGTGCTAAAACAAGGGTGGGGCGTTGGAGTTGTTGCACGGCATTTGCCATGGTAAATGTTTTTCCGGAACCCGTTACTCCTTGGAGAGTAACATAAGGATCTTGGTTTTGAAACTGCGTAACAATTTCTTCAATGGCCTTGGGTTGATCGCCAGTAGGCTTAAAATCAGAAACGAGTTTAAAATCCATAATATTTTAGAAAATGCAAAATTACAAAATATCAAATGGATATTGAGGTTGCTTTAACAAAGAAACTACAAATCTCTTCTCTTTAAAAGGAAATAAGAACCTCTAATAAACAAGGCTGACCAAACGATAACAATCGCAATATTGAAAAAGGAAACAGAATAATCTTTTGTAAAGGCTTCCCCCATTTGATCGGCTAGATTTTGGATAGCAGAAAGTCGAGTGAAAGGTTCTTTGATTAAATTTCCCATTGCATTTAATGGAAAAAACTGAAACACCTGTTCTGCTGAAATTTGCGGAATAAGGTCAGAGAGCTTCCATTTCATAAGTCCAAACACGATTCCTTCAGTAACTTGCCACAAGGCCAGGAAGCCGAGTGCAAAAGCTGATCGTTTGATAAGGATTGATAAAAATAAACAGAAGGTGAAAAATCCAAAAAGTTTGACTGCATAGGCCAGCAAATATTCTAAATCCATGAATATAATTTGCAATTCATTATAGTCAGAGTAGATTCCACCTAAAATTAATGAAATGATAAAAACGAATAGGGTAGAAATTACGACAAAAGCAAGTATTGCATACACTTTAGTTCGAAGAAATTCAGCCTTACTTAGACCATCAATAAGATTTTGTTTTAATGTTTTGTTGGAGTATTCATTCCCAATCATTGCAACGATAATAATTGCAAAAAACACCTTTAGCAAAGCGATCACAAAGGTATTAAAATGCCAGATGTAGGGAAAGTTAAAGATTCCTTGTTCTGCTAAATGAAAATTGATCGGACCCAATTCCACTTTAATGGTACTGAGAATAGCAATACTAAAAATGAGTAGGAAATATCCAAAGATTAAAACTTTAGAAATCCTACTGTGCCAAAGTTTATATAATTCAATTTGTAGGAGTCGCATGTTCTTTGGTTTGGGTTAAAGATAAAAATTGACTTTCTAGTGAAGGTTGCTTTTTTGAGAAATGGGTAAGAAGTATTCCTTTTTTTTGTAATTCTTTAGAAAAAACAGCCGTACTAACGTCTTGGGTTAAGTTCACCTTGTAGTATTTATTTTCTTTACTAATCTCACCAATTGCAGGGTGTGCTTCAAGAAAGTTTAAAAGTTGTTCATTGTTTTCTGTAGCGATTTCAAAATAGCCGAAGGATTGAGAAAGACCCTCTACCTCACCTTCGTAATATTTGACACCATTTTTAAGTACAATCACATTTGTACATACTTTTTCTACTTCGTCTAATAAATGGGAAGCGAGAAGAATTGTTGTTCCCTGTTGTGCAATAGTCAGAATTAATTCTCTGATTTGGTGAATGCCCTCGGGGTCAAGTCCATTGGTGGGTTCATCCAAAATCAAAAGATCGGGTTGGTTTACTAAAGCTGCTGCAATGGCCAAGCGTTGTTTCATTCCTAAAGAAAAAGTTCTGAATTTGCTCTTTTTTCGATCCCAAAGATTGACAAGCTTCAACAGCTCTTCTATTGTATCCGTACTACATTGTTTGATTTTACAGATTAATGTTAAGTTTTGGAGCGCAGTCATGTAAGGGTAAAAATTAGGTCGCTCAATTATGGCGCCAATTTTTTTAAGAGCTTCATGTGTGGTTAGACTCCCATCATACCATTGGAAAGTCCCTGAAGTGGGATTAATGACATTCAATACCATGCCCAAAGTAGTGGATTTTCCACTTCCATTGGGACCTAAGAGTCCGTAAACCTTTCCCTTTGTGAGGGAAAGAGAGAGCTTATTTACAGCGGTGAGACCTCCGTATTTCTTGGTGAGTTCGTTAAGTTCCAGTAAGGTGTTTGACATAGGTTTAAAAATAAAACGATTTGGGTAGTGATTTGTTACGTTTGTAATTCATTTTTTATAAAGTTAGTTCAATTATCTTAAGGGTTATTACTTTGAACTTAAAAACACTATTTTTGATAAAACCTGAATATGGAAGAAAAATTAATTTCCAAAAAAAAGCCTTTTTTTAAAATATCCAAGGAGTTGGCTTCTTTCCTAAATGAATACGAAAGATGGATTGACACTCCTGTGTGTTACGATGATTTACTTCGCTTTTCAGGTTCAGTGATCGTCTATGATAAGAATGATAATGATACACTTTGGGTGAGTGTTTATTATACCGACAGTGAGCGCAGGGAGATTGAATTTAGTTTGAAGAAAATATATACTCAATTGCATTCCGACGGGAACGAATCTGCAATTCCTTATTTAAATATTGATGCAATTGATTTTTGCACTTTTGGAAATTCTAAACCCTTTCGTATTAAAGTCCGGAATATTTTGAATGATAATTTCACCTATTATTATATTAAAAAGACAGATGCCTCACGAGTTTTTGGTTTGGAATTTGAACATATGCTTTCGCCTTACAATTTAAATTTCTTGGTCAATGACAATACTTTGATCGAGGAGCATATTGCGGGAATCCCTGGTGACACATTTATGAAAGAGTTTCTGCCACAATGCAATGAAGCTGAGAAAGCTCAAATTGCAAAAGAGTATGTCAAATTTAATGAGCGGAGTATGATTCGTTTGTTAGGCGATATGCGTGCTTATAATTATGTAGTGGTTCCAACGCATGATTTTGATCAAGTGGTCTACAAGATTCGTCCAATTGATTTTGATCAACAATCCTTTGAGGGACGCTTGTCCGTTTATCGTCCCCAGTTTTTTAAAGAGAATGGACCCATTATGGATCTGGTTCGTTCAAAACTCACCCATGATTCCATCAACCAATATAAAATAGAAGAGCGTTCTATTGTTGCCAGACGTATTATCAGTTCAGGGAATCGACTCAATAAATTGGTAAAAACCATGCAGTTAGAATTATTTACGCTTCCAGAAAATCTAGAACGTTTGCGAAATGAAATTTATAAGTTTACCCAAGACAAAGCTTTTTTGAATAGTAAAACAATGGGGGATATTATGAAGGCCTCTTTTGAATACGTTCGAAAGCATTATGAAAAGGTAGACACACACAGCCAGTTTTAGTAAAAATCACTATCGTCATAATCTTGTTGTTCTGAATCCTCAACATCTAGACTGTCTTCAAAACCATCTTCTTTAAAAGGGGTATCACTTTCAAAGGATTTGTCAGGAGCTTCCTCTGGAACTTCTCCTTCGGCATGAATAAGATTGGGATAGTTTGTACCCACAATCAATTCTCCAACTTCCATTAATTCAATGAAAAAAGTCCATAAATTGAGGAAATCATAGATATAAAGCAATTTATGCACTTCAGCTGAAAAAATAGTATTCAGTACAGTTTCGCCATAATTAGGTTGTGCAATGTCCATAGATTCTAGGGGCATTTCTTCTCCTTGTTCCCACGCATCATTAGTGGTGTAAAAGGAAGCCATTTCATTACCTAAGAAACCAAATGCTTGTGTGACGGCATGATGTAAATCTTCTAAAGTAGCCATTTCATCAATTTCTATATCGCGAAGGACATCCTCTTTAACATCTAAAATAACTCGAATTCTATAAATCATAATTGTTTTTTAAGGGTCAACATAAAATAACTTTGTGCTCCAAACAATAAGGAAGCTAATACTAGGTGTAAGGGTTGAGAAGAAAAGGGAAAATCAAAGTAATACATCCAAATTCCCGATAGGATTTCCACGCCAAGCAAAGATAGAATAACAATAAAAACCTTGGGTATTGTTTTGTTTTGATATAATAAATAACCTAAGTAGCCGTGAACGAGAAGCACGAGAATAGAAAAACTTCGATGGAAATAAAATAGAATGGGTGCATCTGCTAGCCAAGATGAAGCTTGCTCTAAATTGAAGAAATGCATTTGTTCGTCCACAAACTGTCGAACTTGGGTTCCCATTCCAATTTGAACAAGTGTTAAAATCAATCCAACTCCTAAAACCTTTTGAAGTCTTGAAGTGTTCTTTAAGAATGTTTCGGACTGTTTTTCTCGGGCTAAAAGAATTACCAATACTAGCACAAGTAATAGGGCCATTACCATATGGAGGGTTATTTTAAAAGGGAGTAAGTTGGAGTCAACGACTGTTTTTCCTAACCACCCTTGAAATCCCATTCCAAGAATAACAAGAAAAGACAATAAGGTTGAGGTTGGGTCTGTTTTTATTCTCCATAAAGAACTAATAAATAGTAAAAGAGTGGCCAACCCAGCGAATACCCCTAAGAGACGGTTGATAAATTCTATCCAAGTATGGGTAGCATTAAAAATGGCATAATCATGTTTTGTGTAGGCTTCCCAATTTTTTGGTTGGTAAGTATCTTGGGAGGTAAAATCGGATGAAGCTACACGTAAACTTTCGTTCAGAATAATCACTTCTCCTTCATGATATTGGTGATTGGATTTCCAATCCAGTTGGTTTCGTTCTGTGGGTGGAATTAAATACCCAAAACACTTAGGCCAGTCAGGGCATCCCATGCCACTTCCCGTCATTCGTACAACAGAGCCCGCTGCAATAACGAGGTAGACCAGGATCAAACTGGTAACAATGAGTGTTTTAAATTGTTTTTTCATGAAATATAAGTCCAAGTTTTTTCCCTTCAGTTTTCATTTTTTCAAAAGCGGCCTTTTGTTCATTTGGAATTTCTCCTTCTAAAATTGCTTCTTTTATGGCTTCTTTTATTAACCCAATTTCTCTGGAAGGCTTTAGGTTAAAACATTTCATAATGACCTCCCCTGAGATAGGGGGTTGGAAGTTTCGCAAATGATCTTTTTCTTCAACGCCGATAATTTTTTCACGAACAATTTTAAAGTTATTATGATAGCGTTTAAAACGTTCTGGATTTTTGGTTGTGATATCAGCTTCACATAGTGTTATCAAGTCATCAATAAAGGGTCCGGCATCGAAAACTAAACGTCTTATGGCAGAATCGGTCACTTGTTCTTCAGCAATAATAATAGGCCGAGAGCTCATAAAAACCATCTTCTGAACGAATTTCATTTTTTCATTTAATGGCATTTTTAAGCGTTTAAAAAGCCTATATGTCATTTTTGCTCCCACGAATTCGTGGTTGTGGAAGGTCCAGCCTACGGGGGGTTTGAATTTTTTTGTGGGAGCTTTGCCAATATCATGAAGTAAAGCCGCCCAACGTAGCCAAAGGTCATTACTGTTTTTGCACAAATTATCGACGACTTCTAAAGTATGATAAAAATTGTCTTTGTGTTTTTGTCCTTCAATTTCTTCAACACCTTTTAGATCAATTAATTCTGGAAGTATTCTCTTAAGAAGTCCAGTTTTTTCCATTAAAATAAAGCCCTTAGAGGGTTTTGGAGTCATTAGAATCTTATTCAATTCCTCTACAATACGCTCTTTGGTAATAATATCAATTCGATGTGCATTGCGACTAATAGCGTCAAAAGAAGCCGAATCGATTGTGAAATCCAACTGGGTGGCAAAGCGAATGGCGCGCATCATTCGAAGCGGATCATCTGAATAGGTAATATCTGGATCTAGGGGGGTGCGTAAAATACCTTGTTCTAGATCTTTGAGTCCATTAAAGGGGTCAATGAGGGTACCATAATCCTCAGGATTAAGACTAATAGCCAATGCATTGATAGTAAAGTCACGTCGGTTTTGGTCATCTTCTAAAGTACCTGGTTTTACCTCTGGATTTCTACTTTCTTTAGAATAAGATTCTTTACGGGCTCCTACGAATTCTAAATCGATATCTTCCCACTGAACCATTGCAGTTCCATAGGTTTTGAATATTTGAACCCCTTTAGCGCCGGGTAGTTTTTTTTGAACAGCAAGGGCAAGATCAATCCCTGATCCCAAAGCCACAATATCAATATCTTTTTTTTGAGAACGATTTAAGAGATGATCTCTTACGAATCCACCAATGACAAAGCCCTTGGCATCTGAGTTTGCAATTACTTCTTGCAATACTTTAAACACCGGGCTGGAGAGGGTTTTAGAAAAATCCTTTAGTAATTTCACGCACGTAGAATCTGAACATTTCCATCAACATCAATTTTTATAACTCTTGAAGGTTGATTTGAATTGGTTTCTTTTTGCAAAGGTACAACATAGTCAACCCCTTCCAAAATTTTTGAATCAATGGAATTAAAATTTTTTGGAGTCTCACAGCCACTCATATTGGCTGAGGTAGAGATGATTGGTTTTCCAAATGCAGCAAGCAATTCTTGACAAAATGCATGTCTAGGAATACGGATTCCAACAGAGCCATCCGATCCTATTAGATTGGATGCTAAATGAATACATTTTGGATAGATTAGGGTAGTGGGGCGTTCTTCTTCTAGAAATTTAAAAGCGACTTCTGGAATTTCCTGAACATATTCTTTTAACATGTTCATGTCTTTAACCAATACTATTAAAGCTTTGTGATCCACACGCTGTTTGAGCGTATAAATATTTTGAACAACTTCTGGAGCCAAAGCATCGCCACCAATACCCCAAACTGTATCTGTTGGGTATAGTATCGTTTGCTTGTTTTGTAAAGCGGTTAAAGCTTTATTCATCATAAAAGGAAAATATATATTTACTACACTGCAACATTGTGTGTCCGCAAGGCATCATTCAAAGAGGTTTTTTTGTCAGTACTTTCTTTTCGTTTTCCAATAATCAAAGCACAGGGCACTTGAAAATCTCCTGCAGGAAATGTTTTGGTATAACTTCCTGGAATCACCACGGATCGATTGGGGACATATCCTTTCGTTTCGATGGGTTCAGAGCCTGTAACATCAATTATTTTTGTGGAGGCTGTCAATACGACATTGGCACCTAATACTGCTTCTTTCCCTACACGCACCCCTTCCACTACGATGCTTCTTGATCCCAAAAACGCATTGTCTTCAATAATCACTGGAGCGGCTTGTAAAGGCTCTAAAACACCGCCAATTCCAACCCCACCACTCAAATGTACATTCTTACCTATTTGTGCACAACTACCAACGGTTGCCCAAGTATCTACCATAGTTCCTTCGTCAACATAGGCACCAATATTTACATAGCTCGGCATTAAAATAACACCCGATGATAAGTAAGCACCGTGTCTTGCTACTGCATGGGGTACTACACGAATTCCTTTTTCTTTGTAGCCTTTTTTTAATGGCATTTTATCATGAAATTCTAAAGGACCCGATTCTAAGGTTTCCATTTTTTGGATTGGAAAATACAATACTACCGCTTTTTTGACCCATTCGTTCACTTGCCACCCCTCTTCAGTGGGTTCCGCTACTCTTAGCTTTCCTTCATCCAGTTGAGTGATCACGGATCGGATGGTATCTTGCGTTTGTTTTTCTTCAAGGAGGGAACGATTCTCCCATGCGGCTTCGATTATATTTTTCATTTTCTAAATTTTTGACAAATGTAAAGAATTCAAAAAGATTGATATGAAGCTTATCTTTTTGAAAAAGGTATATTTGCAAAAAAAGTTTGATGGGTGCTTTAGTAGGAATTGATTTTGGAACAAAACGGACAGGACTGGCTTGTACTGATCCTCTAAAAATCATTGCAAGCGGACTTAATAACTTACCTACTTCAGAAGTTATTCCTTTTTTAAAAAACTATTGTAAAACAGTGGATGTCGAGACTTTTATTGTGGGAAAACCACTTCAAAAAGACGGTGCTCCGGGAGCGGTGGAATTACACATAAAGAATTTTATTGCAAAGCTTAAAAATCACTTTCCCGCTCAAACTATTGAACGCTATGACGAACGCTATACTTCTAAGCTCGCTTTTCAATCCATGATCGATGGAGGGCTAAAGAAGAAGCAACGCGCTAATAAAGGAATGATTGATCAGGTGAGTGCTACACTAATTTTGCAATCTTACTTAGATTTTAAAACAAATACACTATGATTTTACCGATTGTAGCTTACGGTGCTCCCGTATTAAAAAAAGAAGCAGATGAGATAACAAAGGACTATCCAAAATTGGATCAACTCATTGAGAACATGTGGGAAACCATGTATGCTTCCAATGGAGTGGGACTCGCAGCCCCTCAAATTGGTTTGTCTATTCGTCTATTCGTGATTGATGCAGCTCCCTTTTCAGAAGATGAGGAACTAGAAAAAGAAGAGGTTGAGGTATTAAAATCATTCAAAAAAGTATTTATAAATCCCGAAATCATTGAAGAAGACGGTCCGCTTTGGGAGTTTAATGAAGGCTGTTTGAGTATTCCAGATGTACGTGAGGATGTGAGTCGAAACGAGAGAGTTAAAATTCAATATTTTGATGAACTGTTTCAGGCACAAGAGTTAGTATTAACTGGTCTAGCAGCTCGTGTCGTTCAACATGAATATGATCACATAGAAGGGATATTGTTTACAGATCATCTCACCCCGTTAAAGAGACGATTGTTAAAAAATAGATTAAATTCAATTTCAAAGGGAGCCATTCAGGTAGATTATCCCATGAAATTTCCAAACAAACCAAAACGATAATATGCAATTAGATAAAATTTTAGCAATTTCTGGAAGACCTGGTCTTTTTGAAATGGAAGCTCAAACCCGAAGTGGTATTGTTGCTCGGTCTCTAGTAGATGGGAAACGTATTACCACATCTATAAACAGTCAAATAAACATCTTAAGTGAAATTCAGATTTATTGTATCGGATCTGAAATCCCATTGGCTGAGGTTTTTGAAAAAATACTGAAGAAAGAAGATGGAAAAAATGCAAGTGTAAGTCCAAAAGCTGCAGCTGTAGATTTAGAGGCGTATTTCTTTGATATCTTGGACAATTACGACGAAGAACGCGTGTATCCAAGTGATATTAAAAAAATCATTCAATGGTACAATCTTTTACTCCAAAAAAAACTGATTGATTCTCCAGAGCCCAAAACAAAGAAAAAAAAGGAGAAACCTACTGCTAAAAAATCTACAACAACCAAAGAGGAATGAATTCTAAAGCATCCAAACTAGAAGCTTTTGGGCGATTGCTGGAGGTCATGGATGAACTACGCGAAAAATGCCCTTGGGATCAGAAGCAGACCTTTGAGACCTTACGTCATTTGACAATTGAGGAAACTTACGAGTTAGGTGATGCTATCTTAAATAAAGACCTTAATGAAATCAAGAAAGAGTTAGGGGATCTTCTACTTCACATCGTTTTTTATGCTAAACTGGGAAGTGAAGAAGATGCTTTTGACATAGCCGATGTAACCAATGATATTATTGAAAAGCTAATCTATAGACATCCTCATATCTATGGAGAGGTTTCCGTTTCTGATGCGGATGAGGTGAAGAAAAACTGGGAAGCTTTGAAATTATCTGAGGGAAATCAAAGTGTTTTGGAGGGGGTGCCTCAGGGTTTGCCTGCGCTAATTAAAGCACAGCGAATGCAAGAAAAGGCCGCTGGAGTTGGTTTTGATTGGAATACGAAAGAGCAAGTTTGGAATAAGTATATGGAAGAACTAGCCGAACTAGATCAAGCTATGATTCAAGGAGATTCAGAAGCCATAGAAGCTGAATTTGGCGATGTTTTATTTTCATTAATAAATTATGCTCGTTTTTTGAAAATCAATCCGGAATCTGCACTGGAACGAACCAATCAAAAGTTCATTCAACGGTTTCAATTTATTGAATCCCAAGCCAAAGAGCAAGGCTCATCCATTGAGAAATTATCTTTGGATGAGATGGAGGCTTTGTGGCAACAAGCTAAAAATTAATTGTCCTCGGTGCTTTCCTCTGTTTCTTGTTCTGAATTTTCTGAAACCTTTTTGGCTGATTTTTCTTGAGAATTTCTAATTTGTTTTAAACGGATGTAATCTTCTGTTGCTTTATCAATTTTGTTTTGACAGGTTTTAATTTGTTTCTCAACATTTTTGAATAAAGGATTCTCAGAACTTGAGTTACTGAAAAAGGCTAAATTATTTTCTAACTGAGTTAATTCAGCTTTAAGGGAAGACACATTGGTTCTTGCAGTTTGTAATTCTTGTTGTAAACGTTTTGAATCCCCTTGTAGAATGAGTGCATTTAAATCCATAAGGATTTCGTTTTTCACTTCATTATCTAATTCCACTTTCTTGACTCCTGCGAGCAAGGCATTGGAAAAAGAATAATTAATTTTTTCTTGATTTCCAGTGTCTAATCTGCTAATGGCCTTCCAAGTGTCCCAGAAGTTGTTGTACTCTTCTTTAAGTGTTTCAATATCAGTAGAGAAAGTAAAGGCTTTAAGTGTTTCAATTTGTGCAATTTTTTCCTTTTGCATTGCCTCCTGTTCGGAGGTAAGACGTTGAAAACCTGACTTTAAACGATCAAAAAAGGTTTTTTGAACCTCAGAAAATTCACTCCACAACTTGTTATCGATTTTACGAGGAACAAAACCAACTCCTCTCCATTCTTTTTGAATATCTTTCATTTCTTGGGATCGAGATTCCCAAGTTTCACTTTCAACGATGGCCTTTGATTTTTCAATCAAGGCTTTTTTAGCATTGATATTTTGGTTGTATTCTTTTTTTTGTTCCTTGTAAAAAACATTTTTTAATCGCATGAATTCTCGTCCAATATCTCTGAATTCTTGCCAGGTTGCTTTACTGTCTTTTGCTGGAACGTAGCCTATTGTTTTGAATTCTTCACGAAGTTGGTTGTACTTATTTATTGCGTTTTGCCACGCTTTATGAGTCTCAATAGGGGCTTCGGTTAAGGATTTCATTTCCTTGAGTAAAGTTTCTTTCTTTACTAGATTTTCCTTCATGGCCCCAACCATATCTTTCTGGTAAGCTTGTCTTTTGGATTGAATAGCCTTTGAAGCTTCTTGGAATCGATTCCATAAATCTTCGCTATGTTCTTTTGCTACAGGACCTAAATCATTTTTCCAAAGTTGGTGTAAGGTATTTAGATCTCTACTTGCTTTGATAATATCCGGAACTTGCTGAAGGGCTTCCGCTTGTTCAATTATCTTTAGTTTTTCCTTGTAATTGTGTTTGTAATCTAAATCACGTAATTCTCTGTTTAAATGGAGAAAATCATAAAAACGCTCAACATGGTGTTTGTAGGTTTCCCAGATATTTTGATTGTCTGCTCTTGGAATTGCCCCTGTATTATACCAACTTTCCTGCAAGGCACGGAAACTGTTGTATATGGTGTTAATGTTTTGTTCCACATTGATGAGGTTTTTAATTTCTTCAATGATGGCTTTCTTTTTTTCTAAATTTACTTTTTGTGTTGCTTCCTGGCTTTTATAATACTCCCGTCTTTTTTTACGATAATCGTATCCAATTTGATCGAATCTTATTTTGTATTCAGGCTTGAAATAAAAGTCAATTTCATTTCCCCCTTCTTTAATGAATTTTTGTTTATTGGCTTTTAAATCAATATGAAACTTCTCTTCAAATACACGATTGATATTTTGAATTTGTTTGTTGTTTCGATACCAATCATCGCTTGTAGTAACTTTTAAAAATAAATCAATGAGATCATCCAAGGGGAGATCAGATAAATTGATTTCTTCCTTTGTTTCAATATCGTTCTCTTCTTTTTTAGATTCTGTTTTTTCTTGAACTTCCTCTGGAGTTTCTTCTGCGGGGGGCTCTTGAACTTTTTCTATTTTTGTTTCAACGGAATCAGGGGATACTTGATCAACTGTAGGTTGAATCTCTGTTTCTTGCGGTTTCGTTTGATCGTCCGCACCCGATGGTATGGTATTTTCTTCCATAGTCTATAGCTTAGATACAAATAATATACATTTTTTTGGATTCTAAAAATAGAATCTGTCAAATTTTGGTCAGAGATCCTATTATGCCATAAACAAATTTATGAATTCCAAAGTTCCCATGATTTTTCTGCTTGATAGATGAGCATTTTGTAGCCATTAGTTGTTTTGGCTCCTTTTGATTTGCCTAGCTTCATAAAAGCAGTTTCTGATGGATTATAGATTAAATCAAAAAGTAAATGCTTATTGTTTATCCATTGATAAGGGAGTGGGGGTGCTTTTTCTACAGCTGGGAAAGTTCCTAATGGAGTGGTATTTACAATGAGATCTGCTTGTTCCATTAGCGCTTCATCCAGTGCATCGTAACTTAATTGGGCTGAGGTTGGATTTCTAGACACAAAAGAGTAATTGCAATCCAGTTTGTCAAGAACAAATTTAATGGCCCCTGAGGCGCCGCCAGTTCCTAAAATGAGTGCATTTTTTGGAGGTGTTTTTATGACTTCTTCTAAGGCTTTTTGAAAACCTACATGATCTGTATTGTGCCCCGTAGTGGTTCCATCGCTCTCCCAAACAATCGTGTTTACGGCTTCTATTGCCTGGGCTTCGTCAGAAATACGGTTTAAAAAAGGCATGACCTCTTTTTTATAAGGGATAGTAACATTGAGCCCAGCCGGGAGTCTTGTCTCTGTTAGCAATTTTGAAAATCCTTCAATATCAGAAAAATCAAAATTGATGTACTGGTGGTTATTTAATCCTTCTTTTTCGAACTTATTGTTAAAATAAGTTCTTGAAAAGGAGTAATCAATATTCTTTCCTACCAGTCCGAATTGCTTTGTCATTTCTTTTTTTATCATAATAATCTATTGCAAATAAAAGTATGGCTCCACAAAAAAGCGCAGCAATCACACCATAAGTCTCTAATGTACTGAAATCCGGGAAACTATATTGATAAGAGGCTACTTCTTGATTTCCAACACTATTTAGCAGAGGTTCGCCCAGAGGATTATATTTTAAAACTTTTGTTTTCCAAGGCCATACTAAACGCAAGGTTCCAGCGATAAAACCAATGATGGCTGCCAAGGTATGTTGCGGATAGCGCTTAAGGACCCATTTAATAAGATTAGAGAAAAGAACCAAACCGGTGAGTGATCCAAGTCCAAATACAGCGATTATAATCAAAAAGCGTTGAAGAATAGGGTCGTTGAGGGGCTCAAAATCACCAACTATACAATGGGTCAATACTTTAAAAAGCGCATTGACGGAATCGACTAAGAGCAAATTGTAATTGCCTAAAATTAATAGGAGAAAAGAGCCTGAAAGTCCTGGAATGGTCATTCCTGAAACACTAATAATGCCACAAAAAAGAACAAATAGGAGTTGATCGTTTTCCGAAATAGGTCGAGCAAAACTTAAGCTTAAACCTAAAATTAATCCAATAGCTAAAATCAAAACAGTTGATTTTCTCCAATACTCAACTTGTTGGATCACTAAATATAAAGAAGCGATGATCATCCCCAAAAAAGCACCCATTACTAGTGCTTCGTTTTTACTTAATGCGTAGTCCAGTAAAAGCGAAATACTAAAAAAACTAATAACAACCCCTCCAAAGAGAGTGATTAAAAAGCGACCATTGACATATTCCAAAAAGGACTTAAGCCGTCCCGATAAGAAAAGTTTCAGTGCTTTTAAATTAAGTCTTTGAAAGGAAAAAATGAGTTCTTCATAAAAGCCACCCACTAAAGCGACGATGCCTCCGGAAACTCCGGGAACTTTGTTGGCTGCCCCCATTGCAATTCCTTTTAGAACCAAGAAAAAAGTTTCAGATAAAGTTCTTTTTTTTGTCAGGGATTTCATTTTTTTTGAAAGGTCTTGATACGTTCCATGATAAATAAAAGTGAGAAACCAATACTCATCAAAAGGATTGCTTTTAAAATTTGATCAGCATCTCCTTGATGGGTATTGGGAAGCACTGCAATGTTTTTTTCTACAGTCGTTGAGGTGGATGCAACATCATGCTGCCAGGGCCAAACTTTGTGAAGCGCTCCAATCATCAACCCAATAAGGACAGCCATGATTTGTTTGGGATGACGTTCTAAAAGCCATGTTAAAAACTTTGAAAAGACTTTCAAGCCTGTTAAGATGCCCAAAATAAAAACAACTAAACCACTCCCAACTAAAACAAAAGTTGCCTGATCAAAATTGAAAACAAGATCTTGAGCTTGTCGCAGGTATGAAATGATGGTCTGATACACTCCCATGACAAATAAAATATAGGCTCCCGACAGTCCAGGCAGGATCATTGCGGATATACCAATGAAACCAGAAAGAAATATATACCAGAGACTGATTTCCTCTTGCCCTCCCTGAAGTTGGGTTACGACAAAAGAGATGAGGGTTCCAAGACACAGGTAAAGAATTGAAGGTAGATCAAAACGGAGTTCGGTCTTTATAAGATAAACAATACTAGCTACTAAGAGACCAAAAAAGAAAGCCCATAATCCGATGGGCTCGTTTAGCATGAGCCATTCTAAAAGCCTTGAGAGTAAAAGTATACTGGAAAGGATTCCTCCAAAAACTGCAAGAAGAAAGGGCCCATTTATTTTTTTCCATACGGCTGCAATCCCTTCTTTTCTCAAAAGATTGAAACTACTCAAGGAAACGGCATCTATACTTTCGAGTAGCTCTTTGTATATTCCAGTAATGAGTGCGATGGTTCCACCAGAAACGCCAGGAACTAGATCGGCTGCTCCCATTAGCATTCCTTTGAAATAAAGTAGTAGATAGCGCATGGATGGTTAACTTATATTTATTTGTGCAAAGGTAGAAAACCCTTTTTATTTGATTGTATTCCTCAATTTATTCGGACATAAACGGACGGAATAGGGATAGATCCGATTTAGAGAAGAGTTGAAGGATCAAATCAATGTCTTGTTTTTGTAATTGGGAGGGATTAAGATGAAATTTAGCTTCCTCTGGTTTTCCAGCAATTAAACTACAGCCTCCGAGTCTTAGTTTTAATTCGTTACTTTCAGGATATCCTTTAAATGCAGTTTGAGCCACTTGATAGGCATTTTGCCATTGTTCCATTTCAAGATAAAGATCGATATAATCGAGTAAAAAATTATGTTCGAAATAACCCATGTCAAGGATTTTTTCATATCCTGCTAAAGCTTTTTCGTTTTGTTTTTGTGCTTTGTATATTTCAGCGCTTTGAATCCAAAGTAGAAAAGAATCACTATTGACCTCTAAAGCACTGTCTAAATAATGTTGCGCTTTTTTATAGTTTTCATTTTGTACATGATGGTTTATCAACGATTCCCAACCTTTCTCGTTAGTTGGCTCTGCTTGAACGGATTTCAAATAAAACTTTTGAGCCAATCGGTCATTTCCTAATTTTTCATGACAGCGACCGATACTCTGAAAAACAAAAGCACTAGGTTCTGTGGTGTTTAGTGCAACCTCATAATTTTCTATTGCCTCATTGATTCGTCCTATGCGTTCCAGTATTTTCCCTTTTTCGATATAAGCTCCAGTGAAAGTATCATCACTGATAATAGCAAATTCAAAGGCAGATAATGCTTCCTTGGTTTGCCCCATTTTGACAAATAATTTACCCAGTTGTAACCAGGCTACTTCACAATAAGGATCAACTTCCAATACTTGATTAAGGGAGGCAATTGCTTCCTCGTCTTTATTTAATTGTTCATAGCAATACAAAAGGTTATATAGCGCAGGATAGTCTTCGAAATTATTTAAAAGACAGTTTTTGAAAAAATATTCTGCATCTTCATATTCCTCTGCCAGTAAGTGTTCCATTCCCAACAAATTCCATATCTCAACAGGATCTTCTGAGAACTCCAAAGCTGTATGGAGAAACTCTATTGATCCTTTATGATCTCCAGTTTTTGAAGCAATCGTTGCTTTCTGAAGTGCGATTTCTTCTTCAAGAGGAGCTATTTTTTGTATGTAATTCAAAAGTTCAATTGCATTGTCAAACTTTTCATCTAAAATAAAAATTTCACTTTGAAGCATCATTAGTTCAATATTTGACGGATGTTGATCAAGCCCCATTCTCAAGGCTTTTTTTGCCAATTGAGTATCGCCAAATCCGAGGTAGTGTACAATGATATCTTCAAATTCCTGTGCGTCGAAAAAGTAGACATGATTTGTTTTGAGCATGTGCTCAAATTTGGTTATGGAAGATTGGACATTTTCCGAATTGAAATTCAGCATAAAGTGGTATCTAAACTAATATTTAAATTTAATGACTACTGAGAGACGATTTTGTTTCCTGTAAGTATTGTTTTTAACAAATTAATTAACACAAAACAGATTAGATTTCATCTAATACAGAACGAAGGATGGCGCATCCTTTTTTGATTTCATTTTTTGTGATAGTTAGCGGTGGGGAGATACGAATTGCTTTTTTTTCCCAAAGAAGCCAAAAAAGTAAAAGCCCACGATCAATGCATTTCAAGACCACTTGATTTACTTGTTCAGGGTTTTTTAATATGGGAGCGAGCATCAATCCTTTCCCATGAATAGCTTTTATTTTTGGATGATTTAATTCGGAACGAAACAAGGCTTCTTTTTCTGGAATTTCATGTAATATTTTTGTATCCCTGATTACTTTTAAGGTAGCCAAACAGGCTGCTGCAATAACTGGATTTCCACCGAATGTCGTTATATGTCCCAGTTTGGGATTGTCTTGCAAAAGCGACATCAGTTCATGGGATGCAGTAAAAGCTCCTACAGGCATCCCCCCTCCCATACCTTTTCCTATGACAACGATATCGGGTTTAACATTGAAATGTTCAAAGCCAAAAAAGCGTCCAGTTCTTCCAAAGCCGGGTTGAATTTCATCTAAAATTAGTAGGGCTCCTACGGCTTTACACCGCTCTTTAACGTTCTTTAAAAAATCATTCTCTGGAAGAATAAATCCAGCTCCTCCTTGAATGGTTTCCAATAAAACAGCAGCCGTTTTGGTTGTGATTAGGGATAAATCTTCTTCTGAATTGAAGCGAATAAATCGCGTGTCGGGTAGTAAAGGCCGGTAGCCTACTTTTTGATGTTCCGAACCTAAAAGACTCAGAGCACCATGGGTACTTCCATGATAACTATTTAACGCTCCAATGAGTTCGCTTCTTCCTGTCGCTCGCTTAGCTAGTTTCAATGCCCCTTCTATTGCCTCAGTTCCTGAGTTGGTTAAATAAACGGAATGTTGGTTGTCTGGGAGTAAAGCAATTAATTCTTTTGCAAGATGAACAGCAGGTTCTTGGGCAAACTCACCATAAACCATAACATGCATATATTTTTTAGCTTGTTTGCGTATGGCTGAAACCACTTTAGGATGGCAGTGCCCGATACTGCAGGCAGAAACACCGGCCACAAAGTCTAAATATTTTTTACCCGAATTTGCCGTAATGTAACAGCCCTTTGCTTTTTTAACTTCAATACCCAATGGATGAGGAGTAGTTTTGGCTTGATAGTTCAAAAAATCATCATGAAGCAAACTCATTGGGGTATTTTTTCAATTTCTTTTTCTTCGGGTGCTAAGGGAAATTTAAATTTTAAAATTTCAGGGAATTGCTCTTCTTTGTCGTTTTCATCAAAGAGATCCTCTACGGTTTCGGGACGTTCTTTAATTCTCCAAATAAAGCCTTTTAATGTCCGATCGTTCAGTGGAATCTCTTCTTCAGGATACACATCACCGACAGGACTTACTAAGAAAGTAATATCATCAATTTTTCCGTCTACAAAGTTCATCTGAAGTGCACTGCAGGTGGTTTTATCTATTCCAATGAGTTGCAAATCTTCATCGTTGTATAGATAATAGACCATTTCCGTGTTTTTTGTGATGACTATATTGTCAAGCTTACCTTCTTTAAAAGATCCGTCCAAGAGTCCTCCCTTAATTTGTTGATA
>JAQWJV010000028.1 GCA_029248185.1 Flavobacteriaceae bacterium | reverse complement strand
TAAAATACATTAAACAGATAAGCACAGGTAAAAACAAAGATTATCTTTTAAAACAATTTCGTTATGAAAAGGATATAGATAAAGACGGAAATGTCGGTGATGTTTTATCACCGAAACAAACCGTTTTGGTTCAAGTTGTTAAAGAACCTATTTCTACCAAGGGTCCTCGATTGAGTTCTGAGATTTCATTGGCTGGCCGTTACATGGTCCTAATGCCTTTTTCAGACCGAGTATCCATATCACAAAAAATTGAAGATCGAGCAGAAAAAAATCGTCTTAAGAAACTAGTACAAAGCATTCGTCCAAAAGGTTTTGGATTAATTATACGTACCGTTGCTGAAGGGCAAAAAGTAGCTGCTCTTGACGCTGATATTCAACAATTGTTAACCCGTTGGAAAAATTTATCCGGCAAGTTGAAACAGATTGACAAATATCCCGCCAAAGTGTTGAGTGAAATCAATCGTTCTTCAAGTATTTTACGTGATATTTTTGACGATAACTTTACAGGCATTCATGTAGATGACGTCGAAATGCAATCCGAAATTCAAGACTATATTGAAACCATAGCTCCTGATAAAAAAGGAATTGTAAAATTGTATGAAAATCACCTTCCCATTTTTGAAAAATTTGGAATTGAAAGGCAAATAAAAAATGCATTTGGAACCACCGTTTCTATGCAAAAAGGTGCCTACCTGGTGATTGAACATACCGAAGCACTACATGTGATTGATGTCAACAGTGGAAATCGATCCAATCGCTCTAAAAGCCAAGAACAAACGGCCTAAGAGGTCAATATGATTGCAGCTACAGAAATTGCCCGACAATTGCGCTTGCGTGATATGGGAGGAATTATTGTAGTCGATTTTATTGATTTAAATACCAACGAAAATCGAAAAAAACTTTTTGAACATCTCTGTAAAGAAATGAGTACGGACAGAACTAAACACAAAATTCTTCCGCCCAGTCGTTTTGGACTGATTCAGATTACACGTCAACGTGTAAGACCTGAAATGAATATCAAAACAAAAGAGTCTAATCCGAACCTAAATGGGGAGGTTGAGGCGCCCATTATTTTAATTGACAAAATCAACACAGAGCTTAGTAAAATTACTAAGAACAAGCGCAATCAAAAGGAACAAATGCATTTGCATTTACATCCTTTTATCGCTGCTTACCTTTTGAACGGGTTTCCATCCCAACGTTTAAAATGGTATTTTGAATATAAAAAGTGGATTCGTATTGTTCCACGCCATGCTTATCAATATTTGGAGTTTCGTTTTTTAAACAAAGAACGTAAAAGACTTCGTCCTTAATACATAAAACCGCCTTGTCCTTTGGGATTAGGCGGTTTTTTTATGAAAAATTTTGTTTTAAAAAAGCATGAATACGGCCATCACAATCATAAGGGTGTTCTCGATCAAGGTAGCTTCTGTCATAGGAAGTTTTAAGGCTGTACCCAAACAAGCGCAAGAAATTCTCTTTTTATCCCATAAAGTTTTCGTCACACCAATAGTAGTAATCCCCAAAACAACTAGAGTAACATATAATGCAATTGTTGGTTCAAAGCGCAACAAGAACATCAACCCCAGTGCTGTTTCTATAAATGGATAAACCCATCCGTATAGAGGAATTGTTTTTGCCAAGGGGTCGTACATACTAAAAGAGGGCGGGAAATTTTTCAAGTCTAACATTTTGAAAAAACTAAACACAATAAAAAACAATCCCATAAAATCCAACATCATAGCTTCTATATCCCAGTTTTTATAATGCATTACTATTGTAGCTCCAGAAATATAAAATAAAATGACCAGTAAAGGTTGTAACTGCTTTAATTTAGATTGCTCTTCTGCTTTAGGAAGCGAAGAACCCCCTTGCATTGTTCTTTCTGATAAGTTATATTTCTTTGGCAACGTGTTTTGAAGTACTTCTATCGTTACCGGTTTTTCTAGTGAAAGGGTTACTTCTTGTTTTTCAAGATTCACTTCAACAACAGTTACGGCATCTATTTGACTTAAATGCTGCGCTACAGTCGCTTTACAGCCACCGCAAGTCATACCTTGAAGGGAATATGTGCTTGTCATTTTTAACATTATTTAAAACCCATCACAAAGGTAGGGTAAAAAAATCAGCTAATATTTTTATATTGAAGCATGCAAAAAAAGACCTCCTTTAGTCTTCAAGAAGCGCAAAAAAAACTGGAGCATTATTGTGCTTATCAATAGCGTTTTCATTGGGAATTAGAACAGAAACTAAAGCAAATGGGAATGATTCCTTCTGCACAAGAGCTCATAATTACTGAACTCATTGAAGAAAATTATTTAAATGAAAGTCGCTTTGCACAAAGCTTTGCCAGGGGAAAGTTTAGAATCAAAAAGTGGGGTAAACAACGAATCGTTCGTGAACTTAAAGCAAGGAAAATGTCTGCCTACAACATTAAACTGGCATTGAAAGAAATTTCAGACTCGGACTACCAATCTACATTTTTTAGTTTATTTGAAAAAAGAAAAGAAGCTGTTAGTCATGAGTCAATTCCCATTCAAAAGAAAAAGATTTTAGCTTTTATGGTGTACAGAGGTTGGGAAACTCACCTCATTTATACTGCTTTAAATGAAGCATTTTAAAACTGATATTCTAAAGAAATTAATACATTCCTCCCAGGCATTGGAACTAAATTGGTTTCACTGTATTCCTCATTTAAAAGGTTATTTACCGATGCCGTGAGTTGAAAAGCATCGAAACTCCACTGTACATTTGTGTCTAAAACCCTGTACCCAATCATTGTAGGGCGTTTGGCATATTTAAAGCCTGTAAACCACTGCATTTTATCTGTAAGTTGTGCCTGATAACTGAAAGTGAAATGATGCTGGAATGAATTGATGCTGTAGCGTGAAAAATTGACTTGCGTTTCTTTTAAGTCATCTGTTAAATAGGTATAACCCCACTTTAAAACCTGAGGTTGTTTCCCAATTATGAAGGGATATTGCAATTCCATTTCAACGCCTTGGGTGTTCACACTTCTAATATTTGTTGCCTCCCACAAATCCTCCGCTGTGGCTTTTACATAATCAATTAAATTCTCTGCTTGACGATCAAAATAAGCTACATAAAAAGTAAGCGCTTGTGAAGTAAAACGAAGTCCTAGTTCTTTGGCAAGTGCCTCCTCAGGTTTTAAATCAGGGTTTCCTATTGTAGTTCTGTCAGTATAGAACAAGTCCGTATAAGTCGGAATTCGATAGGTATACCCTAGGTTCCCATAAAGCCGCCACTGGGAATCAAGTTGAAAACCAATATCAATACCGGGGTAAGCAAAATTCCCAAAATCAGAATACATATTTACGGCAACTCCGGGGGTCAAGTCCAATTTTTGATCCCAAAAAGTAAAGCGCTGTTCAAGGAAAAAAGTGGCCAATTGTCGGGAACGATTTCCCAAATTATTACTTGCGATAGAAACCTTAGAGAAGTCAAACCCGATCCCAGTAGTTCCCCATT
Organism: Flavobacteriaceae bacterium; assembly: GCA_029248185.1. Taxonomy (GTDB): domain Bacteria; phylum Bacteroidota; class Bacteroidia; order Flavobacteriales; family Flavobacteriaceae; genus MS024-2A. The sequence goes on along the minus strand of JAQWJV010000028.1, from coordinate 9,268 downwards.
TTGAGGCTAAACTAATATCTAAGCCCGTACCGACTTTATGGGTAATATGCCAATTTTCGTAAAGTTCAGGATTAGATCTTATGTATACATAATGATCCTGACCTCTTCTCCAATAGACTTTGGGTTTAAAAATCCAATTCCCCTTTTGCGCTTTTGTTTGCAATGCAAACAAACTGGCTTCTGTTTCTTCGTATTGGTATTTGGCCTCCGGAGAAGCATAAAATCCATTGGCTCCAAATTTTCTACCATTGAAAGTGGCTAACAGATCAATGGGGAGCTTTGTATCGGTAAAAAGACCCGCTTTTAAAAACACATTATTATTATTAAAGTCTGTGTTGTATCGATATCCATCGGCTGAATTACGTGAAAAATGAGCAAGTAAGTTCCCTTTTTCGGTCGCAGTTCTATAGTTTACTTCTCCGTGAATTTGTCCATAAGAACCGCCTCTTAATTGAGCAGAACCGCCTCTTGAAAATTCTTTTTTAGTCACAATATTAATCGCGCCTGTAAATGCATTTTGCCCAAAAACACGTGCTGCAGGACCTTTTACAATTTCAATCCGTTCAATCACTTCAATAGGGGGAAGAAAGTTCAAGGTATGGTGCCCAGTTTGCGCATCATCCAGTTTAATTCCATCAATTAACAAAAGGGTTTGATCAAATCCCCCTCCTCTGATATAAAGATCGGCTTGCATTCCAGCGATTCCTCGTTGACGAATATCAATTCCTGCAATTTGCTGCAAAGCAGCTACCACCGTCAAGGCACCGCTAGATTTTAGCTCTTGAGCAGAAATTAAATGTAGCGTTCTTGAATTTTCTGAAAAAGCTAGCTCAATTCTCGATGAAGAAACAACAACCTCTTTCAATTGTTGCTGCAACGCTATACTATCTTGTTGTGCTTGTAATCTGGTAAGAAAAATTAACAAAAGTACTAGCCACTGTATAGAAATGGTTTTCATCTGAAAAATTGGGAGAAATTTAAGTTGAATAGTCTGTCAACAATATAACTTTATTGTCGCGCATTTCTAGCGCACCCGATTGGATTTCAAAAAAAGTGCTTACCCCTTCTTGGGAAAAAAGCCCCTCGTTGGTTTCGTCTAGTTTGATGTTCCCTTGAATTTTCACCTGCCCTTTTGTTAATGTAGAGACAATCGGCGCATGATTATTCAATACTTGGAAAGAGCCTGAAGCTCCAGGAACCGTTAAACTTTCTACTTCGCCACTGAATAATTTGGCTTCGGGAGATACAATTTCTAGATACATAATATTATACTTCAGCTAACATTTTTTCTCCAGCTTCTATCGCCTCTTCAATCGTTCCCTTTAGGTTAAATGCTGATTCTGGAAGATGATCTAATTCGCCGTCCATGATCATATTGAACCCTTTGATGGTTTCTTTAATATCGACTAAAACTCCAGGGATACCCGTAAACTGTTCTGCAACGTGGAAAGGTTGCGATAGAAAACGTTGAACACGTCTGGCTCGAGAAACAGCTTGTTTGTCTTCTTCAGACAATTCATCCATTCCTAAGATGGCAATAATATCTTGTAATTCTTTGTAGCGTTGTAATAACTCTTTTACGTTTTGAGCACATTTATAATGCTCTTCTCCTAAAATTTCAGCCGTTAAGATTCGTGAAGTAGAATCCAAAGGATCTACCGCAGGATAAATTCCCAGCTCTGCAATTTTACGAGACAATACTGTTGTAGCGTCTAAGTGCGCAAAAGTAGTTGCCGGTGCAGGATCCGTAAGGTCATCAGCAGGTACATCCACCGCCTGTACTGAGGTAATCGATCCTTTTTTGGTTGAAGTAATACGCTCTTGCATCGCACCCATTTCTGTAGCAAGCGTGGGTTGGTAACCCACAGCTGAAGGCATACGACCTAATAAGGCAGACACCTCAGAACCTGCTTGAGTGAATCGGAAAATATTGTCAACAAAGAATAGTACATCTTTTCCTTGGCCATCTCCAGCTCCATCTCTAAAATATTCTGCAATAGTCAATCCAGACAAGGCAACACGTGCACGTGCTCCTGGAGGTTCGTTCATTTGTCCGAAAACAAAAGTTGCTTTAGATTCTTTCATGGCTGCTTTATCCACCTTGGTAAGATCCCATCCTCCTTCTTCCATGGAGTGCATAAAGTCATCTCCGTATTTTATGATTCCAGACTCAAGCATTTCACGAAGCAAATCATTTCCTTCACGAGTACGCTCTCCAACTCCTGCAAATACAGAAAGTCCACCATGTCCTTTTGCAATATTGTTAATCAATTCTTGAATCAAAACTGTTTTCCCTACTCCAGCTCCTCCAAAGAGACCAATTTTTCCTCCTTTGGCATAAGGCTCAATTAAGTCAATTACTTTGATCCCTGTAAAAAGAACTTCAGTAGAAGTAGAAAGATCTTCAAATGCAGGGGCATCTCTGTGGATAGGCAAACCCTTATCATTTTCTTTGGGAAGGTCTTCCATTCCGTCAATTGCATCACCAATTACATTAAACAAACGACCGTAAACGTTTTCTCCAATGGGCATTTGTATTGGGCTACCTGTTGCTTTCACTTCAGTCCCTCTACTTAAACCATCTGTGGAATCCATTGAGATGGTACGAACAGTTTCCTCTCCAATGTGAGATTGAACTTCTAAAATTAATTTAGAACCATCTGCGTTTATAATTTCTAAAGCATCGTAAATTCGAGGAAGTGTATTGTTTTCACCTCCAAAATCAACATCTACAACGGGACCAATTATCTGAGAAACTTTACCTGTATTTTGTGCCATTTTAATCTGCGTTAGCGTTTGTTTTTTATTCTTTATTTCAAGCTGCAAATATATGGGGTTCATCCTAAATAGAGCGCCCTTTTAAGTGCTTTTTTTTTAAGAAATTTAATTTTTCAAAACCCCTTGAGAATCGCCAATTGATCTAAATGATAATGGTAATCTCCAAAAAGCTGCTGAACCACTCTTGCTCGCTTTAAATAAAAACCAATATTGGCATCATCGGTTACCCCAATTCCCCCATGCATTTGGATGGCTTCGTTAGTAACTTGCTTTACGGTTTTTCCGAGTTTAGCTTTCGCTAAGTGTGCATATCGCATTGCATTATTGTCCTTTTCATCGATTGCTTTAAGTGCCTTTAAAACTATTGATTTACATAATTCTAATTCAGAAAATAAAATCGCTGCTCGATGTTGTAAGGCTTGATAACTTCCAATAACAACTCCAAACTGGCTGCGTTCTTTGAGGTATTGAATTGTACTATCAAAAGCTTGCTGCCCTATCCCCAGTAACTCTGATGCCAAACCCGAATAAGCAATTGCCATGAGCTGATCAAGCATCAACTTTCCGTCTTGCTGAAGATTGAGCTTATTTTGTGCACTTACTTTAACCTTTTCAAAAGCAATCTCTGCATAGGTTCCCGCATCCATAAGAATACTCTCAGAAATTGAAATTCCTTCTGATTTTTTATCGACTAAAAATAAACTAATCTCAGAGGCTAATACTGAAACTACAACAAAATGACTGGCTGTAGTTCCCTCCATTACCATTGTTTTAACTCCATTGAGAACATAATCATCCCCAACCTTCACGGCTTGAGTTTCAAATGAATTTATTTGATGGTGCTTGCCTTCCTCAAGGGCCAAAGTGAGTTGAATAGATCCTTCCATCACTCCCGGAAAAAATTTAGCTTTTAGGGCATCATTATCTGATAATTTGAGTGCTGAAGTACCCAAGAGAACAGAGGACAGTAAAGGGGATTTGGATAAATGTTTCCCTGTTTCTTCTAAAATTTGTCCTAGACCTACAAATCCAAAATCCAATCCGCCATAGCGTTCAGGCACAGTCAGGGCTGTCCATCCCATAGCAATCATCTCTTCCCATAAATTGGGGTTAAAAGTCTTGTATCCTTCATCACGAAGCGCTCGCATTGCACTGACTGGAGCTTTAGCAGCTAGGAATTCTGCTGCTGCATCTTTTAACATTTTTTGTTCCTCTGTAATTAGTAAAGCCATGTTGCTATTATTTATTGGGTAGACCCAAAATGAGTTTTGAAATGATATTCAATTGAATTTCTGAAGTCCCTCCCTCAATGGAGTTCCCCTTTGAACGACAAAATTTTCGGGCTAAATCTCCATCTGATTTATTGTTTTTTTCCCAGATGAGTGCCTCCGTTCCACTCAAGGCCATTAACAATTCTTGTCGGGCAATATTGAGTTCGGTTCCATAAAACTTAAAAAATGAGGATAAAGCTCCTGAATTATTTCCCGTTTTTGCTTCATCCGTAATCCGTTGAATCGTTAAATCAAAAATCTCTTCATCCATTTCAAAATCAGAAATTTGACCTCGTAAAACCCCGTCTGCAATACTTCCCTGGGCATTGATTGGCAAATTCTCTAATGCGACTTGATGAACCTCTTTTCTGACATCGGTTTCCCCGATTCCTCCAATCATTTGACGCTCATGGGTCAATAAAAATTTAGCAATATTCCATCCCTCATTTAGGGTACCAATTAGATTTTCTTTTGGCACCTTTACCCCATCAAAAAAGGTTTCACAAAAAGGAGATTTTCCACTTATTAGCTTGATGGGTCTTGTACTCACTCCTTCTGTCGCCATATTGATAAGAACAAAACTAATTCCGGTATGTTTTGAGGCCTCAAAATCGGTGCGTACCAGGCAAAAAATCCAATCCGCTTTATCGGCATAGGACGTCCAAACCTTTGAACCTGTAATTTCAAAATGATCCCCCTTATCTATCGCTTTAGTTTGTAAACTCGCCAAATCACTCCCTGCATTGGGTTCGCTATAGCCTTGACACCACCAGATTTTACCCTCTACAATTTGAGGTAAATAATGCAATTTTTGCTCTTCGGTAGCAAACTTCAACAATGCAGGGCCTAACATGGAAATTCCAAAACTATACAGGGGTTTTCTACACCCCAAACGGGTCATCTCTTGAGTCAAAATATTATTTTCTTCAGGAGTTAACCCACCTCCACCGTATTTTTTATCCCAATATGGAACAACCCAACGTTTTTCCAACATTTTTTCAAACCATACTTTTTGGTCTTCGGTATGAAAAACAGCATTTCGTCCTCCCCAATACACATCAAAGGGATCTTTAACAGGCTGACACATACTTTTTGGACAATTCGCTTCAAGCCAAATTCTTGTTGCTGTCCTAAAATCATCTAATTCTTTCATCTAAAAATTTTAAAATAAGTTTTCTATTTGATTTTTTTGAAGAGCTTGTAATGCCATTTTACTATAAAAGTGAACGGCTTGGTCTAAGTTTTTAAATCGAATGTCCTTAGTAAAACCATTTTTGTATCTGTGGAAAATTTGTTGAATGATAACAGCAACTTTAAATAATCCAAAAACATAATAAAAAGTAATATTATCCATTTCCAGATGACTTAATAGAGCATATTTTTCAACGATTTCACTGCGTGTTAAATTCCCTTTTTCCAGACTAATATTCAGGTTATTTTTTTTCATGAAATCAGGGTCTGACTCCTGTATCCAATACGCCAAAGTAGTCCCTAAATCCATTAATGGATCGCCAAGCGTTGCCATCTCCCAATCTAAAATTGCGATTATATTCAAATGATGGTCCTGAGAAAACATGAGATTGTCATACTTAAAATCATTGTGGATGAAAGCAGTACGATTTTGCTCAGGAATATTATTATTGAGCCAAGTATATACTTTTTCTATGGCTTCAAGCTCAGCTGTTTTAGCATGGACATATCGTTTAGTCCACCCCATAACTTGACGTTGAACATAACCCTCAGGGCGCCCTAAATCTTCCAATCCAGCAGCGCGATAGTCTAAGGCATGAATCTCCGCTAAAGTACCTACAAATTCATTGGATACTTTGTGCATCTGAAGGGGTGAGGGAAGTTGTTCTTTTAAGGTATGTCCTCTAAAAATAACACCTTGCTTTCGCTCCATGATATAAAAAGGAGCTCCTATGATTTCTTTGTCTTCACAATACAGATAAGGCTTGGGAGTTTTTTTATAAATGGGATAGAGACCAGAAAGTATTTTAAACTCTCGCCCCATATCGTGTCCGGATTTAACATTTGCACCATGCGGTGGACGTCTCAGTACAAACTCTTGACTACCAAAACGCAACAAATACGTTAAATTAGAGTAGCCAGATGGAAACTGAAACACTTGTAAATTGCCTTTAGGAAGCTCCATTTCATTTCGTAAATAGCGTTCTAAAGCTACACTTTCCAAAGATTGTCCGGCTCTAATTTCACTCGCTTGATCCCGCATTAATTTCATTTTATATTCAAATAAATATTGTTTTTATATATATTATAATATGTATTTTAAGACTATAAATATCAACTAAAGCTTTAATAATTATTTTTCCATTTTTGCACTATACTTTTTAAGAATACTCCTTGCCAATCGACTTTTATGCACCTCGTCTGCTCCATCATAAATTCTTGCTGCACGTTCATGACGATAATAAGTAGATAATATGGTGTCATCGGTCACACCTTTGGCTCCAAGCACTTGAATTGCATAATCCACTACTTTCTGGAGTACTTGAGCGCAATAAAATTTAATAATAGAAATTTCAGATCTGGTTTTATACGCTCCTTGGGTATCAATTTTGTGGGCTGCGTCTTGTACGAGTAATCGGGCCGCATTTATTTCAGCTCTACATTCTGAAATCCAATTTTGTATTGTTTGCTTTTCACCCAGTACAACCCCTTCAGAAATTTCTCGAGAAACTGCTCTTTCGCACATTAAATCAAAAGCACGTTCACACATTCCTATCCATCTCATGCAATGATGAATGCGTCCGGGTCCCAATCTTTTTTGAGCTATGGAAAATCCATCTCCATCTGCCCCCAGTACATTCGACTCCGGTACTTTGACATCGTGAAATTTGATTTCAGCATGACTTTCCCAACCTCCACCAGAATGACCCATAATGGATACATTCCGAATAAACTCTATTCCCTCAGTGGCAATGGGTACAATCAGCTGACTTGCTTTTTTGTGTGGATTTTCAGCCTCTGGTTGAGTCACTAACATGACAATTGCGAAGCTGGCTCCATCAAAACTTGAAGTAAACCATTTGTGTCCATTGATTCTGTAATTACCCTTTTCTTTTGTTGCAACAGTTCCCATTTGAACAGGGTTTGAACCTGCAAAATCTGGTTCGGTCATTGCAAAACAACTTCTAATTGCTCCATTTAAAAGAGGTGTTAAGTACCTTTCTTTTTGTTGATCTGTACCAAACTCAATTAGAATTTCCATATTCCCTGCATCAGGAGCTTGACAGTTAAAACAATAATGTCCATAAGGACTTTTGCCTAAGACTTCACTGACCTGTCCATGTTGCGCATTGGTCAACCCAAGACCTCCATATTCTTTGGGAATTTGAGGAAGCCACAAGCCTTGTGCTTTCACTTTATCTCGAAGCGCATTTAACTTGGGGAGTTTTTCTTCCCAGGAAGCATTTAAAATCCAAGGCTCCAAGGTCAATAATTCTTCCTTTACAAAAACAATTATTTTTTCTTTTATTTCTTCAAATCCCATATCATTTTTTATTTCCCCAAAAAATTAGGTGTTCTTTTTTCTAAAAAGGCAGCAACTCCCTCCTTTAAATCATGACTTTTAAATGCAGCAACTTGTTGTTCTGCTTCAAAGGAAATAGTATCGTTTAAGCTATGATTCATTGCAAAAAACATATCTTCTTTGGCAATTCCAATCGCTAGAGTTGGTCGTTCAGCTAGGGCTTCAGCCCATTGCTGCGCATTAGTTAAAAGCGCTTCTTGAGAAACCAATCTGTTGGAAAGTCCTAAAGCTAAACATTCGGTAGCGCTCACTTTAGTTCCTCTTATTGCAATCTCTAGTGCTCGACTGTAACCTACTTGTCTTGCAAGTAACCAACTGGCACCTCCATCGGGTCCCAAGCCTATATTTACAAAGGCGTATAAAATTCCGCTTTCATTACTCATTACTCGAAAATCACATGCTAAAGCAAACGCTGCTCCTACTCCAGCAGCAGTACCATTTATGGCACCTATAATGGGCTTTTTTAAACTGAAAAATTGATTCATCAATGGTTGATATTGATCAATAATATATTGACTCCGTTCTTCAGCAGTGGCATTTTCAGCAAACACAGACAGGTCAGCACCGGCACAAAAACCTCTACCTGCTCCTGTGATTACAACGGCGCGTATCAGGTCGTCTTGTTCACATTTTTTTAGAGAATCCGAAATTCCATCTACTAAATCTTGATTCACCGCATTGTAGCGATCCGGTCGGTTTAAGGTAATGGTAGCTACTCCTTTATTGACTTCAAATAATACTGCTTTTTTCATAGTGCGTTAATGATAAGCTAAAGCCAAGAACTCCGCAACACAAGCGGGCTTTTCCTGTCCCTCTAGTTCAATGGTTACATTTAATTTATATTTCGCTCCTTTAGGAATCCTTTTAAAATCAGCTAAAACTACACGCCCTCTAAAATTAGTTCCGACAGGGGTGGGATTGGGGAAACGAACTTTATCTAAACCATAGTTGATTGTCATGGAGACTTGACCCACTTCATAGACTTCAAACATAATTTTAGAACACAAAGAGAGCATTAAGAAACCGTGTGCAATCGGCTGTTGATAAGGAGACTCTTTGGCGCAGCGGTCTGCATCAATATGAATCCATTGTTCGTCTTCAGTGACCTTAGCAAAGGTATTAATCCTGTCTTGATCCATTTGAGTCCACCCCGTTAATCCCAATTCTGTCCCGAGTGCAGCTTCCATTTCATCTAGATTTTTAAAATTTCGCCTGTACGCTTCTTGTGTTTTTTCTGATTCCATATTCCTTTTTATTAAACAATCATATGACCGCCGTCTACTGTATATATTCCACCTGTTGAATAACTTCCTGCATTTGAAGCAAGATAGACGGCTAAACCTTTAAGCTCTTGAGGTTGCGCCATTCGACCCGCAGGGAGGTCTTTGACAACTTCCTGCATTAGCCCTTCATTTTTCCAAAGGGCAGCGCTAAATTTAGTTTGAATTAAACCTGGACAAATTGCATTGGATCGAATTCCGTATTTACCCCATTCCTTGGCTTGCACTTGAGTCAACATAATCAGTGCTGCTTTTGTTACTCCATAAAGGCCTAGACCAAAGCTTGGTTTTAATCCTTCAACGGAAGCAATATTGATAATAGAACTACCTTTTGAATCCTTTAAATATGGGAAACATAAATTACTCAAATCAAAGGCCGCTTTAAG
>JAQWJV010000030.1 GCA_029248185.1 Flavobacteriaceae bacterium | reverse complement strand
TCCTGGTGAAGGAACTTTCATTTCTAAAATCATGATCTATTTCTTAGGTGTTCTTATAAAATTATCTTGGTTTGGATCAAAAACATAATCAATTACTTGTTGATGTCGTCTTTGGAATCGGATTGCGCTACCTGCTGCGGGAGCACCATAATAACGTCTTGTAGCGGGTCTAAAACGTTGTGAATTGGGTAAGTGTAACAATAAAAAGCTCCAAGCACCCATGTTTCGGGGCTCTTCTTGTGCCCAAACAATATCACTTGCATTTTTAAACTGGGCTAGGGATGCTTTGATTTCTGCTACGGGTAAGGGAAAAAGTTGCTCCAAACGAATCAATGCAACATCCATTCGACCTTTTTCTTCTCTGGCCTTATATAAATCGTAATAAAATTTACCAGAACAAAAAACGACCGCCTTAACTTCTTTTGCATTTACCGCATCATCCGAAATTAATGGCTGAAAACACCCTTCAATAAATTCTTCTTTTGTTGAAACCGCTTGAGGGTGGCGCAATAAACTTTTCGGTGTAAATACGACTAAAGGTTTTCGGTATTTAGTCTTCATCTGTCGTCTCAAAATATGAAACATATTGGCTGGTGTAGTACAATTTGCTACAAACATATTGTCTTTGGCACAAAGCTGAAGATAACGTTCCATTCTTGCCGAAGAGTGTTCTGCCCCTTGCCCTTCATATCCATGTGGCAAGAGTAATACCAATCCATTTTGAAGCTTCCATTTATCTTCAGCAGAAGAGACATACTGATCAAGCATGATCTGAGCTCCATTTGAAAAATCTCCAAACTGAGCTTCCCAAAGGGTAAGTGTATTTGGACTTGCCATAGCATAGCCGTAATCAAATCCCATGACGCCATACTCTGACAAGAGTGAATTGTAAGCGCTAAAATGTCCCTGTTTTTCAGGATTAATCCGATTCAATAAAACAATTTCATCTTCAGCATTTTCTGATTTTATGACTGCGTGTCGATGGGAAAATGTACCCCGTTCAACATCTTGTCCAGACAATCTTACATTATATCCCTCTTGAAGTAAAGTACCATAGGCTAGCAGTTCGCCCATCGCCCAGTCCATTTGATTTTTTTCAAAATACATGGCTTTACGATCAGCAATTAGTCGCTCAATTTTTCGCAAATAATTATATTCACTGGGCAACGAAGTAATCGTCTCAGCAGTAGCATCTAAAAGGGCTTTTGAAACTCCTGTTGAAACGGTTTTACTCATTTCATTTTCATCTACACGTTCAAAAGCTTTCCATTCATCTGCCATAAAAGGGGTGATGACGGTTGTTTTTATTTTGCGTGAATCCTCTAAATCATGTTCTAAAGAACTTTTATATTCCTTTTCTAAGACTTTGACATAGTGGTCATCAATAATACCTCCAGCTTTAAGCACTGCGGCATAAATATCTCTTGGATTTTGCTGTTTTGCAATGGCCTTGTATAATTTGGGTTGGGTAAATCGAGGTTCATCCCCTTCATTATGTCCATATTTTCTATATCCTAGAAGATCAATAAAAACATCAACTCCAAAACGCATTCTGTAATCTAGAGCAAATAAGGTAGCATGTACAACCGCTTCAGCATCATCTGAATTGACATGCATTACAGGAGAAAGTGTCACTTTTGCTACATCGGTACAATAGGTACTGGTTCTAGCATCTAGATAATTCGTAGTAAACCCAATTTGGTTGTTCACCACAATATGAATTGTCCCCCCTGTACCGTAGCCTTTGAGACCCGCCATCTGAACAATTTCATATGGCAATCCCTGTCCGGCAATTGCTGCATCTCCATGAACAATAATGGGCAAAACTTTATCCGTATTGCCATTGAATCCATTTTCAAGTTTGGCACGTGCAATTCCCTCTACTACTGCTCCAACAGTTTCAAGATGCGAAGGATTGGGAGCAATATTCATATTGATTTGCTTACCGGTATCGGTTACCCGCTGTGCAGTCCATCCCAAATGGTATTTTACATCACCATCAAAAATAACTTCCTCATAATCCTTTCCATCAAATTCACTAAAAATATCTTTACTTGACTTTCCAAAAATATTCGTCAAGGTATTCAATCGTCCTCTGTGCGCCATCCCCATGACAAACTCTTCTACACCTTGATTCGCAGCAGCTTCTACTATAGCGTCCAGCGCTGGAATTAAAGATTCGCCTCCTTCAAGGGAAAAACGCTTTTGGCCAACGTATTTGGTATGTAAAAAATTCTCGAAACTAACCGCTTGATTTAGTTTTTTAAGAATGTGTTTTTTTTGTTCTACTGAAAATTTAGGGTGATTATCGTTAACGTTTAAGCGTTGTTGAATCCAATTTAACTTTTCTGGATTCCGGATATACATATATTCAATCCCAATAGAATCACAATAAATATTCTGCAAATGCTGAATGATTATCTTTAAGGAACTGGGGCCAATGCCCATGATTTCTCCTGCATTGAAAACCGTGGATAAATCTCCCTGTGACAAACCAAAATTTTCAATGTCAAGGGTGGGGGTATATTTTCTTCGGTCACGAACCGGGTTCGTTTTGGTAAATAAATGTCCACGCGTGCGATACCCATCGATCAATTTTACAACACGAAATTCTTTTTGTACTTGTTCAGGCACTTCGATTTGTGCCTCGCCGACTTGAGTTTCAACAGTTCCCGTATCACTGTTTTCCATTCCAAAGTCAAATCCTTGAAAAAAAGCTCTCCAACTGGGCTCTACACTATCGGGCTGCTGTAAATATTGATCATATAGTTCCGCAAAATATGCAGTGTGAGCAGCGTTTAAAAACGAATATTTATCCATGCAATGGTTTGATACTAAAATCCTAAAGCCAAAATTACAACTTTTGCCTAAAGTGGGTCTTTATTTATTAAAAAATACGTGTTTTTCACTTCAAAATTTTCTTCAAAAAAAAAGAAGCCCAAAAAGAAGAAAAAAAGAAGAAATCCTCTTTTTATTCAGGAACATTTTAATACCTTTTTCGACATGTTTGCACTTGTTGATTGTAACAATTTTTACGCTTCCTGTGAGCGGGTTTTTCAACCCCAATGGGAAGGCAAACCCGTGGTCATTCTTTCCAATAATGACGGTTGTGTGATTGCACGAAGCAATGAAGCTAAGGCACTAGGAATTCCCATGGGAGCACCTGCTTTCCAGTACAAACAACAATTTAAACAACAGGGTATCAAAGTGTTTTCTTCCAACTATCCCCTCTATGGCGACATGAGCAATCGGGTAATGACTATATTAGAAAAATACACGCCTAATTTGGAAATTTATAGTATCGATGAAGCTTTTTTACAATTTAAAGGCTTTGATCTATTTGACCTAGAGCAAGAAGGACATCGAATGCGTAAACAAGTACGCCAGTGGACAGGTATTCCTGTTTCGGTAGGAATGGCACCCACAAAAGCCTTGGCCAAAATCGCCAATAAAATTGCTAAAAAATTTGCCGACCGTACCCAAGGTGTTTATTGCATTGATACTGAAGAAAAAAGAATCAAAGCTTTACAATGGACTTCGATTGGTGATGTTTGGGGTGTTGGAAGGCAACACAGGAAACGCCTGGAGGCCATGGGAGTTACCAACGCTTTGGCATTTACTAGACTCCCCGACGACTGGGTTCGAAAACACATGAGCATCTTGGGTTTACGATTAAAAAAAGATCTACAGGGTATTCCGTCTATACAACTCGAAGAAATTATTCCTCCAAAAAAAGGAATTGCCACTACTCGAAGCTTTGAGGGAACACTTACTCATTTTTCAGATTTGGAAGAACGCATCTCAACCTTTGCCACAAGTTGTGCTGAAAAAATGAGGAAGCAAAAAAGTAGTTGCCATGCACTTCTGGTTTTTGTGAGAAGCGACCCACACAAAAAAGGAAGTTTACCCTACCGAAACAGTTGCGTACTTCCCCTACCCTACGCAACCAATTCGAGTATTATGTTGAGTAAATTTGCGGTTATGGGACTTCAAAAAATCTTTAAAGAAGACATTCATTATAAAAAAGCAGGAGTCATGATCATGGGGCTCATTCCCACAGAAGAACGGCAATTAACCCTTTTTCAAAACAACAACGAAAAACATTTGGCTGTCATGCAAAGTCTCGATAAAATTCACCAGCGCTTTGGACCCCATCGCATAAAGTTGGCCAATCAAGATTTAAAACGAACGTGGAAAATGAAGCAAGAACATTTATCGCATCGCTTCACTACAGAACTCAATGAAATCATTATTGTAAAATAAACCGATGAAATCACAAAAATTAGTTTTCTTTCACCCCGATCAAGAGCATCAGAAAAAAATGCACTGGGCACAAGAAGGAATTTCTGCAGGTTTCCCTTCTCCTGCCGATGATTTTAAAGAATTACGCATTAGTATTGACCAAGAAGTGGTTCGCAACGAAGAAGCTACTTTTTATGCTCGTGTTTCTGGCGAATCCATGCAAGGAGCTGGCTTAGATGATGGAGATTTATTGGTCATCGATCGAAGTCTAGAACCCATGGATAATAAAATTGCCATTTGTTTTATTGATGGAGAGTTTACCGTAAAACGTCTCAAAGTAACAAAAGACGAAATCCTTTTGATTCCTGAAAATCCAAAATACCGACCCATAAAAGTGACTGAAGAAAACGAACTTATCATTTGGGGAATTGTTACTTATGTGGTAAAAAAGTTGTGACCTTAAAAGCAAAGCACTATAAAAAGTGAGATTGTACGGATTTTTGGAGTTAAGCTCTTAGATCTTGTCAACTTAAAGACACACTAAAATTCTTTTATTATTATATTTGATTGAGATCATACACTAATAAATGAATACAATTCGAGTTGGAGTGGTGGGTTTAGGTCGCTTAGGATATACACACGCAGAAAATATTACCACAACAAAAAACGCTGAACTAGTGGCAGTTTGTAGTCCTTTGGAAGAAGAGCTATCAAGAGCACAAAAAGAATGGGGAGTTACCCACTGCTTTACCGAGATTGAAAAAATGCTCAGTTCAGTAAAACTGGATGCCATCGTCTTGGTTTCCCCTTCAAGTTTTCATGCAGAACACATTATTTATTGTTTACAAAAAGGACTCCATGTTTTTTGCGAAAAACCCTTAGCTACTTCAATAGACGCCTGTAAAAAAGTTGAGAAAATAGTTGCCAAAAACCCCTCAAAGATTTTTATGCTGGGTTTCATGCGACGTTATGACCCCTCTTATTTGTATGCCAAAACATGTATTGATGAAGGAAAAATTGGTCGTCCTATTCTCTTTAGAGGCTACAGTGTCGATCCTAATGCTGCCATAGAAGGAGCCCTCAAATACGCAGCGCATAGTGCGGGTCAATTTATTGACATGGCTGTTCATGATTTTGATTTAGCCCGTTGGTTTTTAAAAGCTGAACCCACCAGTATTTATGCCATTGGAGGTTGTTATTTACACCCAGAGTATCAACAATATGACGATGGTGATAATGTTTCAGCACTTTTGAAATTTGAAAACGATGCCATGGCCTTTGTTTTTGCCGGTCGCACCGCTGCCCATGGCTATAACGTAGAGACTGAAATTGTTGGAACCAAAGCCACCCTCAGAATCGGATCCATTCCACAAAAAAATTTAGTAGAAATACTTGATCAAGATGGGGTAAGAAAAGAATGTTCACAATCCTTTAATGAACGGTTTGAGGTCGCCTTTAAAAATGAAATTCAAGAATTCATTAATTGCATAGTAGAGGAAAGACAGCCAGAAATTAAAGCACATGATGGAACACAGGCTTCCTATATTGCTGAAATGGCAACAAAGTCATTTAAAAACAATACCTTGATAAGCCTATGAAATTGATTTCAATTGGTATGGTTGGCAAGGTTTTTCACCAAAACTATTTCAGCAACTGCAACCAAAACGGCTTTAATCGTTAGACTAAGCTTCTATATACTCACCACCTTTGTTTTTTCCATTGACATTCATTTTGTGCATATTTGGGGAATTGAATTTCTATTAAATGTAGCCGTGATGTTTGGGGTTTTTTATAGGTATCCACAATTCAAAAAAAAATAGAAAGCACAGCCCCCTTTAATGGATCTAAAAACTTGGGAATACGCAAGTCCTTTTTCAATAAGCCTTTGTGTGATTAGCGTTTTAATTTATGGACTGTTGGGGAGTTAAAGGTAAACTCCTACTCCATCAACACCTTATGAAAGACCTTGGCTAAAAAAGTAGCAAGTTGTTCACTACTTAAATTAATATCGGAAGTATGGGTGGCTAGGAAAAGCTCTGGGGGAGCACCGACGAGCATAAAACTCAAAAGGAGAAATTCATGCTTTTCGTTAAAATCCTTGATTCTACGGGAAGATTTTAAATCTCGGATTAGGTCTTTTACAATCGTCTTGATGATTTCACTCTGATAAGAACTTTGCCGAATATGTGCTTGATTGATGACATGAAAATTGATCATTTGGGAAGAACCTATAAAGTCGAAATAACACTTAAAGGTGGCGTATAAATAATCGTATACAGACAAGGATTTTTCTCTATTGGTCTTAATTTCAATTTGAATATTTTGATTCATTTGAGAAATTATCGCGTCAAATAGTGCATTCACATCTGCATAATAATTATAAAAAGTCCCTCGTGCAATCCCACTTTGTTCTACAATATCAGCTACTGTAGTTTTTTCCAAACCCTGAACAGAAAACAACTTAAGAGACTCCTCCAATAACCGTTCGCGAACCTGTATTTTTAGAGATTCGCGTTTACCGATAAGTTGTGGTCCTGCTTTCATGGATTTATAAACGTTCGAAAATACCCGCAATTCCTTGTCCACCACCTACACAGGCAGTAACCATTCCATAGCGTTGATTACGAAGTTGCATCTCTTCTAATAATTGAATACTAAGTTTAGCCCCTGTACATCCTAGTGGATGTCCCAAGGCAATGGCACCTCCATTGACATTGACCGTTTCTGGATTCAATCCCGCTTCTTGAATAACGGCCAAGGCTTGGACTCCAAAAGCTTCATTCAATTCCGTCAGTTCAATATCATCCAGTTGTAAACCGGCTTGTTTCAGTGCTTTTGGAATAGCTACGCAAGGTCCAATCCCCATGTATAGCGGATCCACACCACCCACAGCACAAGCTGCCAAACGTGCGATGGGTTGTAAATTCAATTCTTTAACGATTGCTTCACTAACCACTAGTGTAAAAGCTGCCCCATCAGAAGTTTGAGAAGCGTTCCCTGCGGTTACGACTCCTTTTATTTTAAATGCGGGTCTAAGTTTTGCCAAACCTTCTAAACTAGTTTCACGTCTTACTCCCTCATCCATGGCAACAGTATGCGTTTTGGTCTGACGTTTTCCCTCCGCTACAAAAACTTCTTCCACCTCGATGGGGACAATTTGATCCTTAAACTTGCCTGCATCAATTGCAGCTGCTGCCTTATTGTGTGACTCAAAAGAAAAAAGGTCTGCAGCTTCTCTTGTAATTCCATATTTGGCAGCAACGGCTTCGGCGGTAGCTCCCATACCCACATGGTAATTTAAATTTTCTAGATTGGCTTTATAACTTGGGGCTAATTTATACCCCGTCATTGGAATCATGCTCATGCTTTCAGCACCTCCAGCAATATAAATATGTCCAAATCCCGCTTTTATCTTTCCCACAGCTTGAGAAATCGCTTCCAAGCCTGAAGCACAATAACGATTAATCGTAATTCCGGGAACTTCTTTTCCCAGAGCTCTTGCGGCAATTAGACGTCCCACTTGAAGTCCCTGCTCTCCTTCTGGATTTGCACATCCAACAATCACATCATCGACTGTACGAGGGTCCACCTGAGGGACTGACGCCATCAAATGTTTGATAACTTCTACTGCTAAATCATCGGAACGATAATTTTTAAATCCTCCTTTATTTGCTTTTCCTACGGCTGATCTGTAGCCTTTAATTATGTATGCTTCCATGATTTAGTTTCTTAAAGGTTTATTATTCATAAGGAGATATTGGATACGATCTAAGGTTTTTTGATTTCCTAAAAGACTCAGAAAACCTTCTCTTTCAATGTCCAATAAATACTGTTCCCCCACTTTTTGGGCACTAGTTAAATCACCACCGCAAATGACATAAGCAATTTTGCGTGCAATTTCAACATCATAATCTGACATGTATTCTCCCAATCGAAATTCATTGATTGCAGAATACAACACACTCAATCCTCCTCTACCTAACACTTCAATGTCTTCTCGCACAGCTGGGGGCATGTAGTTTTCTGCTAATTGTAGAACTTTTTCTTTTGCCAATCCAATGTTCATTGGCGTATTGACACTCACAAAATCACGCCCTTTTTGTAAATAATTCAAATCATACGCTTCGTAGGCAGAAGTTGAAACCGCTGCTGTAGCAATAGTTTTAAAGTAATTTATTAGGGTTGGGGATTGTACATCGCCTTCAAAAAAGTCATCACTTGCTCTGACGGCAAATTCTTTTGTACCCCCACCACCGGGCAATAATCCTACACCCACTTCTACCAGACCAATGTAGGATTCCGCAGCATAAATCCCAGCATCACAATGCATGGCAATTTCACATCCTCCACCAAAAACATATCCTTGAGTCGCAACTACTACAGGAATTTTGGAGGTTCTTATTCTCATGTTGATCTGTTGAAAATCGTTTATCATTTGTCCCAAGGGCTCAAATTGTTTCTGCATGGCCAACATTCCAACGTTCATCAAATTGGCTCCAACAGAAAATTGTTTTCCATTGTTTCCTATGACGATTCCATTCCAGTTTCCTTCTTCTGCAATTCGAACAACCTCATCCATTGCACGACCAATCCCTTCGCCAATGGAATTACTCTTACTGGTAAATTCCAGGCACATAACACCATCTCCAATATCATGAACAGTACATTCACTGTTTTTTATAATAGGAGCATTTTCACGATAACTATCTAAAATAATGAACGCCTCAGAACCAGGAACTGTTTCAAATTGCTTGGAT
The DNA here is from genome assembly GCA_029248185.1 of Flavobacteriaceae bacterium. Lineage (GTDB taxonomy): Bacteria > Bacteroidota > Bacteroidia > Flavobacteriales > Flavobacteriaceae > MS024-2A. The sequence continues at coordinate 24,341 of JAQWJV010000030.1, read as the reverse complement.
TGAATATTGAAATATTGTTTCTCTCCTTTTGCAAATTTGTAAAAGGTATTTTCTCCAGAGGCTTTTAAATCTGAAATCCATTGAGGTAAGGTTTCCCCAAGGGCTTCAACCAATTCGATACCTTTATCTAAACCCATTAAATCCCAATACTCAAAAGGTCCATAATCCCAAACATATCCCGTTCTCATGGCATCATCGACTGGGAAATACTGATCCGAAATTTCAGGAACACGTTGAGCAGCATAAGCAAATAATGCTCCGAAATAATCTCTGTAAAATTGCTGTTCTTTACTATCCCCTTCCACGAGGTACTGAAGTCTCTTGTCCATCAACTCCATCCCTTTAGCCGCTTTAATAATCTCCATCTTGGGTCGAATAGCAGGCTGGTATTCAAGGGTTTCAAGATTTAAAACATGGATAATGGATTTTCCGTTTTCATCTCTTTGCTTGGTCTTTTCGTAGAATCCTTTTCCCGTTTTATTTCCTAAAAATTTATTCTCCAAAAGAAAGCGCATAAACTTGGGCTCAGGAAGGTCTTTCAACTTATCAATATAACGATCGCCTTTGACATTCTGTGTGACAAAACGACTCACATTATCACTGGTATCTATACCAACTAAATCTTGCAGTCTATAAGTAGCGGTGCTGGGTCTTCCGATCAGTGTCCCCGTTAGGGCGTCCACTTCTTCTACTTTATAGTTGTATTTTTCTGTGAGGAGTGTCATCTCCGTTCCCGACATCACCCCAATTCTGTTTCCAATGAAGGCCGGTGTATCTTTACACAAAACGGTTTGTTTTCCTAAAGCAGTTTTTCCAAATTCCATAAAGAAATCTGTAACGTCTGGAAGCGTATCGGGCGTTGGAATCACCTCAAGCAAACGTAGATATCTTGGGGGATTAAAAAAGTGTGTCCCACAGAAATGAGCTTTAAAATCATTTGAACATTTTTCGGCTAATAAATGAATTGGAATACTAGAGGTATTGGAAGTTACAAAACTCTTGGGCTTACGAAACGCATCTACTTTTTGGAGAACTTGATGTTTAATTTCTAAACGTTCAACCACCACTTCTATGATCCAATCCCGATCGGCAATTTTCTCAAAATCATCATCAAAATTTCCTGTGGAAATTCTAGAGGCAAAAGATTTGCTGTACAAAGAAGCTGGCTTTGATTTAAGTGCATTTTGCAGGGCACCATTTACTATACTATTTCTAGATTTAAGATCCTTAAGTTGATCTCCTTCAAGATTGGGGGGCACAATATCCAACATCAAAACTTCCATTCCAATATTTGCCAAATGACAAGCAATCCCGGATCCCATGACTCCAGATCCTAAAACAGCTACTTTTTTAAGTCGATACTTCATGAATATATTTTTAGATGGTCTAAACTAATAAAAAAAATGACATCGTGTCATTTTTTTTTATATTTTTGAACCAAAACATCCTTTATGAGTCTTGAAAATATGATTTCCCAGTTTGAAAAAAGAGCGTCAACTGCAGCTCCAATTGGGGGTACACTAAAATTTGAAGTCGATGGTATGGGCATCTTAATTGATGGTTCTGGGGATACCAACACAGTACAGGCTTCTGAAGATGCAGCAGACTGCACCATAAGTTTAACTGCAGAAGTCCTCCAAAAACTCCGGGACGGCGACATCAATCCGATGATGGCTGTAATGGGAGGTCAAATCAAAATAAGTGGAGACATGGGATTGGCCATGAAAGTACAATCCTTAATGGGGTAGTTTCACCGCGGCCAAATTATATTAAGTAGCGCAAAACGACATAAGTCACTAGTACACCTTTAATAAAAGCTAACCAAAGTGCGGTATATAAACCTATTTTGGCAACCATTTTTTCTGCAAGGACCTTGTGCCATTTTAATAGATTCATAGGTATTGTTTTAGATCGAACAACTCATATCACTTCCACAGCATTGAGGAGATTTTATTTTTCCCTCACAGCTTCTGCAAATAGAAATCTGTACTACTGATCCATCACCTAAGTTTAAATGATCATTTTCTAGGGGTTGATCACATTTCGCACAGCTGGCATTAACAGCCATCCCACAAGAATTACATTCGTATGTTGCCATAATATTTTTTTTAATTTTTTCTCAAATTACGCTTTATTTTAAAAATTCCACTCCATTTTATCAAAGAAAAGAACAACCATAACCAAGGAGTACCGTGTAAAAATAAATCGAAATAATCCATGAACTGCATACCTATACCACCACCCCTAATCCAATGTAATTTACCTAGAAGATGCAGCTCAGGTGTAAACGGAGCTAAACCTAAGGTAATTGCAACAAGTAAGGGCATAATAAAGGGAAATCGTTTTGTCATTTCGCTGTCTCTAATTTTATGGGTGAGGGATAAGGAATCTGTACTTGAGAAATTTTATCTCTTGGCATTTGAGCCTCCACACGGATGAGATAAGCGCTCAAAATTGCAGCCAATTCGTTAACTTTTAAAGGTTGAATCAGGGCTAAATTATTTTGTTCGCTGATGTCGTGAAATAAATTATATAATTCATAATGCTGGTCTTCATGAAAATAAATCAACTTCCAATCTCCATTTCGCACCGCACTAAAACTTCCAATTCCAGGACCACTAGGCCCCCATTCGTTCGGGTAATGCCAAAAAAGAGATCGATTTCCCTCCTTTCTTTTAGACCCTTTCAAAAGATCTGAAAAATCTTTTCCATCTAAGGCTTGTATGGTCTTATACTCATTTATTCCTGCAATTGACAAGAGCGAGGGAAAAAAATCTTCAATGATTACCGGTGTATTTTCTGTAGTGTTCCTTTGCGTTACTCCTGGCCAATATGCCATCATCGGTACCCGTATTCCTCCTTCATAAATCGATCCCTTTCCACTAGCTAGTGGGGCATTATGAACATGCCTTCTTCCTCCTCGAGCCACGGCACTCAAGCCGCCATTGTCCGACATAAACAAAATAACCGTTTCCTTTTCAATTCCTTTATCGTCAACAAAATCGAGAACAGAACCCAAAGCCTCATCCATACTTTCTATCATAGAAGCATATTTTGCCTCGGAGGGAGAAAGTCCTCTTTTAAGATATGCCTCTATATATTTTTCATTTGCCATAAGAGGTGTATGAACTCCATAAAGAGATAAATAAAGGAAAAAAGGCTTCCCCTTGTCCAATGGTTCCTCAACAGCTAAAGGCGCCTCTTGGGTCAATGCTTGAGTCAAGAAAATAGGTTTTCCATGATACTTTTCTAAACCCGGAACAGCCCAAATATTTGTTTTACTTTCTTCATTTCCAAAATTTTCTGTCCCCAAATAACTCCCTGGTGCTCCTGCTGCATGCCCCGCAATATTAACAAGAAATCCTAAATTAGTTAGATCTTCAGCAGGATACCCTTTCGCCCCAAAATGTGCTTTCCCAGCATGAATGGTATAATATCCATTATCCTTCATAATCTGAGCTAAAGGAGTTGCGAGGGCTGCCTGTTTTAGGGTATCATGAGTTGTCACACCATTATAATTCCATTCAGGAAAATCTAAGGTGGGATGATTTAATTCCATGGGTTGCTTCTTGTCGGGATGGAGTGTCCAGTTGGTCACTCGATGACGTGCTGCATTCATTCCCGTAATCAGACTAATACGAGTGGGGGAACAAACGGGAGTGCTTTAGGCATTTGTAAATTTCACTCCTTTTGCCTGAAGACGTTCCATGTTGGGTGTTCTATACTTTTCGTTAAGGGGAGTGGTTTTATTCCAAAAGGGAACGGAAGTATCTTGCCAACCGAGATCATCTACAAAAAATAAAATAATATTAGGCGCTGAATCTGAATCCAAGGATTGACAGGCAAATACATGGAGTAATACAATGAGTAATATTATCTTTTTAAACATTACTCTGGGGCTAAGTCAGGTGCTTTGTACACACCAAGGTTTGAGATTATGGGACTTGCCTTTGCGTCTGTAATAGAGAAACGCAATGCCGATACAGTCTGGGTATCAAAACGAATCAGTCTTTTATTACCTATGGTCCCCCCGGTTTCAAGGAGCTGCCACCCTTGCTCTGTTTTAACCTCAAAAGTAAAAGATTTAATTCTTTGCCCCAGCGGAATATACTCTTGAATCATAAAGGTATTGACCGTTTGTGGGCTTGACCACTCCACTTCAATCTGTGCCGTATTCATTTCTTCTGGAGATGCCCAATATGTATCTTTATTGTTGTCATGAATCAATTTTGGAGGATATCCCTCGCGAGAAGCTGTAGCTTTTAGGGTTGCTGAATCAGCAAAATCTGTTTCATACATTACTTTTAAATAATCTGCCAGCTTTGTTAATTGAGCCACATCATTTTCATGAACTAAGCCCCGGGTGTCTACGGGAAGGTTTAACAGGAAGTTACTATTCTTTCCTACAGAGTTAAAATAAATATCAACCAAATGGGCTACAGTTTTGACCTTGTCGTCTTGCTCTGGATGATAATACCACCCCGGACGAATAGAAACATCAGACTCTGTAGGAACCCAATGCGTTCCGTTTTCTTGCCCTTTAGCATACTTGTCAAAACCTGGCATTCCAGCATATACTCTGTCTCTGAATATGGGGGACCAAGTAGTATCGTAAGCATAGCCTCTTTCATTTCCTATCCAACGAATATCAGGTCCTGCATCACTAAAAATAACGGCTTGAGGTTGCAATTCACGTACAAGATTTATGGTCTTTGGCCAATCGTAATATGTTCGTTTTTCTACTCTGCGTTCTTCATTAGCTCCTCCATAATATCCATCTCCTCCATTAGCGCCATCAAACCAAACTTCAAAAATAGAACCGTAATTGGTTAACAATTCTCTCAACTGATTTCTGTAGTAATCGACATATTCTGGTTTTCCATACTCAGGATGATTTCGATCCCAAGGAGAGAGATAAATGCCAAATTTCAATCCATACTCTTTACAAGCATCCGATATTTCTCGGATCAAATCCCCTTTCCCCTCTTTCCATGGGGAATTTTTCACGGAATGTTCTGTAAACGCACTGGGCCACAAAGCAAATCCATCATGATGCTTGGCTGTGATAATTAATCCTTTCATGCCTGCTTCTTTGGCCACTCTAGCCCATTGTCTTGCGTCCAATTCTGTTGGGTTAAACTGGGATGGTTTCTCATCTCCATATCCCCATTCTTTATTTGTAAATGTATTCATGTTAAAATGGATAAATCCATAGTATTCCAACTCTTGCCACGCCAATTGATATACGTTAGGCAAGGGCTCAACGGGTGCTACAGGCTTAATTTCCTTTACACAAGAGGCAATGAAAAGAGTGAACAATGCGCTTATTGTTATTAAAATAGTATTCTTCATAATTAATTTTTTTTAAATTTTGGATCTATAAATTCCCATTCTCTGATGTGCGGATGGCGATGAGCAATTTTATGAAGGGAGTCCATTTTGGCTACTACCTCAGGATGTTCCAAAGCAAGATTAAACTCCTCATTAGGGTCTGTCTCGAGATTATATAATTCCCATTTGGCGTCAACATTTGTTTTCATATCTATTTTTACTCCTTTCCAATCCTCAATACGAAGTGCAACCTGACCGCGTTTTTCTGGATATTCAAAGTACAGATAAGGGTGTGTTTTATTTTGTGGTTTTCCCAAAAGCTCGGGAAGTATTGATATTCCATCTGGTGCTGTTTGTTGTTGGCCCGCCAGTTCCGCAAAAGTATTGTACATATCCCAATGTCCCGAAATCAAATTGGATATCGAGCCAGGCTTAATTTTACCTTTCCAATAAGCAATAAATGGAATTCTAATCCCTCCTTCATACACATCCATTTTTAGTCCGCGCAGACCGGCTGCACTATTAAAAAATTCAGCATCTACCCCCCCTGCAAAAGTAGGCCCATTGTCACTTGAAAATAAAATCAAGGTGTTCTCTTCTTGCCCCCTAGCCTTAACTACTTCCCAAATTTTTCCAACTTCACTATCCAAATGGGTAATCATTGCGGCATAGGCTGCTTTTGGATATTGATGGGCGGTATAGCCTTTATCTCCAAGATATGCATTCTCCTTAAATTCGTCTCGATATTGATCGACCAAAGAATCAGGTACTTGAAGAGAAACATGGGGTATTGGCGAAGGATAGTACAAAAAAAAAGGTGTGTCAGCAGCTGTTGTATTTAAAAAATGAACCGCTTTTTCCAGCATTCGATCTGGGGCATAATCTTTTCCTTTAAATTGATCGAAGTCCTCTTGACTACTCTTGGATTGAATTGGCTTATGCACTAAAAAATAATCATTATTTAAGGGTACTTTTTCATCGTTTTCCCAGAGGTGCGTGGGATAATAATTATGCGCTTGTTTTTGATCTAAGTAACCATAGTAATAATCAAATCCCTGTAGCAGTGGACTTCCTGTAGTAGTATTCATTCCAAGACCCCACTTTCCAACCATGGCCGTTTGATATCCGGCCTTTTTGAGCATCTTGGCTAAAGTAGGTGTACTTTCTGGGATTGGCATTTGACCTCCTTCCATTTCATCTGAAAATTGACCCAATTCATAATTCCCTCGAATGTAGGCGTGACCTGCATGATTTCCGGTCAAAAACATATAGCGAGAGGGAGCACAAACTGGAGCCCCTGTATAATGTTGAGTAAAGCGCATGCCCTGATTGGAAAGGCGATCTAAATTTGGAGTTCTTATCTTTTCTTGACCATAAGCCCCAAGTTCCCCATAACCTAAATCATCTGCCAAAATATAAATGATATTTGGCTTTTGTTTCCTATTCTTTTCCGTTTTAACACAACTAAAAAAACACATCACTAAAAAAAAGAAGGCTATTGTTCTCATATTAAATTTTTATAAAAATTCTTTTTTGATATAACCAATAACACACATACCATAGAGAAAATAAAACAATTAGTCCCAAGATAAAACTTGCTAGCCAAGGGGAAAAGCCTCCTATCAAAGTATTTGTAAATGGTTTCACGATTTTCTGTACTAAATCCCCTCCACCTACAGAAGCAAAAAGATAAATAAATAAAGGATTGACCCCTACCACAGTGAAAACCAACGTTTTTTTTAAATACGATTTGATGTCGATTATCCAATAACAAACTGCCAATGCAAGCACAGTCCATCCTCCTGATAAAAAAATGAAAGAAGTTGTGGAAACACGTTTAATAACGGGAGTGAAAATACTTGAAATATAGCCCAATATTAAACAAATAAAAGCTGCAATGAGGAGCTGCTTTAGTTTATATGAATGGGAAGATTTACGCATTAACAATTGCCCTGCCATCAATCCCCATATAGTATGTGCTGCTGTTGGAACTGCATTAAAAGCGGCCCAATGACCTCCGTACTCGTATCCTGAAATCAGAATATTAAACCATGCTCCAAAGTTTTGTCCTGCGATGTAAGCTTGATCAAAACCGACGACAGGAAAAAATGATAGAGTAAATCAGAAACCAGAATACATATCAATGCTACAATTGTTTGCGTCCTTGCTGTTTTTTTAATCAATAAAAAAGCAATTAAATACGTAAATGAAAGTTGTGCTAAAACATTGTCAAATTGAAATATAATCTCATCATGACCTATGCAATACAACCCCCATCCAAATAGTAATAATAAAAAAGCCCGTTGAAAAGCATGCTTTCTAATCTGTTTTTCTGAATTCCCCTTCTTCAATCGATTCGCATAGGAATAAGGTATTGACACCCCAACAATAAACATAAAGAAAGGCTGAATTAAATCCCAAAAATGCAAGCCTTCCCATTGAGCATGATGAAATAGGAAATCTGCAGCAGCAGTAATATAGGAATTATCTGTTTTCATTAAAGCACCAAAAAGGTGAGAAAACTCGGCGATCAACAAAAACATAACAAGACCTCTAAAAAAATCTAAGGAATGCAAACGTTGGTTTAATGGGGCGGTAGGATTTATTTTAATTCAATTTGAATTACTGTATCGATAGGATCTTTAGGTATAGAGGAAACATCAATGACCAATCCAAACTTATCATTTCTAAAGGAAAGGTTTTTCTGTGACTTGCGATCTCGAATACTTTTAATTTTCACAGGAACCTCATCCATATGAATCGTATTTAATTCTGGATTTAAAAGATGTAAATAAACCCTTTTCCCTTTTTGAGTAGACACAAAATTATCATTGGGTGCTATGGGTCCTTTCTGGGTTCCATAGATGGTTGCTCCATTTGCTTTGAGCCATGCTCCCATAGCACGAAGCGATGCTTGATGTTTAGGTTGAATTTTTCCATTCGGCATAGGTCCCACATTTAAAAGCATATTGCTTCCATACCCTGCTGCTTTGATTAAATAGTGAATGAGTTCTTTCTCTGATTTGTGTTTACGATCTTGAAGGTTGAATCCCCACGATCCATTGATCGTTTCACAAACTTCTAATGGTACTGAACCTATTTGATCTGCAGCTGTTCCCCAACCTGTTGTGTTCTTCCCTGGCAAATCTTTTTCAAACATTTGAAAATCTTCCCCATCAATTACACCAATATGGTGATTATTACCAATTAAGGCTTGAGGCTGAAGGTCGTGAATCATCTTATAAATTTCATCATAATGCCAATCTACTTTTAATGCACCAAAAGCCTTACCATCCCATTCTTTTTGATCCCAATGACCGTCAAACCAAATACCACCAATTTCACCATAATTAGTCAGTAATTCCCTTAGTTGCGCCTTCATAAATGCAATATAGTTTTCCCATTCTCCTTTTCCTCTTCCGGGTATTCCTGTTCCGGTTCTACCTCTTGGAAAATAGTCGTCTCGATTCCAGTCTAAAAGTGAATAATAAAAAAACAACTTTACGCCTTGATTACGACATTCTTCTGCCAATGCCTTTAAAACATCTTTTCCGTAGGGAGTGGCATCTACTATATCATAATCTGTTACCTTGGAATCAAACATAGAAAAACCATCGTGGTGTCGGCTTGTAATGGTAATGTAATTCATACCGGCTTCTTTGACCAAAGCAACCCATTCTTTAGGATCAAAATCTATAGGATTAAAAAAACTGGGTAATTTTTCATATTCATCAATGGCAATGTTTTGATTATGCATCACCCATTCTCCATCACCCAAGAGGCTATAAACCCCCCAGTGAACAAACATTCCAAATTTAGCTTCTTGAAACGCGACGCGAGCCGCCAGATTTTCAGAACTTGGAGTATACTTTTGAGCCCACAGACTCGTTACTGAAAAAAAATACAATAAAACGAGTACAGGAAATGCTTTTTTTGAAAAATACATGTGTTTTTAATTTAAGTTTAGTGAATCTTTAAAAAGTCTAAGATTAATGCATTTAAAGATAGTGAAAAATAGTAATTTTATTAAAATTTAAACTTTATGAAGTCAAGATATGCATCCTCCATTTTTTTCGTTTTATTGTTATTTACAACCTCAATATCAGCGCAAGATTGGCCAAATTTCAAAGAATTTAGAGCCGCTAATGCAGGACTTAATTCAATGAAAGAAGGAGAACAACGTATTGTTTTTATGGGGAACTCCATTACCTCAGAGTGGTTAAAAACACATCCCGAATTTTTCAAGGGAAAACCCTATGTAAATCGTGGAATAAGTGGGCAGACGACTCCTCAGATGTTAGTTCGTTTTCGTGCTGATGTGATTGATATTAATGCTACTGTCGTTGTGATTTTAGCAGGAACAAATGATGTTGCTGGAAATACGGGCCCTTCCACTTTAGAAATGATTTTTAATAACATTAAATCCATGTCTGAAATTGCTCAGGCCAATAATGTCCATGTCATTCTTTGTTCCGTACTCCCCGCTTTTGACTACCCATGGAGTCCTGGAATAGAACCCAATGTTAAAATTCCTAAATTAAATACCATGATAAAAACCTATGCAGAAAAAAATCAACTCTATTATCTAGACTATTTTAGTGCCCTTGACGATGGCAATAAGGGTATAATTTCCAATTATACTTATGATGGTGTCCACCTGAATCTAAAAGGATATCAATTAATTGAGCCTATGTTAGAAGAAGCAATCCAAAATGTTTTAGAATAATACGGTGAAGTTTTTTGTACGGATTTTCCTTTTTTGTTTTCTTTTGATTCAATGCAACAAAGCTCAAGAAACTAAGGAGTTCATTTTATTCGAAAATGGGACGGGAAATTACGCATGTTATCGAATTCCAGCACTAATTAATACACCCAACGGAACCCTTATCGCATTTGCGGAAGGCAGAAAATTTGACTGTGCTGATTTTGGTAAAGTTGACCTTCTAGCTAGACTGAGTACAGATGGCGGAAAACATTGGACAAGCCCAACCGTTGTTGCTTCCAATGGTGATTTACAAGCGGGAAATCCCGCACCTGTTGTCGATCGATTTGACCCTAAATACCCTGAAGGACGTATTTTTTTATTTTACAATACGGGTAACGTCTCTGAACATGAGATACGTTTAGGAAAAGGGATTCGAGAGGTTTGGTACAAAACTAGTGTAGACCACGGAATCACTTGGTCAAGTCCAATAAACATTACTTCACAAGTGCATTTTAATGTCAACTCTGATCGCCCAGAATTAGATTGGCGTACCCATGCCAACACACCGGGTCATGCTCTACAATTTGAAAAAGGAAAATATCTTGGCCGCATTTATATCCCTGCCAACCATTCTCAGGGTTCCCCTCAAGGAGACTTTAACGAATACAGGGCTTACGGATTCTATTCCGACGATCATGGTTTAAGCTGGAACATTAGTCCTGATATTGATATACCTTCCTCTAATGAAGCGATAGGAGTAGAACTTTCCAACGGAGATTTAATGTTGAATATTCGTGAACAAAGTGGAAAAACCAAAGAACGATTAATTGCGATAAGCAAAGATGGAGGAACTAGTTGGGAGAAAACCTATTTTGACAACGCTTTAATTTCTCCCGTTTGCCAATCTAGCTTACTTCAATTCATTCAAGATAAAGATACTCTCCTGATTTTTTCTGGCCCTAATAGTCGCAAAAAAAGAGAGCGAATGACCCTAAAAATAAGTACCGATCAGGGGAATACTTGGAGCCATTCAAAATTAATTAACAAAGGGCCGTCTTCATATTCAGACCTCACACAAATAGATTCTAATTCGTTGGGTATTCTCTACGAAAAAAATCCAGTAGGGATTTCATTTCAAATTCTTGACGGCAACTCATTGCTAAAAACACCCTAAAAAAACCCACCGAAGTGGGTTTCATTAGATTTTAATACGATGATGCTTTTGTAAAAGCTACTTTAGCTCGAGAAGTTCCCCATCCCATATGTAAGTGCACTCCCTCCTTGACTACTTCAAATGCCATAGAAAACGCCTCAATGGAATCTCCACTTTCGGTTATAGGAATATTAACTCGAACAACATCCTTCTCTTTTTTGTATGAATAAGCCCCCCAAACATGCGTTGCTTTGTTTACAATAAAAGTCATTTGTTCTCCATTGGGAATGGCATAGAGGGTGTAGGATCCAGCCTCTAGTGTCGTACCTCCTAATTTCATTGGAACATAAAGGGTTAATTCAGTAGCTTCATTGGCACCCATCCTCCAAATTTTTCCTTCAGGAACCAAATCGGCTAAATCACGGCCTTTTAATTGAGGGCGACTATAGAGGATACGAGCCAATTTATTCGTTTCTTTATTACTTGAAGGAAATTCAATCATATCCAAAGGACTTTTATCAAGACCTTTAAATTTTTGTGCTTTTATACTCCCGATTGAAACAAGGAACACTAGCGATAATATAAATACATTTTTCATATTATATTTTTTTTATGTTTCAAACGAAGATATAAAAGAAGTCCTTTAAATTTTGTTAAATTTTAATTTTTAAATATAAAGCTAGCTTGAACAGGATGATGGTCTGATGCCCATTCTCCTCGCTCAGTTTTGACCCAAATATGATCAGCTGTTTCTAGCTGCAAGTCTTTACTAAATATATAATCAATTCTTCTTGTACCTGTTTCTTCTTTATTAAAGCCGGTAAACGTTCCATGATTTTTTGCAGAAGATGACAAGGACTTCATCACATCGTCAAATAAATTTTGCAGCCTTTTTATAGGTGTTGTGTCAGGGGTCAAATTGAAATCTCCTGTAATAAGGACAGGAATTTTTTGCGTATTTAGAGAATCTATTTTTTTTAAAATCAACTTTACAGATTCTGCTCTAGCTATCGTTCCCATGTGGTCAAAATGGGTATTAAAAACCCAAAATTGTTCACCCGTTTGACGCTGCTCAAAACGAGCATAAGTGCAAATTCGCTCTAAAGCAGCATCCCAGCCTATAGAAATTTTTTCTGGGGTTTGGGACAGCCAAAAAGTACTCGATTCTTTTAATTTTAAATTTTGGGTATTGTAAAAAATGGGACTGTACTCTCCTAAATTTTTTCCATCATCACGACCTACCCCTATGTAAGAAAATTCTTCTAAGGTGCTCTTTAAATAAAGCAATTGATGATGCAATACTTCTTGCATCCCTACAATATCGGGAGCTGTTTGCTGAAGGTAACTTACTATTCTTTCTTTCCTCAGACTCCAGTTATTTGGTCCATCCTCAGGATTGTCGTAACGGATATTATAGGATATTACTGTAATCTCACCCTGAAGATAGTTAGGGCTGAGAAAGCTTTGAAAAAAAAATAAAATAGGATATACTAGCATAGGGTGAATTAATTAAAAACAGTGGTGTCAAGAGAGAGAATACTGAGAAGTAAAACATTAACTCCTTTAGCAATGGCATCGGGAGAGGAATACTCATCTGGAGCATGACTAATTCCATTGACACTTGGCACAAATATCATACCTGTAGGGGTAATTACTGCCATATCTTGAGCATCATGACCTGCTCCACTTTGTAAGGTTTTGTGTGAGTACCCCAATTGTGTAGCCTTTTTTCTTATGATCTCTTGAACTCTTTTGTCAGTTAGTGCGGGAGCTGCAGTGGCGTCCAAAGGAATAAAAGTAAAACTCGTCTGAGTGTCTTCCCCTATTTGATTTGCTTTTTCAGATATCATTTTGAATAATTGTGCAATCTTTTCTGCGTCCAAGTCTCTCAACTCCAAACTAGTAACGACTTTTCCAGGAATGACATTGGGTGCCCCAGGGAAAGCTTGGATGCGACCCACGGTTCCAACCTGAGCGCCTTCCATTTGAGTAACAATCTCGTTTACTGATAAAACAAATTGAGCCGCAGCAATCATTGCGTCCTGTCGATCATTCATGGGGGTAGTTCCTGCATGATTAGTTTTACCCCTAATCTCAACATCCCACCATTTAAGTCCTACTATCCCTTCTACCACTCCAATATCTAATTTATTTTTGTGAAGGATGTTTCCTTGTTCAATGTGCAATTCTAAAAAAGCATGCACCTCCTCTGTGGACCTCTTGACTTCCATAATCCTATCAGGATTCCCTCCAAGTCTCAAAACACCTTCTCGATTTGTATAGCCTGAGGCTGTTTTTCCCTCAAGGGTTGCCATATCAATTTTACCGGCAATGGCTCGAGATCCAAAAATCGCTCCTTCTTCATTCGAAAAAATGATGAGCTCTAATGGATGCTCTGTCCAGATTTCATTTTCAATTAAGGTTTCCAAAACTTCAATCGCACCCATCACTCCTACATCCCCATCATAATGACCCCCATTGGGAACAGCATCTATATGCGAACCAAAAGCGATAGGCTTTAATGTTGGATTTTTCCCTGCTCTTAGTGCAATTAAATTCCCTGCTGCATCGACAGAAACTTCAAGGCCTAGTGCTTTGAGATAGTTTGATAAATAGGCATGTGCTTCTATATCATAATCACTAAACGCAACACGATCGTTTCCTCCTTCCTCATTAATTCCAAAAAGAGAAAGTCTTTTGAGCTGAAGCTCTAATCGCTCACTATTAATCATTGGAAATTTTTCTTGAGCCCATGATTTTGACAGTGTAATCAATAGAAACAAAAGGAATATCCCATTAATGATTTTTGAAGAGTTCAACCCGAATTGCATGCTTGCTTAAATATTAAAATTAAAAATTTAAGATAGTAAAATAAACCATTCCTTGTTTAGATACTGTAGGATATATTCTCAGTAAGAACCTTCAATTCATCGCCTTTTTTTTTGTAATTTCACTTAAATTATTCCACTGAAAAATGAAGAATAAACTTAACTCTAGTCGCTTTGAATTAGCCCGATTTTTCGAGTTTACCTCTAAAAGCTTCCATTAGAAATTCATCCTAACACTATGTACAAACCATTTCTTAAGATCAGTACTCTTCTTTTTCTCATAGCAAGTAGTTGTTCTAATGAAATTCCAGAAACATCAACCATTGGATCAGAAGAAGTAGTGCCCTTTGAGGGTCCAACTCTTCCAACAATAAGAATCAATACACAAGGCCAATCTATAGTGGATGAACCTAAAATTCCTGCCTTCTTTGAAATTGTAGAGGAAGACATTGTGATTGAAGAACATCAAATTGGAATCGAAATCAGAGGATCTAGCTCTCAAATGTTTGATAAAAAATCATATGGGTTTGAAACTTGGGATACAAATGGAGAGGATTTGAATGTTGAATTAGCAGGTTTCCCTGAAGAAGAAGACTGGATACTGTATGGTCCCTACAGTGATAAATCTTTACTACGAAATGTCATCATCTATGAATTGTCCAATAAAATGGGGCAATACGCTAGTCGAACTGCTTTTTATAATCTTGAGATCAATGGAGTTTTTCTGGGCACTTATGTTTTGATGGAAAAAATTAAACGCGATAAAAATCGTGTGGATATAAGTAAAAACAAGGAAGAAGATATTACAGGAGGGTATATTTTAAAAATTGACAAACCCACAGGTGATGGTGATTGGTATAATGATGGAATCGCCTTTGGCTCACAATATAGCACGGAGGGTATTGCAATAGAAGCTCCCAAAATTTCATTCCTTTATGAATATCCAGATGCTGATGATATCAACACAGAACAAAAACTTTACCTTCAGAACTATATCCACTCCTTTGAAACCGCACTGACCTCTGAGGATTTCACCAGTGATGAATTAGGCTACAGACAATTCATTGATGTAGATAGCTTTATTGACTTTTTTATCCTCAATGAGATTTCAAAAAATCCAGATGGATTTAGACTGAGTACCTTCCTGCATAAAGACAAAGGAGAGAAATTGAAAATGGGTCCTATATGGGATTTTAATATTGCTTTTGGTAATGTTGATTATTGTGAGGGAGATTTAAACAGTGGATGGGCCCATCATTTTAATTCAGTTTGTCCAAATGACACTTGGCTTGTCCCTTTTTGGTGGAGTCGTTTTCTTGAAGACCCTCAATTTGTCGATGCATTAAAACAAAGATGGAATTTTCTTAGAACGGATATTCTTGCAACTCAAACCCTACTATCAAGAATAGATGAATTAAAAACAGAATTAGAAGATAAAGACTCTGTTAATCGTAATTTCGGAAAATGGCTTATTTTAGGTAAATATGTTTGGCCCAATGCCTTTGTGGGCAATAGTTACTCAAGTGAAATAAATTATCTCAAAGATTGGATTAATGAACGATTATCTTGGATGGATTCTGCAATAAACGCCTTGTAAGGATGTTCATTAAAATATTTCATAATTTAACACTGTTAATTAAACACTATAAATGAATGAAAAGAAGAAGTTTTATTAGTTCGAGTTTGATCGGTTCTCTTGGAATTGTTGGCCTATCTAGTTTTAAAAAAATAGCACTTTTGAGCCAACAAAATATTAAGATTACAATCACTCCTTGGTCACTTATGCGGACTGGCTATGGTGGCGATGACCCTCAAGGGATAGATGTTTTTGATTATCCTGCAGTTGCAAAATCATTAGGATTTGAATATATCGATCATGAAATGTTTCATTTCCCACCTAATCTGAACGAAAAACACCTTCAAAAAATGAATGCAAACATGAAATCTGCTGGTGTAAAAAGTGCAGTAATGCTCACCGGTGGGGTTGGAGATATTGGTGATGCTAATCCTACAAAAAGAAAAAAAGCCGTTGAAACCTATAAGAAATGGGTTGATGTTGCATCTGAATTGGGATGTAAATCGATGCGAAATGTATGTGCACAATTCATCACTGTAGCTCATGAAGAAAAATTAAAATGTACGATTGAGGGAGTCAGTGAATTAGGAGCTTACGCTGCATCCAAAAATATAGATCTGTTGATTGAAAATCACAATGGGTATTCTTCAGACCCAGATTGGATGATCAATTTAATGGAAGGAGTGAATCAAAAAAATGTTGGAATATTGGGCGATTTTACCAATTGGACATTGGAACGTAATCCCGACACTTTTTATCCTGACCCCTACAAAGGAATCGAATTGCTTTCGCCATATATCCGTGCAGTAAGTGCAAAATCTTCTGATTTCACTGCTGAGGGGGAGGAGATAACCATAGATTACAAAAGGATGTTTGATATTTTGAAAAAAGCACCCCATTTTGAATTTGCCGGCGTAGAATTTTTTGGCACGACTATGTCAAGAAACCAAGGGGCAAAACTTACTAAAAATTTAATTGAGAAAGCAATAAAATAAGGAGGAACTCAACCTAAGGACTCTTCCTGCATCGCTTTATTCATCCAAGCTTCACTACTGTCTTTTTTTTGGGGTTCAACCCCTTTGATCAAAAAAGGCTCTGCGTCTAAAAATTTCCTAAATAGTTATTGTATGCTTTTCAGTCAAAACGAAATAAAACTTGAATAACTTTTAAACATTGAATTTTAATTTTAAAATGTTACTCGTATTCTATTCTTTATATTTGACACTTATTTTGCAACCAATATTCAACTCAAGATGAAATTAAAACTTATTCTCTCAGCACTTTTAATAAGCACCTTTTCAATTGCCCAAAAAACCCTTGATGAAAAAGTCTCAGACTTGCTTTCAAAAATGACCCTCAAAGAAAAAATTGGACAAATGAATCAATACAATGGTTTTTGGGATATTACCGGTCCGGTTCCGAAAGGGGGTGATTCCAAAATCAAATACAATCATCTTTCCAATGGTTGGGTGGGCTCCATGCTAAATGTTAAAGGAGTTAAAGAGGTAAAAGAAGTACAAAAAATTGCGGTTGAAAAATCTCGACTTGGAATTCCTCTAATCATTGGTTTTGATTTGATTCATGGCTATAAAACTGTTTTTCCAATTCCCCTCGCTGAATCTGCAAGCTGGGATTTAGAAGCCATTCGACTTTCCGCCGAGCTGTCTGCAAAAGAAGCCGCAGTTGCAGGAATCAATTGGACTTTTGCTCCCATGATTGACATTACTCGTGATGCACGTTGGGGTCGAGTCATGGAAGGTGCGGGAGAAGACCCCTATTTAGGAAGCCTAATTGCAGCAGCCAGAGTCAAAGGTTTTCAAGGGGAAGATCTTGCGTCTCCCTACACGATTGCAGCCACAGCAAAACATTTTGCAGCCTATGGGTTTGTTGAAGCAGGGAAAGAATACAATACAGTTGATATCGGCTTAAATACCCTTCACAACATTGTATTGCCCCCCTTTAAGGCTGCAGCAGATGCAGGAATTAAAACCTTCATGAATTCATTTAACGATTTAAATGGAATTCCTGCCACTGCAGATGCCTACCTTCAAAGAGATCTTCTCAAAGGAGAATGGAATTTTGATGGATTTGTCGTTTCTGATTGGGGATCTATCAGAGAAATGATAGAGCATGGATATGCCAAAGACAATAATCATGCTGGAGAATTAGCTCTTTTGGGAGGTTCTGATATGGATATGGAATCTTCTATTTATATTTATGAACTTGAAAAACTTATCGAAGAAAATAAAATCTCTATTGCTCAAATTGATGATGCCGTTCGTAGAATACTCAGTGTTAAATTTGAATTAGGCCTTTTTGAAGACCCTTATCGTTATTGTAATGAGGAGCGAGAAAAAGAAATTACAGGTTCCAAAGAAATCATGGATGCAGCCCTCGAGGTTGCAAAAAAATCAATCGTACTTTTAAAAAATGAAAATGAAATTCTTCCCCTCAAAAAGAAAGGTGTAACAATAGGATTGATCGGTCCTTTGGCTGCTGACAAAAACAGTCCACTTGGAAATTGGAGAATAGGAGCCGATGACAATACTGCGGTATCGGTACTGGAAGGACTACAAAACTATAAAGGAAACAACATCAGCCATGCGCAAGGAGTGAAATTAATCAATAAAACTCCAGATGGCTTTCATGAAGAAGTTCAAATCAATACCACTGACAAAACCGGTTTTGAAGAAGCTATCGCATTAGCCCAAAAAGTTGAAGTCGTGGTCATGGTTTTGGGTGAGCATGGATTCCAGTCTGGGGAAGGAAGAAGTAGAAGCAAGTTAGATCTTCCTGGATTTCAACAAGAACTGTTAGAAAAAGTAGCAGCCGTAAATCCAAATATTGTACTGGTCCTTATGAACGGACGTCCCTTAGTTTTAAATTGGGCTGCTGAAAATATCCCAGCAATTGTAGAGGCTTGGCAATTGGGAACACAAAGTGGTCATGCTATCGCCCAGGTTTTATACGGAGAGTACAACCCCAGTGGAAAATTACCCATGAGTTTCCCCAGAAGCGTTGGTCAAGTTCCCATCTATTACAATCATAAAAGCACAGGAAGGCCGGGTACTGAGGGAGAAGATCCCGGTAGTGTTTTTTGGTCGCATTATGGGGATGAAGAAAATGATCCGCTCTTTCCCTTTGGCTTTGGATTAAGCTATTCCAAGTTTGAATATTCGTCACTTGAATTGAGCGCAAAGGAAATGACAAAAAACTCCAAAATAGAGGCTTCTATTACAATAAAAAATACAGGAAAAGTAAAAGGTAAAGAAATTATTCAACTCTACATACAAGATCCTTTTGCAAGTGCTATACGTCCCGTAAAAGAGTTGAAAGGCTTCAAAACCATTGAATTAGAACCCGGTGCATCACAAAAAGTAACTTTTACCATCAAAGAGGCTGATTTAGTATTTTACAATGCAAAACAAAAATGGGAAGCTGAGCCTGGAACCTTTCATGTCTTTGTTGGAACTAATTCGAATGTAAAAGAAAAATTGTCTTTTGAACTCAAATAACATTCCTTTAAACCCAAGTAAAATAATTCAATGTTAAAAGCTGTTTTATTTGATATGGATGGAGTCATTGTAGACAGTGAACCTCTTCACCATAGAGCGTATCAGAAAATGTTTCAGGAATTTGACCTTGATGTTTCAAAAGAATTTTATGCCTCTTTTACTGGCAAAGCTACCCTGCCTATTTGTAAGGAAATTTGTGAGACATTTAAGCTAAAAGTTTCCCCTGAAATACTCGTTGCTTCAAAAAGAAAACATTTTATTCCACTCTTTGAGCATGATACCGATTTTAGTCTTTTAGACGGTGTTTTGGAATTGATACAAAACTATCATGAAAATGGCCTCAACTTAGTTTTAGCGTCTTCTGCATCAATGGAAAATATTAATCGGATTTTTAAGCGATTTGATCTGGATCCCTATTTTACTGCCAAACTGAGTGGAGCTGATTTAAAAGCCTCAAAACCGCATCCAGAAATTTTTATCAAAGCAGCCCAAGCCTCTGGTTTTTCAAGATCTGAATGCCTGGTAATTGAAGATTCTACTAATGGGATTACGGCAGCTAAAGCCGCTGGAATTTACTGTATAGGCTATGATAGTAAACATTCAAAAAATCAAGATTATAGTCAAGCTGATTTAGTGATTCAAGATTTTAACAAAGTTAAATACAGCAAAATCTCTAGAGAATTTTTAACCTAAATCCGTTGCAAAATCAGATGATGGATGAATTTAAAGTAATCCATGGAATCTTTCAATAATTACATTTTTTCAAAAAACTCTTTATTTGAAATAATATGATTTCCGGGCAAACTTAATTTAGCATAAGCATTCATTTTTTCGGCTACCCATCTCGCTTTTACAGGCTTATAGTTTACAGGAAATAAAAATGAAAATAGTGGCATTAATAATTGTGCGATTCGTTCACCAAAACGAAACTCTTTGCGTTTACCGATCAAAAGAGATGGTCTGAGAATGATGGCTGAAGGCAGCTTTAAATCAAATACATCACGCTCTATTTCTCCTTTTAACCTTAAATAAAAATTAGAACTTGTGGCATCTGCCCCTCCCGATGAAACCAATTGAAATTGTGGAGTTTTAAGTTTCAAGCAGCGCGTAGCAATTCGCAGATTGATATCGTAATCAATTTTACTGTAGGCTACTTTGTCTCCATTCACCTTAGCCTGTGTGGTTCCTATCGCTGAAAAGACAGTTGTACTGTTTCTGATACAGTTTTCAATTTCCGTCTCATTTGAAAAATCAATGACATGTGAAACGACTTTTTCATGAGCGCTTGGAATAGGTTTCCTGGAAACTAAATTTATTTTAGTGACTGAGACCTCTTTGAGCAATTCTTGAATCAAAAAATTTCCAACTAAACCCGATGCTCCAAAAACAGTTACTTGTTTTTTCATCAGTATAAAATTAAACTGGATTGATGAGATTTACTACATATTATGCAAAAAATTCAATTGAACAAAAACCACATGAATACTTTACTGACCAAATATTTAAAAAAGTCATCCCTACTTGTAACCTTTTTAAGAAAAGTTACGTCTATATTGAAGTAACTGTTTGAAATAAGTAAATAATACTATTGACATTTAACAATCGTATTTTTTTTATTTCTAACCTCTCAAAACCAATTAACATAAATACTCCTTTTGAAAAACTTTATCCTTTGCTTGCTTTTTGTATTTGTATTTTCCCCAACAAAAGCACAGAACTCCATCCGTGGAAAAATCACCGATAATTTAAATTCTCCATTGTCATTTGCAAACATCATTCTCCTACAAAAAGGAAATGAGACTTATATTAAAGGAGTCGTTTCTGACGATAAGGGCAACTATCTTTTTGAGGATATTGAAAACGGAACCTATCAACTTGAAGTTTCTGTTTTGGGTTTTGAGACAAAAAAAACAGAAGAATTTGAATTACTCAAGAATAAAGTTGCTGATTTTATTTTAGCGGAAGAAGCACAAAGCTTGAACGAAGTAGTTGTAAAAAGTAAGCGTCCAGTAATTCGCCAGACCGCTGAAAAGTTGGTTGTTGATTTAGAGAATTCCGAGTTGATTAATACCCGTTTACAGGACGTAATGCGGAAGATCCCTGGAGTTCTGGTTACCAATAATGGAATCTCCATCGCTGGAAACAGTGGGGTTACTATTCTTATTAATGGAAAAACAACAGCATACATGGATATACAAACCTTGCTTCGCGATTTTCCGGCGGATAATATTGCAACAATAGAAGTAGTTGAACAACCGGGAGCTGAGTATGAAGCCTCGGGTACGGGTGCCATAATCAATATAATTTTAAAGAAAAACGTTCGCCTAGGAACGCATGGGAACCTGAGTACATGGGTAGGAGAAGATCAGGGGTTTGAATACGGAACAGGGGTTTCGATTGCGCGTTATATAAATAAACTGAATTGGCAGGGAAGCATCAATCATTCCAAACCTACTTGGAGAGACGACTTATTTTTAGTGAGAAAGGTGGGGAACGAAACCTATGATCAAGAAACCATTGAGCCCTATAATCCAAGTAACTTTAGAATGAGTGGCACTATAGACTATCATATCAATGATAAAAACATTATTGGAGTTGGAGGACGTTATAATACCCGACAATCAGATCGGATAGCCTCCAGTAAAACTCGCATCTCCAATGCGACTGCTTCAAACATCTTATTCTCTGAAAACAAGTTTAATATTGATCGATTTGATTTTAATTTGAATCCCTATTACGAATACAAGACGGATACCGATAAACTACTGATTGATTTGAATTACATCCATTTTAAAAATGACAACACCAATATTCTTTCTGATGTTGAGGGAAGTACCATTCCTTTTGTAAATAGAAAGTACATTCAAGCAGGAAGCTATGATATTAAAACTTATCGATTGGATTACACAAAAACGTTCTCAGATAAACTAACATTGAGTCTAGGTACTCGATATGCTGAGGTGGGAACAGACAATGACCTACAATCTTTTAGTGAGAATGGGGAACGCATTTTTGAACTTAATGAAAATGAAAGCAGTCAGTTTTTAATTGAAGAAACGATTTTTGCTTTGTATTCAAAAGCCAATGCAACAGTCGGTAATTGGTCTTTCTCGGGGGGAGCACGATACGAAGGCAGTAATACAGACGGAGAATCAATTTTCACGCAAAATGGAAGGCCTAATTCAAGTGTTAAAAAAAGACCCATTAAAAAAATATTCCCAAGCGCCTCCATTAGTAGAAAAATATCTGAAATCATAAGTGCCAATATTTCCTATAGCTATAGAATCCGAAGACCTTCATACAGCAGTTTAAACTCCTTCGCTGAGTTTTTAGACCCCTATTCGGCAAGTCAGGGAAATCCAAATTTAACACCTTCCTACACCAATAAATATCAGTTTAATTTAACCTATGAGGGACAACCTTTTTTTGCCGTTGGGTATAGTAGTACAGAAGATGCCATATTCGAATTAATTCAGCAGGATGATACTTCGGCTCAAATCCGGCAAATGGAGGTGAATATTGAAAACAATGCAAACTGGAATTTTAGATTGTTTGGACCTTTAGATTTTATAAAAGGGGTTGAAGGATTTACTGGGTTCATTGTTATTAACAACGATTTTCAATCTGAAAACTATTCTATTGACCTAAATAAGTGGAGTTTAATCTGGTTTACTCAAGCAAGCTATGACTTGCCTTATGATGTGAATTTTGAAATGAGTGGTAACTATGGAACCGGGGCTTTAGATGAGGGTTTAGAGGTTCGTTGGTTTGCGGATTTAGATTTTTCATTTGGGAAAAAGTTTTTAGACGATCAACTAAAAGTGAATTTAGGATTTAGTAAAATACTTAACAGAGGGTTTGTGGGTGCTATCAATTATGGAAATATTAATGCAGAAGTAGAGAGCAATGGTTCAAGACAAAATATTCAACTTCGTCTTGTCTATACCTTTGGATCAAAATTCAGTAAAAGTAAAATCGATAGAAATTCTACTCAAGAAGAAGATCGGATACGTGATGAAAATTGATGGTTTTATGTTGAAAACAAACAAGATTCTATCATCCGATTGAATGAAAAAGGAGATCCTCTTTTGAAAATCTCCTTTGGAATAGAAAACCCTTTACGAGGGCGGGTCAATATATTTAATAAATTTTGTAATCTGAATTGGGATAAAATGCTTTAAAACCTTTTAAACCTCCTTTTAAATATGGGATTATTGCTTCTCCTAAATCGGTAAACTCTTCAGATCTCCATTTCAAATAAGCGTCATACTCTTCATAAGAATCCCACTCAGACATAACAAAAAGTGTGTTAGATTCTTTATTGTAGGTACTCACTAATGAATTACAACCTTTGTAGTTTCGAGTAATATCTAAGCCTATTTCTGGATTATCCATAGCGGCAAAAACAATTTCTTCCTTTCCGGGTAAAATCTCAAATTCAGCAACTACAAGATTCTTATGGGCTACTGCACTCATCATACCACCCAGATCAAACCAATCCCCTCCTTTGTATATTTTACCTTCTTTAAATTCAAAAGAATGGTATGCTGTCAAAACGGTCTCTTTTCCTGTTTGGGTATTGATTGAAGTCCAAGTGCCATAGACACGTGTACTTCCGTCAGGAACACCAGTTTCAGTATTGACTCCCGGCAACCAATAATCCGCTTCAAATTTCATGTTATCGAATTCCGCCTGGTATCCAAGGATTGCAGCCTTAACTTGTTCTATCCCTACCATCCCCATTCCATAGACTGGCATATGCCATTCCATATCGGGATGTAAATATTCAAACATTGCTTCTGCATTTTCTTCTTCATGAAGTTTAAAATATGCTTTTGCAATCTCAGTATTTTTTTCAAATTCAGCTTGGTATGCATTATTGCTGCATGAGGAAACAATAAATGACACTAAAGCAATGACAAATAATTTTTTCATTTTAATTGATTTATGATTAATAGAACTCCTAAGATAAGGAGAATGGATCAAAAAAAAAACCTCGGCTTAAGAGGGTTCATTTTGATAAAAAAAGAATTTCTATTCTGCAGTTAGTGCATTTACTTCTTCTAATTTTCGGGATGCAGAATTTGCAGCGGGGTAGATATCCAATGCTTTATTATAATACGTTTTTGCATTTTCATAATCCTTTTGAGCAAAATAAAATTCGCCCATGGAATCATATGGATTATACCCATTGGGATATTGACTAATATACGCTTCAAATGTTGCTTTTGCT
>JAQWJV010000018.1 GCA_029248185.1 Flavobacteriaceae bacterium | reverse complement strand
AGACTCTGTAAAATAGATTTCAATAAATATATCGGCTAGGGCTAAGAGTATTTGTTGATGTGTATCTAATTTAGCTCCATACTTTTGTGCAGCATTTCCAGTTAATACCGTAAATAATTGCTTAAAATTTGCAAGTAAACGCCTTTCCTCACCAAGAAGAGCATTTATATCGCTTGGAATAGGTGTGTCTTCTTTAATTGTTGCTGCAGCTTTCATTATAGCCGGCATCAAATCCAGTTGACCTTTCATTCCTTTTTTTAGCAGCATACCCACCGACAGCATACGATTTATTTCATTTGTACCTTCATAGATTCTTCCAATTCTAGCATCTCTCCATGCCGATTCCATTGGCATATCAGCAGAGAATCCCATACCGCCCATTATTTGAATTCCATGGTCAGCAGCATTTTGAATATCCTCAGAGGCCCCTACTTTTAAAATGGAACATTCTATGGCAAAATCTTCCACTCCTTTCAGTTCAGCTTCTTGATGCGACAATCCCTCTGCTACAAAAGATTGGATTCTTTTTTCTACATCATATGCGGCACGATAGCTGGCTGATTCTCCAGCATAACAGGAGGTTGCCATGTGAGCTAGTTTTTCTTTAATGGCGCCAAATTGAGCAATGGGTGTTTTAAATTGAATTCGTTCATTTGCATACTGAACGGCAGAAGTGGTAATTCTACGTTGTGCATCTAAACATGCAACTCCTAATTTGATGCGACCCACGTTTAAAGCATTCATTGCAATTTTAAACCCTTCACCACGACCTGCTAGCATATTTTCTACAGGCACTTTAGTTTCGCTGAAAAATACTTGACGGGTGGAGGAAGAGTGAATTCCGAGTTTATTTTCTTCGTCTCCTAAAGTAATGCCGTTGGATTCATCATTTGGAATGATAAAACCGGTAATATTTTTGTCATCCTCTATGCGAGCAAAGACAATAAAAACACTGGCAAATCCAGCATTTGAAATCCACATTTTTTGTCCTGAAATTAAGTAGTGGGTTCCGTCGGGAGATAAAACGGCTTTGGTTTTACCCGAATTGGCATCTGATCCTGCCCCAGGTTCTGTTAGACAGTAAGAGCCAAACCATTCCCCTGTAGCCAATTTAGTAACATATTTTTGTTTTTGTTCTTCAGTTCCATATAGTGTGATAGGTAATGTACCTATTCCCGTATGGGCTCCAAAAGCAGTGGATAAAGATCCAGTGGCACCTGAGATATAATCACAAACTAACATGGTAGAGACAAAATCCATCCCCAGACCACCATAAGCCTCAGGAACTGAAACACCTAAAAAACCTAGAGCACCTATTTTTTCCATCAATTCTTTGGTCAAAGCATAGTCCTTTTTTTCAAAACGATCTTTATTTGGCCAAACTTCACGGTCAATAAATTCTTGAACCGCCTCCTTCATCATCAGTTGTTCTTCGGAAAAATCTTCAGGAGTAAAAACATCTTCTGGAGCTTGATTTTCAATGATAAAACTCCCTCCTTTAATCCAATTGTCTTTTTTTAATTCCATGATTGTAGTTTTTATTTTTGGGTAACTGTTTTATTAAAATGTTCAAAATTTGATGTCGTTTCTCTAATACATTCAATGACTTCAAAAAAAGACTGAACCTGTTGTCTAGAGAGTTGTTTGTCTATTTCTTCATTAAAATCCAGGACGACTGCTTTTGAATTTTCTCGATGTCTTTTTCCAAAAGGAGTTAGGTGAATTAATACCCCTCGACCATCATTTGGATTTTTTATTCTTTTTATCAGTTCTCTTTTTTCCATCACTTTTAGTAATCTTGATAAGCTAGTGGATTCCATTCCCATTTTTGGGCCCAAATTAGTTGAGGGAGTTCCCTTTGCGTCAATACTTAATAGCGCAAATCCTGTCGCCATAGTTGAGTCAAATTTGAGGGCTTCTTTGTTATACATTTTACTAACTAATTGCCAGGTTGAACGCAGTGCACTTTCAAAAGTTTCATGTTTCATAGAATTCAAATATAGTAAAATTTACTATGCGTGCATAGTAAGTTGAGTTTATTTTAAAAAAAAAGTGCCCCAAATTCGGGACACTTAAATGAATAAGGTTTTAAGGTAAAGTTAAGCGTACATTTTTTCGATAACATCGTTGTATTTTTCTTTGACCACTTTTCGTTTTAATTTCATGGTGGGTGTCAGATGCCCTTCATCAATTGACCATTCTTCTGGAATTAGTTCAAATTTTTTAATTTGCTCCCAGGATCCAAAATTGGTATTGTGACTATCGATATCTTCTTGTATTGCTACTTTTAGAATACTTTCTTTACAAGCTTCGTCAATTGAATTTACATGAATGCCTTTAGCTTCAAGCCATTGTGTTACAAATTCAATATTCGGCTGAATCAGAGCCGTAGGCATTTTTCTATTTTCACCCACCACCATGATTTGTTCAATGAATAGGGATTGCTTCATTTGATTTTCAATCACTTGTGGGGCAATATATTTTCCTCCTGAGGTTTTAAACATTTCTTTTTTGCGGTCCGTGATTTTTAAAAACCCGTCGGCATCAATCTCTCCAATATCTCCAGTGTGGAAAAAGTCCCTTGTCATCACCTCAGCTGTTTTTTGAGGTTCTTTATAGTAGCCCATCATCACATTAGGACCTTTGCAAAGGATTTCTCCATCTTCAGCAATTTTGACCGTGACACCGTCTATAATTTGGCCTACGCTTCCAATTTTGAAATAATTATTTCGCATATCATTAACTGATATTACAGGGGAGGTTTCGGTTAAACCATAGCCTTCTACCAAAGTCATCCCTGCTGCTGTAAAGATTCGTGCGAGTCTGGGTTGCAATGCTGCACTTCCCGAAGCAATAAGTTCTAAATTTCCACCCAAGGCTTCTTGCCATTTGGAAAGAATTAACTTTCTAGCAATTTTGAGCTTGAATTCATACCAAGCTCCATTTTTCCCGTAGGGTTCGTATTGTAAACCAATGTTTACGGCCCAATAAAATAATTTTTGTTTGATTCCAGTAAGTTCTGCTCCTCTTGCGTATATTTTATCATATACTTTTTCCAATAACCTCGGAACAGCTGTCATGACATTGGGTTTGATTTCACGCAAATTGTCGGCAATTTTATCCAACGATTCAGCAAAATAGACCGATACACTATTGTACATATAGATGTAGAGAATGACCCGCTCAAAAATATGACAAATAGGGAGAAAGCTTAAGGCGGATGCTTCACCAATGTTAAGCGGCAGACGTTTGGAACTCGCTAATACGTTTGAAACAACATTGTTGTGACTTAACATGACACCTTTGGGTGTACCTGTTGTCCCCGATGTATAAATTATGGTCGCTAAATCAGTTGGTAAAACAGCGGCTTTTCTTTTTTTAACTGCTGCATCTTGATCGGATGCTGCGCCCATTTCTAATAGTTCTTTCCAATTGGGACATCCTTTAATGGTGTCAAAACTGTAGATCTTCTTTAGTGACTTGACCTTGTCTTTTATGGTGACTATTTTATCATAAACTTCTTGATCCGAAACAAAACAATATTGGCTTTCTGAGTGATTTAAAATATATTCATAATCTTCAGAAGAAATAGTAGGATAGATCGGAACATTAACCGCACCTATAGCAAGTAGCCCGACATCAATTAAGTTCCACTCGGTTCGGTTTGTCGAAGAGATCATCGCAATTTTATCTTGTGATTCTATTCCTAAGGTGAGTAACGCTCGACTTATTTGATGTGCTTGATCACAAAATTGCTGCGTATTTAAGGACTCCCAAACCCCATTGTATTTGGTGGTAAATGCTTTTTCAAGGGGTGCGTGTTCATTTTGATGATCAATAAAATCAAACAGTCTAGTCGGTTTCATAATGTAGTTTTACTTGCAAATTAAGAAATATTTTGAAGTAATCACATTATTTTATTGATTGGAAAGCCATTGAAAAGCGTTTTCAAAGGCCATAAGCCAAGGACTTGTTTTGTCGTTTCTTTTTTCGGGATAGTATCCCCAGTTCCATGGGAAGGTGGAACGTTCTAGGTGGGGCATCATGACTAAATGACGTCCATCTTGTGAACACAACATGGCTGCATTGTAATCCGAACCGTTGGGATTGGCCGGATATCCTTCAAAATGATAGGTTGCAGGAATTTGATATGCCTTTTCTTCTTTGGGTAAATGGAATTTGCCTTCCCCGTGAGCAGCCCATATACCTAGTCGACTTCCTTCAAGTCCCTTCAGCATTAATGAGGTGGATTCCTGAATGTCTACTGCAGTAAAATGACACTCAAATTTCCCCGAGGCATTGTGGAGCATTTTAGGTTTCTCCGCATGTTCGGGAGTCAACAAGCCCAAGCTTACAAAAAGTTGACAACCATTACAAACTCCTATGGATAGTGTATCTTTTCTTGCAAAAAAGCGATCTAAACTTTCCTTTGCTTTTTCGTTGTAAAGAAAAGATCCTGCCCATCCCTTGGCAGAGCCTAATACATCAGAATTTGAAAACCCTCCTACAGCAGCGATGAATTGAATATCTTCAAGAGTTTCTCTTCCACTGATTAGATCCGTCATATGAACATCAATCACCTCAAAACCAGCAAGGTGAAGTGCATAGGCCATTTCTCTTTCTGAGTTACTTCCCTGTTCTCTTATGACAGCAGCTTTTATTTTTTTATTTGGAGTGCTATGTATCGGAATTCCCTTAAAATTCTCAGGAAAACGGTAGTCTAAGGCTTGGTTTTTATAATTTCTAAATCGCTCTTGTGATAGATCATTAAACGTTTGATTGCTGTCTAAAGCTGCAGAAGTAGAATACCAAATATCTCTCAATTTATTTACGTCAAACGAATGTTGCTCTTTATGATAATTTAATGCAATGGTTTGATTGGTAGTAGTTGATCCTATTTTAACACACGCTATTCCCTCTGATGCTAAGGTAGTAGTCAAGTCTAGGGGGGACTGTACGATGATTCCAGAATTTTCGCTAAATAACAAGGTGATTAAGTCTTTAGCATCAAGTTTTGATAGGTCTAAATTCATTCCAGCCCATTGGGTTGGAAAACACATTTCCAATAAAGTGGTAATGAGTCCTCCAGAGGAAATATCGTGCCCTGCACTGATATGATCCTCGATGATGAGTTTCTGAATGGAATTAAACACCTTTTTAAAATATCCAGCATCTGCAATGGTTGAGGTGGTGTTTCCAATTTTATTTTCAACTTGTGCTAGGGCAGATCCTCCAAGTGAGAATTCGGATTTAGACAAATCCAGATAAAATAAATCACCTCCATTTTTTTTGAGATCTGGAGTAATGATTTTTGTAATATCAGAACATGCCGCTCCTGCAGAAATGATTACGGTTCCGGGTGCAGTGACTTTTCCGTTTTCGTATTCTTGTTTCATTGATAGGGAATCTTTTCCTGTTGGAATATTGATACCCAAAGCAATGGCAAAGTCAGAACACGATTCAACGGCATCGTATAGGCGGGCATCTTCACCATCATTATTACAGGCCCACATCCAGTTAGCCGATAAACTCACCGATTTTAATCCCTCAGATAGAGGAGCCCAAATGATATTGGTTAAGCTTTCCGCAATAGCTAAAACACTTCCTTTTGCAGGCTCAATCAATGCGGCTATCGGTGCATGACCAATGGAAGTAGCAATCCCTTTTTTCCCTTTATAATCTAGGGCAACTACTCCACAATTACTTAGCGGTATTTGAAGTTCTCCAACGGTTTGTTGTTGAGCTACTCGACCACTTACACAACGATCTACTTTATTTGTAAGCCAATCTTTACAGGCAACTGCTTCAAGTTGAAGTACTTTTTCTAAATAGTCATTCAGTTGAGTAGAGTGGTAATAAACTTCTTCAAAATTTGCTTCTTGATGGGTATCATTCAAGATTGTTTTTGGGGCACTCCCAAACAATGCATCCAATTTTAAATCAATGGGTTTTGTTTTATTTTCCTCATCGACAAATAGGAATGAGTGGTTTTCAGTCACTTTTCCAACTACATACATGGGTGCACGTTCTCTAGAAGCAATCCGTTCTAATAAATCGTGATCTTTCGGATTAATGATGAGCCCCATTCGTTCTTGAGATTCATTTCCAATAATTTCTTTAGCTGACAAGGTTGGGTCACCCAAGGGTAGCTGATTGATGTATATCGTTCCTCCCGTTTCCTCAACTAATTCGGACAAACAATTTAAATGTCCACCTGCACCGTGATCATGGATAGAGACAATGGGATTGTTTCCCGTTTCTACCAATGCTCGTATTGTATTGGCTACCCGTTTTTGCATTTCTGGGTTGGAGCGTTGCACGGCATTTAATTCAATAGCATTGTCAAAGGCACCAGTATTGACAGAAGAGACAGCAGCTCCTCCCATACCGATACGATAATTATCTCCTCCTAATATAACGATCAGATCTCCTTCAGAGGGTTTGTCTTTTAGTGCTTGATCGGCAACACCCATGCCTACGCCTCCTGCCAACATAATGACTTTATCATATCCCCATTGTTGCTGGTTTTCTTGATGTTCAAAAGTCAAGAGTGATCCCGCAATTAAGGGTTGGCCAAATTTATTTCCAAAATCGGAAGCCCCATTAGAAGCTTTAATTAAAATATCCAATGGAGTTTGGTATCGCCATGGGCGCGCTGGAAATGTTTTTTCCCAAGGTCTGTTCTGAGAAACACGCGAATATGGAGTCATGTAGACCGCCGTTCCCGCTAGGGGGATAGATCCTTTTCCGCCTGCTAATCGATCACGAATTTCTCCTCCAGATCCAGTGGCTGCTCCATTAAAAGGTTCTACTGTCGTAGGAAAATTGTGTGTTTCTGCTTTGAGAGAAATAATACTATTTACCTCTTTAGCTTCATAACTACTGGGGATATCGGGTTGACTTGGTGCAAATTGTTCAATGGTATCCCCTTCAATAAAAGCAACATTATCTTTGTAGGCAGATACGATGGTATTGGGATGTATTTTTGAGGTTTTTTTAATTAATTTAAAGAGACTATCCTCCTTTTCTTTTCCATCAATTATAAAAGTCCCATTAAATATTTTATGACGACAATGTTCAGAATTTACTTGGGAAAATCCAAAGACCTCAGAATCTGTGAGGGGTCTATTGAGAGATTTTGATAGGGATTCTAAATATGCTACTTCTTCAGCGTTGAGTGATAATCCCTCTTTATCGTTATAAGCACCAATATCTTGAATTTCTTTAATGGATTCTGGAGCAATTTTAACATCAAAAAGGGAGGGATTTAAATCCTTGTACTTTTCAAATAGCATGGAATCAAAAGCAGTTTCTTTTTGTGCTGCATGGTATTGTTCTATCCTAACAATTCCTGTTATCCCCATATTTTCCGAAATCTCAACAGCATTGGTACTCCAAGGGGTAATCATGTTTGCGCGCGGTCCAATAAAAAAGCCTGGAACAAGTTGTTGATTTACCCATGGGGCATCAAATAACCAAGATAATTTATCAATAGCAGTAGCGTCAATAGGGGTGTTGGTCTGAAGCGCAATTATAGTTGTCTCGGGTGCGCCAAAAAACAGGATCATAAGCGTTGAATTGTAGCGTAAAAATAATCTATTTTAATACGATAGTGCGAATCAATTAAGAGCGTTTTTAGCTTATTTATTCACAGTTTATACAGCACTTAATTCTGCAATAAAGAATCCATCAAAACCAGTTTCATGGGCCAGGAAGGTTTTTTCTCTCTGGAGTTTGAATCCTTGTCCTACTTCGGTGCTTAAAAACGATTGAATTTGATTGCTATTTTCTGATGGAAATATGGAGCAAGTTGCATAAATCAATCGACCCCCTTTTTTTACTAAGGGGGCATTTTTTTGAAGAATTTGAAGTTGTAACTCTTGAAGCTCTTCTATTCTCTTGGGTGTCATCAGCCATTTAGCTGCTGGATTTCTTCTTAAAATACCCAATCCACTGCACGGAGCATCAATTAAGACAACATCGGCTTTTTTATGATTGGATTCAAAAACCGTTGTTTCATTTGCATGATGTGTATGGATGATGTTGATTCTATTTCGATGCGCGCGTTTGATTAATTGCTCTAATTTTTTGGGATAAGTATCGAGTGCAATAATATTGCCTTTGTTTTTCATTAAGGTTGCCATATGGAGCGTTTTTCCTCCAGCTCCAGCACAGGCATCGATTACTTTCATGCCAGGTTTTGGATCAACCCAATGTGAAACCAACTGTGAATTTGCATCTTGAATTTCAAATAAACCTTTTTGATAAGGCTCAAGGTGGGTTAGCTTTAGGTGTTTTTCTAGTATTAAAGCCTCAGGGTAAGCTTCGATTCTGTTTGAAACAATATTGAATTTTGATGCCAGTACTTTTTGAAGTCTTTCAGGAGTTGTTTTTAACGTATTGACACGTAATACTAAGAGCGCTTTTTCATTTTGTTTGGTTAGTTCTTTTTCCCAAATACGTTCATCAAAAGCTTCAACACCAGCTTTATCAAGCCAATCAGGAATCGAATGACGAATGATTCTATTGGTCTTTTTTGGGTCCAGAGGAAGAATGGCGTGAAGTTTTTCGAGTCCATTTAGTTCCTCCCACTGAGGATGTTCATATTCTTTGAGTAAAAGCCAAACCCCTAATAGTTTCCAATGGTAGTGATTGGTTTTGGGATCTAAATTCCCTAGATGTGCATAGGTGGTTTTCCAACGAATACAGTCTAATAGTATTTGTCCAAGGAGTCGTCGATCTCTTGAACCCCATTTGCGATTTAATTTTAAAAGTCTGGTGAGTTCAACTCGTAGAGGAACTTTATGGGTAAAAATATTTTGGAGTCCTTCTACGATTCCCAATGCTAAATTTCGATGTAATTTCATTGGGCTAAAGATATTCTTTTATCGCTTCTTTTCTTCTTCCTTTTTCTTCTTATTCTTACGTTCTTGGATACGTTTAAACATTTCTTTGTCAAATAGCTGTTCTTGGTGTAAAATACTGAGCACTTGTTTTGTTCTGATTTTTTCTAAAAGCTTTTGATTTCGATCATTGCGCAGAGTGATCCCTAATTTTTCAAGTTTATAATATTCGTTAATATAAGATGAGGCACTAACAGAACTGATGGTGTCTAATGAATTTTGAATCTGTTTTTTAATTTTACGCTCTTTAATCCAAACAGAAGTATGGTATTTATCCTCATAATTACCAAAAACGCATTGAAAATGTTCTTCTTCTTCTTTGCTCATTTCCGTATTGTCTATAATATAATTCAATTTCATTTCTTTGAATTCTTTATATCTTGAACTTGGTTTTTGAGCCAAAAGGTTAGTTGTAGGATTGATTGTAGCGAACAACAAGACAACAAGGGAGGCTAACTTTTTCATTATTTATAATTTTTTATGGAATTATCGAAATACGGATCAATTTCGTTATCCTCTAACATGGATAAAATTTCATATCCATCCATATCTTCAAGATAATAGCTTTCTAAATAATCATTAAAAGCCTGTTCTTCAATCTGATTTTCTGAGTTTTGAGACCTTGGAATGGTGAATAATACAGCAAGAGCTGCTGCAAGGGTGGAGATACTTACTATTAATTTACGTCTAGAAAACGGACTTGACTTTTTTGACTTTCTTAGAATCGTTTCTTCTAAACTATTGAAATAATTTTTAGGGACATTAAATCCATGCTCCGTTTGAGAAGCTTGTGTATTTTCGATGAGATTTTTTTCCAGTTCCTTGAAATAATTTTCAGGAATTTTAAATGGATTTTTGGTGTTAAGGTCAGTCATTTAATTTGGATTTTATTTTTGTAACCGCATGATGATAAGATGCTTTTAGAGCCCCCACACTGGTATCCAGGATTTCGGATATAGATTGGTAGGTCATCCCATCAAAATATTTCATATTGAATACGATACGTTGTTTTTCAGGTAATTTTGCTATGAGTTTTTGTAGTGTTAATGTAGCTTCATCTCCATCAAAGTAGCTGTCTGCTTTAAGCCCTTCGGCCTTTGCTTCAATCCATTCTTGATTTTGAAGGCCCATTTTGGTGCTTTTACTATTGATGAAATTAATGGATTCATTCGTGGCGATTCGATACATCCAGGTATATAAGGAGCTTTTTCCTTTAAATTTATGAATATTTAAATGTATTTTAATAAAGGTGTTTTGAACGACATCGTTAGCATCATCATGATCTAAAACTAGTTTTCTTATATGCCAATACAACCGTTCTTTGTATTCCTGAACCAAAAGCTTAAATGCTTTTTCTCGGGTTTCAGGTTCCTGTAAAGAACTGATTATAATTGATTGTTGTGTTTCCACTCTTTTTGGTTATATACTATTGACAAAGTTAACTGTGAAAAGTTTAATCCATCCTTTGGATTTGCACCCAATTTTTATATTGTTTGTTGGAGGATAGTAATTCAGCATGATTTCCTGAAGCAATAATTTTCCCTTTTTCTAACACTAAAATTACATTGGCTTTTTGAATCGTAGAGAGTCTGTGTGCAATGACTAGTGAGGTTCGGTCTTGCATTAGTTTTTCTAAGGCAATCTGTACTTGTTGTTCTGCTTCTGTATCAAGTGCTGAGGTCGCTTCATCCAGAATTAAAAGAGCGGGATCTTTAAGCAAAGCCCTAGCAATGGTTAGGCGCTGTTTTTGTCCTCCTGACAATTTATTTCCTGAATCTCCAATTATTGTGTTGTAATTTTCGGGTAAGGCCATGATGAAGTCATGTGCATTGGCTGCTTTGGCTGCGTTTAGAACCTCTTCTTTGCTTGCCTGGGGGTTGCCTAGTTTAAGGTTGTTAAAGACAGTGTCATTAAAAAGGATAGACTCTTGGGTGACCATTCCAATGTGTTGATATAGACTCTTTTTTTGTATTTTTTCAATTGAAATGCCATCTATTTTTAGGGCTCCACTTTTTATATTATAAAAGCGATTTAATAAATAGGTAAGTGTTGTCTTTCCACTTCCCGAGGGACCTACTAAGGCAACCATTTGCCCTTTCTTGATTTCAAAGGAGACCTCATTCAAAACAGGGGTTTCATCGTAGTTAAAAGAAACTTTATCAAAAAGAATACTCTTGTTAAATGATTCAAGGGGTTTAGCATCCGCAGTATCTTCTAGCTCATCTTTTGCATTTAAAATTTCAAGAATACGATCTGCAGCAGCATTTCCTTTTTGAATGCTATAACTGGCTTTACTTATT
This sequence comes from Flavobacteriaceae bacterium, assembly GCA_029248185.1. Classification (GTDB taxonomy): domain Bacteria; phylum Bacteroidota; class Bacteroidia; order Flavobacteriales; family Flavobacteriaceae; genus MS024-2A. Next base: position 10,235 of record JAQWJV010000018.1, on the reverse strand, counting down.
GATTTTGCTGGCGTTAAAATATTATAGGCCAGTCCCATATAAACAATAAATGATGTTCCCGAGATACTCCCATCCAGTAGCACCATTTTTCCTCCAAACCAAAGCAAAACACCAATAGCAGCAATGCCTAGAAATTCACTGGTGGGTCCTGCTAGACTTGACCGATGTAAAAGTTGATTGGAGAAATGATAAAAGCGTTGTGTAGCATTCAAAAAACGTTTTTTAAAGTGGTGACCAGCAGAAAATGTTTTAATGATTTTTTGTCCATTAACAGTTTCATCAATAATGGAAAGAAAATCTCCTTGTTCTTCTTGAATTCTTGCAGATTGTCTTCTCAAGCGCTTACCGATTCCTGAAATGATTAAGCCCGAAATAGGGATAAAGAGAAGCACAAAAAGGGTGAGTTTGAAACTGAAGAGTAACATAGCCCCAAGAGAAAAAAGTATGGTTAGCGGTTCGCGAACTAAAAGTTCTAAAATCGATAAAAAAGATTGTTGAACTTCTGTGACATCACTGGTCATTTTTGCCATTAAATCTCCCTTTCTTTTTTCATTAAAAAACGAAATAGGTAGGGTGATGATTTTATTGTAAAGTGCGTTCCGTAGGTCTTTAAGAATCCCGTTTCTGAGATAAGTAATGAAATATAAAGCCAAATAGTTACTAATATTTTTCAAGAAAAACAATCCCAAAACTAACCCGATAACAAAGACCAAAGTTCCTTCAATATCTTGATCTAATTTAGAAGAGATGTAATAGTTTAGGCTGTCTTTAATGTATTGCTGTAAACTCAAGAAACCTTCCCATTTTGCAGGAGTGAATTGTTTTTCGGTAGTTTCAAAAAGTACATTCAACATCGGTATTAGCGAGATGAAAGAAAGTGCACTAAAAAGGGCGTAAAGGGCGTTAAATAGAATATTTAAAAAGGCGTATGCTTTATAGGGTTTTCCAAAATGTAATATTCTACGAAAGGATGACATTAAAAAGCTTTAAAAGATGTTTCAAAATTATCTAATCGTTTTTCCATGGCGATTTCTTGTTGTTCCCACGTCAGATCAGAATTGAACTCTTGATTCACGCTAAAGTAATATTTTATTTTAGGCTCTGTGCCACTCGGACGCAATGCGATTTGTGTTCCCTCTTCTAATTTAAAAAGTAAAACATTGGCCCTGGGTAAATCAATTTTAATTTCTTCCTGTGTCAATAGGTTTTTGGCAATCCCTGATTGGTAATCTTCCACAGCAATTACTTTGAAGCCTGCGATTGATTGAGGACTATTTTGTCTAAATCCATCCATTAAATTTTTAATTTCCTCTCCCCCTGATTTTCCGGGTTTGGTAATCGAGATTAAACGTTCTTTATAAGCTCCATATTTCTTGTAACTTGAAAGTAAGAGTTCATGTAAATTAGAGCCCTTGGCTTTAGCCTCAACCGCAATTTCACAGGCCAAAAGACTTGCTGAGATAGCATCTTTATCCCGAACGGTATCACCAACTAAATAACCAAAACTTTCTTCTCCACCTCCAATAAATTTTAGCTCAGGGAGATCATGTATCAGTTTAGCAATCCATTTAAAACCGGTTAAACATTTTTTAAATTGAACATTGAAGTGCTCTGCCATTTTTTCAATTGCAGGGGTAGAGACGATCGTACTTGCAATAAAATGTTTTGTTGTGAGCGATCCATCAGTTGCTTTTTTTTGCAATAAATATTCGGTTAGCACCATCATAATTTGATTCCCATTCAAAAACTTCCAATTGTCCTTAGCAATTTTCACAAGGATGCCCAATCGATCAGCATCGGGATCCGTTCCAATTACAAGGTCAGCGTTTTTTTCTTTGGCAAGATTTAAAGCCATCTGAAGTGCTTCGGGTGTCTCAGGATTGGGAGAGGGTACTGTTGGAAAAGAGCCGTCTGGTTTCTCTTGCTCGGGCACAATATGAATATTTTTATACCCCGCTTTTTTTAGTGCTTGAGGAAGCACTGTTATTGATGTTCCGTGGATAGGGGTAAAAACGAGTTGAAAATCATCTTTTGATAATTGATGCATTTGTGCAACCTCAAGAACCGTTTGGTGATAGGCATCATCGACTTCTTTATCTATGTAATGTAATAAATTTGAATCTCCCTCAAAACGAATTGAATCAAAGGAGGTGTCCTCTATAATTTGTATAATTTTTGAGTCTAGTGGGGGAACTAATTGTCCTCCATCTTTTCCATAAACCTTATATCCATTATATTCAGGTGGATTATGGGATGCCGTAAGAACAATGCCACAATGGGCATTGAGATGTCTGACCGCAAACGATAATTCTGGGGTAGGACGTAAATCACTAAATAGATAACAATGGATTTTATTGGCCGTAAAAATATCTGCTACAATCTTGGCTAGTTCTTTACTTTGGTGTCTTGAATCATATGCAATGACGACTTTTGGAGTCTCGTTTGGATATTCTTCCACTAAAAATCGTGAAAGCCCTTGAGAGGCCTTGCCAAGGGTGTATTTATTAATGCGATTGGTACCCACGCCCATAACACCTCTCATACCTCCTGTTCCAAAACTTAAGTTTGTATAAAATGCATCTTCAAGTTTTTCAGGATTTTTTTGAAGCTCTTTTACTTGAACTATGGTCTCTGAGTCAAAAGGCCTGTCAAGCCATAACTTTGCATTTTCTTGATAGGTCATTTGGTCTTGGTTAGGGTTTTAATATTATATCGGTTATTCGATCTTTGGCTACGAAGAATTATTTCTCCCAAAAAACCTGCAATAAAAAATTGACTTCCCAGAAGCATGAGCGTTAGGGCAATATAAAACTCTGGTCGTTCTGTGATTAATCTGGCTTGGATATTGAAAAACAACTTGTCGATACCCAGGTATAAGGTAAATCCAAATCCAACAAGAAGCATTAGTGTGCCCCAAAGTCCAAAAAAGTGCATGGGTTGTTTTCCAAAACGGTTAATAAACCAAAGTGTAATTAGATCCAAAAACCCTTTAAAAAAACGATCAGCCCCAAATTTAGTATGGCCAAATTGTCTCGCTTGATGTTGAACGACTTGTTCTCCAATTTTATTAAAGCCCTCGTTGGCAGCCAATACGGGGATGTAGCGGTGCATTTCTCCATGAACGTCAATGGTTTTCACCACTTCTTTTCGATAGGCTTTGAGTCCACAATTGAAGTCGTGTAAATAGATTCCGGAAACTCTACGTGCAGCCCAATTAAAAAGCTTAGAAGGAAGATTTTTAAATAAAAAGGAGTCGAAGCGTTTCTTTTTCCATCCAGAAATTAAATCAAGTTTTTGTTCAATTAATGTGTTTATCAAATTGGGAATTTCTTCAGGTGAGTCCTGAAGATCAGCATCTAAAGTAACGATATAGTTCCCTTGAGCCAATTCAAACCCTGCATGAAGTGCTTGAGATTTCCCAAAGTTTCGAACAAATTGAATTCCTTTGACTGTCGAATTGGATTCAGCAAGCGAAGTGATCACCTTCCATGATTCGTCTGAACTCCCGTCATCGATAAAAATGACTTCATACGAATGTTTATGGTTGGAGAAAACCTCAGCAATCCATTGATGTAAGGGAACTAAAGATTCCTCTTCATTGAGCAAAGGGATTACCAGCGAAATATCAACTGCATTTTGCATAGATGGCAAAACTACGAAATTTGACTTATTCTGGTCTTGATTTCTTTACGATTAGCCCACCAATTAAAGAGATAATAAAACCAATAAATAGAGCACCGATGAGTTGAAAGGCAGAACGGATAAAAGGGCCTGAGAATTTTTCACCCATATCTCGTGCCATATTAATTTGATCTTGAGTCATTTCAGGATTTTCCGCACGCATGGTTTCAAATTGATAATCTAATGTTTTTTGTAATGTTGAAGGGTCTAATACCTCGGTGAGTATCAGTGAATATACTATACCTACAATTGCAGAAATCAAAGAAATTCCTAAACCAATTTTTATTGCTTCTGCCAATGAGATAAATCCTTCATTTTGTTTTTTATATTGAATGAAAGCATAGACTAATACACCGATCATGATTACAATGGAAACAATGCCCACTGCAGGAGGTTGCTGATAGTGCATGTCTAGGAAGAAAAGCATGAGCTGAAAAATTACAGAAACACCCCCTAGAATGAGGCCGTAAGTGATCATTGTTGATTTAAGTGATGCTTGTTGATTTTCCATAATGATGTTTTTGGGTTAATTTTGTTTGCAGCAAATTAAAAAAAAATGAGTGAGTTAGAGTGCATTTTAAAAAATAAAATTAAATTTGCACTCGATTTAAAAATTATGAAAGCAGAAATTCATCCTGATAATTATCGTTTAGTGGCATTCAAAGACATGTCAAACGACGATGTGTTTATTACAAAGTCAACAGTTAACGCGAAGGAGACGATTGATGTAGATGGTGTTGAATACCCACTTATCAAACTAGAAATTTCTAGAACTTCCCATCCTTTCTATACCGGAAAATCTAAATTGGTAGATACTGCGGGTCGAATTGACAAGTTCAAAACCAAATACGCAAAATTCAAAAAGGAAGAGTAGCCTTCAGATAAACTATTATAAAGCCGTTTTTTAACGGCTTTTTTTATGTCCTATTTTTTCGAAATAGTTTTTAATACCAGTAAATTGATAGGATTGATTTCCATTCCTTCTACGTTTTTTTGTACAAAACGAATTACTTGGTCATAGTATAGTGGGATAATGGGATGCTCAGAGTTTACTAAAGAATCCATTTGTCGATATCTTTTTTGTCTTTGATCTTCTGCCAAGGTACCTAAAGCTTTTTCATATAGCAGGTCAAATTTTGAATTTTCATAGTGGGTGTAGTTCGGTCCGTTGGGAGAGAGGTTTTTACTGTAAAATAAAGAAAGATAATTTTCTGCATCAGGATAATCTGCAATCCAACTGGCTCTAAACAACTCTAATTTTCCGGAGGATTTGGCCTGACGTAAGCTGGCTGTCGGCATCACCTCTATCTTTAGATCAATCCCTATTTTTTGAAGTTCTCTTTGTAGATACTCACAGAGGTCAAGGTAATTGGCATCAGTTGCGATAGTTAAAGTTGGTTTTACGCCACTTTCTACTCGATACTTTTTGACCAAAACACGGGCTCTTTCTACATCATAAGGATATGGTTTTGAACTCGTACCTTTCAATCCTTTGGGAATGAAGCCCTGATTGGCTGGGTAGCCAATATTATTCCTTAAATAGGCAATCATCAATTTACGGTCAAACCCTAAGTTCATTGCTTCTCTTATTTCTTTGGATTGTATCGCTGGATTGTCAGCGTCAAGATAAAAACCTATATATTCTGTGTTGAGGTAAGGCCCTTTTAACATGTTTATGCGCTCTTTGTATTTCGATTGCAATGCACCTTTAGGGGTGAGTAATTCGTCTTTATAAGAGGCGTCTAATGAGTTGATGAAATCGAGTTTCCCTTGAAGAAAAAGCATGAATTCACTTTGAATATCCGGTATGAATTGAATAGCAACAGCTTCTAGATAAGGAAGCTTTTGTCCGTTTTTATCGTGTTCGAAATAGTTGTTGTTTTTTCTTAGGACGAGTTTTACATTTTCATCCCAACGTTTAAAATAAAAAGGACCTGTCCCAATGGGATTACTTCTAAATCTTGAACCAAAATGTGAAACAACTTCATGAGGAACTACCGCACAATAGCGCATAGATAGTAGTCCCAAAAAAGCAGGAAAAGGTTTTTTTAATTGAATTGAAAACGTGTGTGGATCGATTGCACGATACGATTTCACTTGCTGTAATACCCACCCTCCAGGAGAGGCGACTTTGGGGTCTTTTAGACGATCAAAGCTGTAAACAAAATCGGAGGCAACGACTGTGCGGGTTTGTTTTTCTCCGAATAGGGGAGAAGTGTGAAAATAAACATCTTTTTTTAAAAAAAAAGTATAGAGTAAACCATCGGAGCTAACGGTCCATGTAGAGGCGATTTCAGGTTGAACACTTAAATTTTTGTCAAGCTGAACCAGTCCGTTAAACAATTGGTTGATGGGCCAAATATTTTGAGGATTTCGCGCAAAAGCAGGGTCAAGGGAAGTTATATTTCTGTATTCATTATAACGAAAAATAGTGTTTTCATTTATTTTACTGCTTGGGCTACAACTACAAATCAATGCAGCTAGGCATAGAAAAAGAACAATGAACTGCTTTTTTTGCATGAATAATTTGTTGGTATATTTGCAGCAAAATTACAGCTAATAATTTTCATGGAAAACATTCTTACATCAGATATCAAAGTAGAAGATTCACTCCCTCGTGTTGCTTTTCATACTTTGGGTTGTAAGTTGAATTTTTCTGAGACAGCCACAATTGCAAGAGATTTTGACCATGAGAAGTACAAACGCGTCGATTTTGATAGCCCTGCAGAGGTATATGTTATTAATACTTGTTCTGTAACTGAAAACGCTGATAAGCGATTAAAGGGACTGGTTCAGAAAGCCTTACAGCTGAATCCTAAAGGATTTATCGCTGCCATTGGGTGCTATGCCCAGCTTCAGCCTGAGGAGATTTCCAAGTTGGATGGAGTTGATTTGGTTCTAGGGGCTACAGAAAAGTTTAATTTGATAGAGTACGTTAATGATCTTGCGAAAAAAGAGCAAACCGAGATTCACTCTTGTGAAATAGACGCTGCAAATTTTTACAAAAGTAGTTACTCAACAAGCGATAGAACCCGTGCTTTTTTGAAAGTTCAAGACGGCTGTGACTATAAATGTACTTATTGTACGATTCCACAGGCTAGGGGAGTTTCAAGAAGTGATACTTTAGATAATGTGATTTCTAATGCACGTAAAATCGGTGCCTCAGGACTTAAAGAAATTGTATTGACCGGAGTGAATATTGGAGATTATGGAAAAGGAGAGTTTGGAAATAAAAAGCATGAGCATACTTTTTTAGAATTGATCCAAGCTTTAGATCTTGAAGATCCTATTAATCGGATACGAATTTCTTCCATTTAACCTAATCTTTTAAATGATGATATTATTTCGTTTGTAGCTAAGAGTAACCGATTTGTGCCCCATTTTCATATCCCCCTTCAAAGTGGAAGCGATCGAATCCTTAAAAGTATGCGAAGGCGTTATTTAACTTCCTTGTACACCCAACGAATTGCTGCAATAAAAGAATTGATGCCTCATGCCTGTGTAGGGGTCGATGTTATTGTAGGGTATCCCGGTGAAACAGAAGAGGATTTCTTAACCTCTTATCGTTTTTTAGCCGATTTAGAGATTTCCTATTTACATGTTTTTACGTATTCGGAACGACCCAACACCGAAGCGCTAACCATTGAGGAGGTTATTCCACAAGCAATTCGAAATAAACGAAGTAAAATGTTGAGAGCTCTTTCTGTTAAAAAACGAAGAGCCTTTTATGAATCTCAATTAGGTAAAAGCTATACTGTTTTGTTCGAAGGAGAGAATAAGAAAGGATATTATACTGGTTTTACAGAAAACTACGTCAAAGTAAGAACTCCTTGGAATCCTAAATTAGTAAATTCCCTCCAAAAAGTTGTATTAGAGTCTATTGATTCTGAAGGATATGTGAGGTTTGAAACTAAAGCTTGATTCCAACAGGTAGTAATTGCTTATATCGTCTATTGCGACGCACAAAACTGGCGATTTTCGGAGAGGTGGGAACAACACGTAAGTTTTTATCTTCTATAAACTCAAGTACTTTAACAATAAAGGCTTCTTCAAACTCTTTATTTTGAATTTCTTCGGGAATAGATAACTTGGTGAGGAATATTTTTCTTTCTTGTTCTGAGTATTCAATTCGAGCTAAAGTTTCTTCAACATTGACTTCAAATTGTCTTAAGAATTCGTTATTTACCAAAGTTAAGTCATTCATAATAGAAAGAATTAGTTAATATCGTGTGTAATATGATAATTTTGCAAATGCGATACTGATATCAAGTGGGCTACAAAAGTACTAAAATTTAACCTTACAGCTCCTATAATATGAATCAAAATGAATGAAATAGACGTTTATTGTATGCCTGGGATGGCAGCAAGTCCAAAAATTTTCGAATTTATTAATTTACCAAAACGCTTTAAGATTCATCTTTTAAGTTGGATTCCACCCCTTGCAGATGAGATGTTAAGTTCATATGCAAAGAGAATGTGTGAACGAGTTACTTCAATCAATCCTGTATTGATTGGAGTTTCTTTTGGTGGGGTTTTGGTGCAAGAAATGGCAAAACACATCAAAGTACAAAAGGTTATTATTATATCAAGCGTCAAAAATAAAGAGGAATTGCCATTGCCCATGAAAATGGCTAGATCAACCAATGCACACAAACTTTTACCCACTCAATGGATTCATAATTTAGATTCATTAGTGCTTTTTGCTTTTGGAAAAGGAATAAAAAAACGTTTAGAATTGTATCAGAAGTATTTATCTGAGCGAAACCCCGAATACCTCAATTGGTCAATTAATGCTTTAGTAAATTGGAATCAAGTTGAGTGTGATAAGTCAGTAGTTCACATTCATGGAGAAAAAGACACTGTTTTTCCGATCAAGTATCTATCTGATCCTTTTATTCAAATAAAGGGAGGTCATGCCGCTATTATGACACAAGCTCAGTGGTTTAATTCGGAACTCCCAGATATCATCCTTAAAAATTGATTAAATTCGAATAAAATTCAATCTTATGAAGCCTAAAAACTTATTATTAACCGCCCTTACTTTTTTGGTACTACTCATTAGTGCAAATGAAATAACCCCAGCTTTGTTAACAGCCTTTAAAGTAGATAAAGAAGGCGAATCCTATAAAGTGTATGCACTGCAACTTCCAGAAGTATTAGATTTTGCTGGAGAAACCACCCCTTTAGATGCACCAGATATTCGAGAGCGATTAGATAAAGAATTATTAGTCAATACCTATTGGCAGTCTAATATGATGCTTTTATTAAAACGGGCCAACAAACATTTTCCTTTGATTGAAAAAATTCTTGAGGAAGAGGGAGTTCCCTCTGATTTTAAATATTTGTCTGTAATAGAAAGTGCGCTTGAGAATGCAAGGTCACCCAAAGGAGCAAAAGGATTTTGGCAGTTGATGCCAGCAACCGCAAAGGAATATGGTCTTGAAGTTAATTCTAATGTAGATGAACGCTATCATATTGAAAAATCGACCCGTGCAGCCTGTCAATACTTGAAAAAAGCAAAGAATCGTTTTGGTTCATGGACTTTGGCTGCGGCTTCTTATAATCGGGGGATGTATGGAACGAATCGTTTATTGGATAAACAATTGGTTGATAATTATTACGACTTATTACTAAATTCTGAAACGAGTAGGTATGTGTTTCGAATATTGGCGTTAAAAGAAATTATGTCTAATCCCCAGCGCTATGGCTTTATTTTTAAAGCAGCAGATTTATACCATTCCATTCCAGTAAACAAAATAGGACTTGACACAGCGATTACCAATCTTGCTGAATTTGCGAAAGAAAAACAGATAAACTATAAGATTTTAAAAATTCACAACCCTTGGTTGATTGAAAATCATTTAAATAATAAATCAAGGAAATATTACGAAATCGAAATTCCAGAGGAAGGATATTACTAGATTTTTTTTATTTGTTGCTGCATCATCTTCATTTGACCGGTCAGCATTCCGTGTTTGTCTAGTTTTTTAGCTTCAGAAAGTAATTGTTGTGCTTCTCTTTTTCTTCTTTTCTGCAAATAGATACCCGCAAGGCTCATTTTTGCCATGGCTAGATCGTGATTCATAGACAGTCCAAGTTTGAGTGCTGCTTTAAAATACTTCTCAGCTTGAGTAAGATTTTTTTGAGATTGAATGATGCCCATCAAGTAGTTGTAATACCCCTGCTGTTTTCTTACTAAGTTTCTTTCCACATTAGGTATTCGCAGCAACCATTTTTCTGTTCCTTCGAAATCTTGTTTTCTTAATCGTAGGAATGAAAGAAAGATAAGTTCGTTTTTAAAGTACAACAAAATAAACATTGCTGCCAATATAAAAAGCATGATCCCATTGCCAATGTAGTCATCTACAATTTGATACACCCCATAACTAAGGCTTAATACGGCAAGAATAATTTTAATAACTTTTGGAAACATGATTTAGAATTTTTTCAAAGGTAAAAAAAATCATCCTTGAAATCTTTAAAATGCTGTTTGAAAGACAAAAAACTTATTGTATATTTGCCCGACTTTTAAGGAAAAAAGCATCCTGAGATAA
>JAQWJV010000016.1 GCA_029248185.1 Flavobacteriaceae bacterium | reverse complement strand
CTGTTACCACTGATTACTTGATTACGAGAATCAATAATTAGAGGTTGTAACAATCCAACTTCAGAAATACTTTCCATTAGTTCCTCTATAGAGGATAAGGTGTAGATTTCTTTGTTCTTTGGATGATGTTTTAAAGTGGATACTTTAATCTTCATAGGGTGAAGGTAGCGAAGAATTTTGTGGTATGCAAGTAATCATAAATCTTCTTGAATCTGAGAGTCTTTTACTTACCTATTACTATTTTTTGGAAGAGTTCGTCAAACTTATTTTGGTCTATCCACCCTTCATCAAGGGAGTATTTAAGTTTTTCTATTTTATCTTTTTGTTCTTTGGAAAATGGGGAAGGGATTTTTTGTTGAGGTTTTTTTGTTGACGTTTTTGAGGGTGTGTTGTTTTCCTTGTAATCTAAAAACAAGTCATCATTTACAAGGGTTTTTTCTTTATCAAGTACCTCGTAATACATATCAAACACCTTTCTGCTCTTGTGTCCCGTCATACTTTGTATTATACGAGTAGGTACTCCTCTTTCAATTTGTTCTCGTACAAAAGTTCTTCTACCTATATGGGAAGAAACTAAACTCCACAGAGGTAATCTTTCGGTTTTTTCTATTGTACCTACCAAATCCCAATCACGTTGATTTATTTCTCTGTTTAATCCTATTATTCTACAAACGTCTTTTATATACTTATTAAACTTATTGTTGGATATACTATTTCCTAATTCAGTTCTTGGGAAAAGGTAGTGTTGTCCGTGTTTTCCGTTTGAGTATTTCTTCCATATCTCATAAACTAACCTATTTCTTGGAACTTTAACGGGTTCCCTTTGTTGTCTTATTTTTTCCATATAAAAGGTAATCATACCTCTTTTATATCCTAAAACGGGATCTGTTTTATCGTCATAAACTATATCACCAACTTTCATTTTAATCATATCTCCCCATCTACAACCTACGTTGGAGAGGAATAATAACATATCCTTATAAACCTCAAAAGTGGTGTATTTAACTCCTCTTTCTTTTCCGTCATTTCTTTTCCACTTATCTACTATATAACTCAGCCTTTTCTCTTTGGTAAGTATCTTTTCGTGATCTGCATTAGTAGAACAAAACTTATCATATCTGTGTAGTTTAATAACCTCATCACGTTTAAGAAAAATTATATCAAGGTTTTCATCATTACCTAAATAAACGTTTTTTGGTTTTCTTATTTGGAAGGAGGTATTATACTTTTCTTTACTCCAAGTGGAAAAGGAGGAGAGTACCTTTATTCTTTTGTTTATTGTAGAGGGTTTTAGTTCTTTTATATCATAACTCCACTTTATATAACCATACACCCAATCTCTGTCTATCTCATCAGGGAAAAGGAGTGTATTGTTTTTATTTTGGTATTGTTTGGTGTATTCTATAATCTGTTTTATACTACTCATAACTCCTCTTTTGGTACTTTCTCTTTGAGGGTTATATTCACCTTTTATCCATTTTTCGTACTCTACAAAAAGGGGAAGAAACTGAACGTCTTTTTGGGTTTTATCTTTTTTCTCTTTTCTTTCCTTTCGCAAGTAAGTCTTTACGAGTTCTACAATAGGTTCTTTGTCTTGTTTTTGTATTGCAAGTATTATACCATTTATCTCATCTAATTTATTTCTAATAAGTAAGTTCTTTTCCCTGTGGTTCTTATCCGTTGTTTTTATTGGGTTTTTAGAGGTTTTATCTCTCCATTTTTTATCCCAATCTTTAACTAAACAAGAAACGTTAGTGGTAATCTTGGTTCTTTTCCCATTGTAATAGTAGTCTATAACCACCCTAACCTCCTCATTATTAAATTGTTGAGAGGTATTTTTCTTGTAGTCTAACCGGTAATATAGTCCCATTAATTCAGTACCCTTTTCATCCCTAAGATACGAAAAAATCTTTAGATATGGTACCCTATTCAGTACCCACTAGTATATTTAGGGTGTAAAAAAACCCATAACTAATTGATTTTATTGTTGTTATGGGTTTTTAAAAGTGGTACCTCCAGGAATCGAACCAGGGACACAAGGATTTTCAGTCCTTTGCTCTACCAACTGAGCTAAGGTACCCCGCTTTTAAGCAAGTGCAAATATAAACGCCTTTTGTGTTCCACAAAAACATTTGCCTATATTTTCTTTGTAATTTTACGTTTTCAACAAAAAACAGGATGCAACTTATCATAGATATTGGGAATACTTTGATTAAATATTATGTATTTGAGCGGGATATCATTGTAGATTCATATAACGAAAAGCTAGAAAATTGGAGTCTTTCACTTCAAAAAATAAAAAAAGAATTTCCCAATCTTGAGCGTGCGATGATTTCGGATGTGAATGGTTCCTTCATAAATGAACTTCAAGAGGCACTTGTTCCTTTGCCCTTTGTCAATTGTTCCATTGAATTAAAGTTGCCATTCAAAACACAATATAATCCTCCAAAGCAGTTGGGACAAGATCGCATTGCCCTCCTAGCGGCTTGTCAATTGTTATACCCTCACAAAAATGTGCTGGTGATAGACATAGGAAGTTGTATTACTTACGATCTATTAGATCAAAACGGAATTCATCAGGGAGGGGCAATTAGTCCCGGCTATTCCATGCGATATAAAAGCATGAACGATTATTCAGGAAAATTACCTTCACTTCAACCCCAAAAAGAGGAAAATGATCTGGTAGGAACGTCAACGGAAGCTGCGATGCACTCTGGAGTTTATAACGGTATATTCTTTGAATTACAAGGAATCATAACTGTTTATCAATCCCAACACGAACATTTAACGGTTATTTTAACAGGTGGGGATGCTCAAATGTTGTCTAAACCATTAAAAAATAGCATATTTGCGCATTCAAATTTTTTAGCAAAAGGTTTGAACTATATCCTAGCATTGAATCAAATTTCATGATGAAAATAAAGTTGTCCCTCATTCTAATCTTTCTGTCCAGTGCAATTTTTGCTCAGAATGGATCAACATCTCCCTATTCTGGAGGCGGATTAGGTGAGAAAAATTTTAATGGAACAGAAGCCAACCTGCATATGGGAGGCCTAGATGTTTTTACAGATTCTATTCATGCCAATTTAAATAATCCGGCAAGTTTCGGATTATTGAAATTAACAACTTATTCTGTGGGAGTAAATTACAGTAGTAATCGTCTTTCATCCAAGACCGATACTTATAGCGCAGATACGGCATCTCTAGACTATTTGGCAGTCAGTATCCCAGCAGGAATTTTTGGTTTTAGTTTTGGTATTATGCCCTACTCCTCTCTTGGCTACAAAGTTGAAAGTTTATCGGGTTTAGAGGGTTCAGAAACTTTAAATCGTTATGAAAGTAGTGGAGGTGTAAATCAAACGTACTTAGCTGTTGGAATTCCAATAACAAAATCTTTTGCAGTGGGGGCAACCGCAAATTATAACTTCGGAACTCTATTTTACAGAACAGGACAGTTCTTAAATGGAGTTGACAACGGTACCTTTTTGAGTAATCAATCCAGTATCTCAGGATTAAGCTATTTATTTTCAGCCCAGGCCAATTTTTCAATTAAAAATAAATATGAGCTTCAGGGAATGTTTTCCTTTCAACCTAAAGCCCCATTAAATTCCCAAAATAACCGAGCGTTCTTTGCACAATCATTATCAAATCAGTCAATCGCCGACTTTGTGGAAGTAGATCTAAATGCTCAAGGCCTAGAAGAAACTTATCTAGACGTATCTGAAACTCAAAGGATTGGTATAGGTATTGGCGAGAAGAAAAAATGGTTTTTGGGAATACAAAGAAATTTAACTAAATCTGCTACCTTTAGCAATGATTTTTTTAAAAGAGATAATATTCAATATCGAGATGCCAAGCGATGGACCTTAGGGGGCTTTTATATTCCTAATTATGCTTCATTCACAAGTTTCTGGAGCAAAGTGGTTTATCGATTTGGATTCCGTACAGAACAAATGAGTTTGATTGTCAATAACATACCTTTAACAGAAACTGGCATATCTTTTGGAGTTGGTTTACCGCTAGGAGGGCTTTCCAATGCAAATGTCGGTTTTGAAATTAGTCAACGAGGTCAAGAAGAATCAGACCTTATAAAAGAAACATTAATCGCTTTACGGATAGGCTTTTCATTAAGTGACCGTTGGTTCATAAAAAGAAAATATAATTAAAATTTGATTCCATGAAAAAAATACATGTTATAGCCGTATTATTTCTTAGTCTTGCAATCTATGCACCTGTAAAAGCACAAGATGCAAATGCTTGTATGCAAGATTTATCCATTTTTGCAGAATTCGCAAAAGTTAAGAACTACAAATCAGCATATGAACCCTGGAAGAGAGTAAGACAAGAATGTCCAAGTATTAATGCGGCCGTATTTTCTTATGGAGAGCGCATTTTAAAAGATTTAATAAAAAATGGGACTCCAGAAGAAGCCGAGGCTTCAAAAAAAGATCTGATTTTACTCTACGATGATTGGATTACATACTTTCCAACAAAAAGAAATGTATCGGTAACCGGGGACATAATGAGTAAAAAAGCACAAGCGCTCTTGGATTATAAAATGGCAGATTTAAAAAATGTTTACAATACTTTTGATGAAGCATTTAAAAAAGATCCAGAAAGTTTTACTAATCCAAAATTACTTTACAATTATTTCAAAACCCTCTATGATCGATACAAAGCTGCAGACCAAGAAGTGACTATGGAGCTCTTGTTTGAAAAGTATGAGGAAGTTTCAGAAAAATTTGATATTGAAGGAACGAAGCTTTCAAAAAAGCTAGATGTTATTCTTAAAAAGGAAGAAGCAGGCACAGCATTAAGTAGCAGAGAAACTCGAAATAAAAGGGTTTATAACATAAATTCAAATGCCATTGGTACGTTTTTGTCTAACCTTGATGCAATCATCGCTAAAGAAGCCACCTGTGAAAACTTAATACCATTGTATCAAAGAAATTTTGAAGCCAATAAAACGGATGTTATATGGCTTAAACGTGCAGCGAGTCGAATGGATAGTAAAGAATGTTCTGACGATCTCTTATTCGTTACCTTAGTAGAAGCTTTACACGCATTAGATCCTTCTGCAGATTCAGCCTATTATTTAGGATTACTGAATGACAAGAGAGGAAATTCTACCGATGCACTTAAATACTACGAAGAGTCCATCACACTTGAGACGGATAATTATAAAAAGGCTAAAATTTTATTAAAAATCGCAAATAAATTTAAAGCTTCTGGACGAAAGACTTCGGCAAGAAGTTATGCAAGAAAGGCTTTGAACTTTCAGCCTTCACTAGGTAGAGCCTATTTACTAATCGCAAATTTATATGCCGATAGCGCCAATGATTGTGGGGATACCCAATTCAACAAACGTGCGGTATACTGGTTGGCTGCCAAAGAAGCTCTTAAAGCAGGTAATGTAAACAGCTCTCTAAAGAAAATTGCTAAACAAACTGCCGACAGTTATAATGGCAGGGCACCAAGTAAAACAGATATTTTTACTGAAGGTAATGAGGGGACGACCATTACTTTCAGCTGTTGGATTAATAGCAGTATCAAGGTGCCATCATTGTAAATGAAATATTATTTATCAAATGAATTACTAAGGGTTGTGGTTTTTACCATAGCCCTTCTTTTTTCTTGTGAGGACAATTCTCAAGCCTTAAGAGAAATGAATATGGATCGTCAAGACCCAATGGCAATCGCCAACAACATTCGTATGGTCTACACGGATTCTTTAAAAATTCAGGCAGTCTTAACAGCTCCAAAACACATTGATTATACTAATTTGAGTTTTCGATATTCCATTTTTCCAGAGGGTCTTAAAGTGATTTTCTATGATAATTTAGGAAATGAAAATGAAGTCCTTGCAGATTATGGTATTCTTTATGACGAAACCAAATTGATCGATCTAAAAGGAAATGTTCAACTTAAATCTCACGAAGGTTCAATTTTAACTACAAATCAATTATATTGGGATTCCCAGAGTGAATGGCTTTTTACAGAACAAGCCTTCACTTTTGAAGATAAAGAGTATAATTTCAAAGCCCTAAGGTTGGATACCAACAGGGATTTTACTAAATTTCAAACAGGAAACCTGATTGGTACCATTACAGTTTCAGAACCATTAGATACCTTATCACAACAATGAAAAATTATCGAATCTCAGAAATATTATATTGGGTTATTGCAGTCATTTCTACTTATGAAGCTATTGGCTTGTGGGAAAGCCTTCCTTCTAGAGCCTATCTTTTTATTGGTTTTGCAGTACTTTCTGTGTTTATGGCTTTATTCAGAAGACATTATAGGAAGAAATTTAATCAGAGGAATAATACTTAAATGATCTTAACGGATATCATTATTTTAATTTGCCTGATTTTATCTGCCTTTTTTTCGGGGATGGAAATCGCGTTTGTTTCTTCCAATCGAATCTATCTTGAAATTGAAAAATCCCAAAAAGGATTAACCTCGAAAGTATTAAAAACCATTACCCAGAATCCCTCTCAGTTCATAGCTACCATGCTTTTGGGAAATAATGTTGCGTTGGTACTGTACGGAATTTTTATGGGTGATCGAATTCTACAGCTTTTTTTCCCTAATACCTTCTTAACTGGAGAAGCAAGTTTACTAATTGTCTTTTATCAAACACTTATTTCAACGGGAATTATATTACTTACTGCTGAATTTTTGCCAAAAGTCTTTTTTCAGCTTTATGCAAATACCTTCATCAAAATATTCGCTGTTCCAATTGCACTATTTTATTTTCTATTTTATCCAATAACCTATTTTATTATTGAATTTACAGACATTATTTTAAAACGTTTTTTTAAAACGGATAATGATGAAGTCCAACTTTCCTTTTCAAAAGTAGAGTTAGGTAATTATATAGAAGAGCAATTGGAATCTTCACAAAACAAAGAGAATTTGGATTCTGAAATTGAAATTTTTCAAAAGGCATTAGACTTTTCGGAAGTTAAAACACGCGAAGCGATGGTTCCCAGAGCGGAAGTAGTTGCTGTGGAAGAACAAACGTCAATTGAAGATATAAAAGCACTATTCATTGATACAGGTTTATCCAAAATCCCTGTTTTTAAGGATACTATAGATCAAATTTTAGGCTATGTTCACGCCTTTGAAATAATCAAGCAACCCAAAACCCTAAAAAATATTTTATTACCCGTAGCCTATGTACCCGAAACGATGTTGGTCAATGATGTTCTTAAATTATTAACACGCCAACACAAAAGTATCGCCGTTGTAATTGATGAATACGGAGGGACTTCAGGGATTGTTACTGTAGAGGATATTGTAGAGGAATTGTTTGGTGAAATTGAAGATGAATATGATACGATTGCGCATGTAGAAAAGCAGTTGGATGAAGATTCCTTTCTGTTTTCTGCACGTTTAGAGGTAGATTATCTAAATCAAAAATATCAGTTAGATTTACCCGAAAGCGAATTTTATGAAACCTTGGGAGGAATGATTGCCTATACTACAGGAGAAATTCCAGCAAAAGGAGAACGGATAAAAATATCCTCTTTTTCGATGAAAATTGAGAAAGTATCGGCCACTAAAATTGAGCAACTAATCTTAACTAAAAATCAATAGAATGAGAAGGCTTTATTTTTAGGCGCTATTTAAATGCGATGTTCTTTGTTAATTCACAGGAATAGCTTAATTTCGCAGACTATCAAAAATAGCAACTATGGCCGTTTTAGGAAAAATTAGACAACGATCCATCTTCTTGATTTTAGTAATCGGGATGGCACTTTTCGCATTTGTAATTTCAGGAGTCTTTGGAGCCAACTCTGCATCTGCAGGACCAACAGACCCTGTTGCAGTAATCAACGATGATGAAGTAGACATTAACTTCTTTCGACAAATGGTGGAGCAAACAGAGCGAACCTACAACTATTCAACTTTACAATCTGTAAATTTAGTTTGGAATCAAGCCTTGAGAAACACCATCTTTGAGCAACAGTTTGAGGCCTTAGGAATAGATGCTGGGAAAGATCAGTTGGAACAAATTATTTCTTCTGATGAAAGTGTTATCAGTAATCCAAGTTTCCAAAATGAAGCAGGTTTTTTTGACTTTGGAGTTTTTACCGATTACATTGCTCAAATGAAAATTGAAAATCCAGCAAGTTATGAAAGCTGGAAAATTCAAGAGCAAAGTATTATAGGAGTGGCAAAGCAAAGAATCTATTTAGATCTTATCAAGTCAAGTTCCGGGATTACAGAAGCTGAGGCCAAGGCGGACTATCATGCTCAGAATGACAATATCAACATACAATATGTTCAAATCCCATTTGATGTTATTCCAGATAGTTTAGTAAGTGTTTCTGATGCCGAAGTTAAAACTTATATCAAAGAGCATAGCGCAGACTTTAAAAGAGAGGAGTCAAGAAATATACAGTACGTTTTATTTGATGAAACACCAACAGAGGACGATCTTTCCACTATAAGATTACGCTTGGACGCCCTAAAAAATGAGCGTGTAGCTTATAACGATGTTTCAAAACTAACCGATACCCTAGAGGGTTTTAAAACAACTAAAAACATAACTGATTTTATCGATCAATATTCTGAAGTTGCCTTTGATTCTGTTTATCGTGCAAGAGGAGAATTCAATAACGAATATGCTGACATCCTTTTTAAATTGAATAATGGCGAAGTTTTTGGACCTTACAGAGACGGGGAGAATTTTAAAATCTCCCGATTAATAAACCGAAAAGAAAATGCTTCATTAAGAGCTAGTCACATTCTAATTGCTTACGAAGGAGCAACTCGAGCGGCTGAAGATATTAGCCGAACAAAAGCCGAAGCTAAAGCTCAAGCCAATAAAGTGTACCGATTAGCAAGAAGAGCTTCAAGTGATTTTGAAGCATTGGCCAGAGAATATTCTGACGGCCCCACCAAAGTAAGAGGAGGAGATTTAGGGTTTTTTAGAGAAGGTGAAATGGCTCAAGAATTTTTCAACTTTACCAATAAGAATAAAGTGGGTAAAGTCGGTCTGGTAGAAACTGAATTTGGCTTTCATATCATCAAGGTAACAGACAAAGATGATTTAGCACTCATTGCAGATGTTGTTGCAGCAGCAGTGCCCTCTGAAAAAACTTCCAATGAAGTTTTTAGAAGTGCAACACAATTCGAAATGGACAGTAATGAAGCGGGAGATTTTACTGCCATTGCAGAAAAAAGTAAATATGATGTTCGACCTGTAAAACAAATTACGAGCCTAGAGGAAAACTTACCGGGCTTGTTCCAACAGCGAAATATTGTACGTTGGACTTTCGATGCGGATACTAAAGTAGGAGACATCAGAAGATTTTCAGTTTCCTCAGGAGGCTATGTAGTGGTGCAACTTACTGCTAAAGTCAAAGAAGGTCTTGCAAGTATTTATGAGGTTGGTTCTCGAGTTCGTAAAATTTTGACCCATAATAAAAAGGCGGAACGTATCAAGCAACAATATAAAGACAAAACTACTCTAGAAGCTTTAGCCTCAGAGGAAGAACTCACCATTGAAACGGCATCTGCAATCAATCAAAGAAACCCATCAATCGTAGGCGCTGGAAATGAGCCTTATGTAGTTGGGGTTGCATTTGCTTTGGAAGAAGGCGCAACTTCAGGTTTAATCGCAGGTGATGAAGGCGTTTATAAAGTATTACTTGTCAAGAAAAATATAGCTGAGGATCTTGAAGATTATACAGATTATACGGAGCAAATGATGTTGAATCTCAGTGCAAAAATTTCAGAGAATATTTTTCAAGCATTAGAGTCTGTAGCAACCATTGATGATAATAGAGCACTCTATTATTAATTAAGGCCTTATTAAAGAGTAAAAAAATCCTTCATTTGAATGAAGGGTTTTTTTTTGGCATGAACTTTGTTTTGTAGCCATAAAAAGGCGATTGACATGTATTTATTTCAAACATTTTTTAAAAAAAGGCACCTCAAAGAATGGGTTGGTTCCGTTTGGAAATGCAATGCTAATATTGAGTCTGATGCAGCGTATTACAAATTATTTTTTAGTTCAGAAAGTGAGGTAGAAGGTTGGGTGAAATATAAAACAGATTCCGAGGAAACAAACGTTTTTACCGCAGTATATAATAAGTCAAAAAACCTATTGGAATTCAAAAAAGGAAAAGAATTTTTTGTGGGGATTTGCCATAAAAATAAAATTTCTGCCATGATCGATGGGCGTACCCTTCAGTTTTTTAAGATGGTTTAAGGTTTGAAAATCATCTCTGAATAGGGGACAACCGTCTCATACCCCTTATTTTTAAAATAATTTGGAGTTTCTTCATTTCCAGAAGCGAGAATAAAATCTCCTCCCCACGCCCCAAGACTTTTGATTGCACCATTGAAATCCTGAAATAACAAGTCTTGTACAGGAGTCAGCTTTAACATGGCGCCAATACTTTTTTCATGCTCTAATAGGAGGGTGTTAAATGCATCTTGAGCGGTACACTCCATTATTTTTTCGGTAATGTTATTGATTTTACTGATAATTTTTTGATCGATTAACGCCCAATCGAAAGCATTGATTGCTGCCAAACTACTTTGTTTCTGATTCAGATAAACAAAAAACAAGTATTCTTTAAAAGGAGGGTCGAAAGGAGCCGATTCTACGATGGGGTGCAAATTATTTCGAGTGTAAAAGAGCGGTAAATCGGATTGCGCACAGGCAAGGTCATAACCACTCCCCCCAAAACTTTGTTCCAACAAAAGATAGGGATTAACTTGGGCCCATAAGGCAATATTTGAGATTAAGCTTGAAGAACTTCCCAAACCCCAGTTACGATCAAATTCCAAATAGGTTTGTACCTTCCCGCCATGCTTTGCTAAGAACTGTTTGTTTTGTTTTGTTGCCGATATAAGAATGGCACTTAACTTTTGAGTCATAGCCAAGTCTGAACTTTTTTCGATAGCAAAAGAAGGGAGTTGAAAAGAGGCGCTAAACCAGCAGTTTTTATGAAGATCAAAACTCTCCCAGAAAAGCAGTTTTGTGTTTTGGGGTGTGTAGTTTAAAAGTTGCCCTTTTTGACACGGAATTGCCAAGGCTTTTGCCCCTTTTAAGACAGCATATTCTGCCGTCAATAATAATTTCCCATGACTATAAAATGATTGCATTTTAATCCTTATTTGAATTTAAAAAATCACCAACGGTATTAACACTTACGGTATGAGTTTTAAAATAAACTAGGGCTGCTTTTTTTTGTTTTTCTGTTGCCTGCAGCTGATTCAAAATATTGAACAAGTGCATTTTCATATGCCCTTTTTGAATCCCAGATGTCACTAAAGAACGCAGAGCCGCAAAATTTTGCGCGAGCCCTGCTACGGCGACAATTTTCATCAAGGTTTCAGCATCAGGATATTCCAAAAGTTCCATACACCAGCCCACCATGGGATGAAGTTTTGTTAATCCTCCAACGGTTCCTATCGCTAAGGGTAAGCTAAGCTCCATTGTAAATTGTCCGTCTGTAATGTTGGCTTGACTCAAAGAAGTGTATTGTCCTGAGCGAGCTGCATAAGCATGAACCCCGGCCTCTATTGCTCTAAAATCATTTCCGGTGGCTAAAACCAATGCATCAACACCATTCATAATCCCCTTGTTGTGGGTTACGGCACGATGGGGCTCACAATTTGCAATTTCAATCGCTTGAACAATTTTCTCTGCAAAAGTACTTCCATCGGTACCTTCTTGGGGGGGAATGGAACTTACAGGACATGAAACTTTAGCGCGAACTAAGCATTCTGGAACATAGTTTGAAAGGATGCTCATGATCACCTCTATTTCGGAGTCTTGTCTTGTAAAAGAAATATCTTTTTGACTTTGTTCTTGTAAGGCATGGGCTAAGCATTCTAGGCAAGAATTAATAAAATTAGCACCCATCGCATCAGCCGTTTTAAACCGAACATGTAATTGATAATAATGGTCTAGCTCAGATGTTTTGTCAATTAATTCTATACTTACAATTCCTCCACCACGTTGCTCCATATTCTGGGTTAAAAGCTTTGTGGCTTCCAGTAGGGCAGTTTTATTGTTTTCAAAAAAAGAATGAAGAAAAGAAGGCTTACCTGCATAGAGAAAATGGACTTGTCCCACTTTAATGGTGTCAATAACTTCAGCCTCAAATCCTCCTTTGTCAAACCAAAATTTGGCAGCATTTCCTGCAGCGGCCACGACCGAGCTTTCCTCAATAACCATGGGTAAAGTATACACCGTTTTGTTTATCAAGAAGTTGGGTGCAACTCCTAGAGGAAGGTAAAAATTTGTAAGAGTATTTTCTATGAACTCGTCATGTTGAGTTTGAACCGTAGGCGATGAATTCCAATAGGAGCGCAACTGTTGGGCAGCTTGTTGAGCATCTTTAAAATGAGTTTTAGTGATCCAATCAATTTTCTCTGCTTTACTGAGTTTGGAAAACCCGTCAATGCGCTTACTCATACTTTTTTGGGTAAAGATACAGATTTTGAACCCCTTTAAAAAAGTAGGATTGCTGAGATTTCACTAAATTGCTTCACAAACCATTTTTACCATGAAACAAATAGTTTTTCTTTTCTTTTTTGCCTCTTTATGTTTGGCACAAAAACCTTCTCTTTCGTTAGATAAACTTTGGAAAGAAGACTATAATCCAGAGCGATTGGAGTCCATCCGATCCATGAAAAATGGAACGCAATACACTGTTCTAGATAAAGAAGGTACGAGTCAAGCCGCCATAATTCGTTATGATTTTGGAAAACTTAATGATGGGGTTGTTTTATTCAATACTGCAGCCTATCCGAAAGTCAAAAGCTTATCAGGATACGCTTTTTCTAAAAAGGAGCAAAAGATCCTTTTAGAAACAGCATCAGATCAAATTTATAGAAGATCAAAACAAGCCATCTATTGGATTTATGATTTGTCAACAAAGGCACTTGAAAAAGTCGTAGATGCTAAAATTCAAGAACCCCTTTTCTCTCCCGATGGAACGAAAATAGCCTATGTTTATAGAAGGAATTTATTTGTAAAAGAGCTTCACAACCAAAACATCATTCAAGTGACTTTTGACGGAGATTACAAGACCATCAATGGAATTACAGATTGGGTTTATGAAGAAGAATTTGGTTTTGTTCGTGCTTTTGATTGGAGTCCTGACTCCTCTGAACTGGTATATATGCGCTTTGATGAATCCAATGTTCCTATTTTTTCAATGGATATCTATGGGAAGGATGTCTACCCATTTCCATATCCATTCAGATATCCCAAAGCAGGAGAAGAAAACTCAGAGATCACCTCGTATCGATTTACATTGGATACAAGAAAGAAGGATAAAATTCACTTTGAGGGAGAATATCCCTATTACGTTCCAAGAATGAGTTATTTGGATGGGGCAAATGGCTTGATCATTCAAACATTAAACCGGCATCAAAATGACTTGAAGGTTTGGCGTTGGAATTCCCAGCAAAATAAATTACAACTTCTCCTTGAAGAAAAAGAAGAGACATATGTAAGTATTCACGATAATTTAAAATTTTTAGCCAACGGAAGTTTTTTATGGACCAGTGAAAAAGATGGCTTTAATCACATTTATCATTACGACACAAACGGGAGTTTGATTAGACAAATTACAAAAGGAAATTGGGAAGTGACTGCGCTTTTTGATTACAGTCCCAAAAATAAAGAGATTTACTATCAATCTGTGGAGGGAAGTAGCATAGAGCGGGGTCTATATGCTATCAAATTATCAGGAAAAGGAAAGCGCAAGCTTCAGCCTACCCAAGGCACAAATGGAGCAACTTTTAGTGTGGGGGGTTCATACTATATTCATTCGTATTCAGATGAAAAGACGCCCCCCATTTATACCCTTTATGAAACAAGAAAGAATACGCCACTGTATACTATTTTGAAAAACGACACCTTGACTAAAACTTTGCAACCCTTTGGTTTTTCAGACAAGGAATTTTCGACTCTTGAAATCAATGGAGCGTCTCTCAATATGTGGATGATTAAACCGGCAGATTTTGACCCTTCTAAACAATACCCTATGTTGATGTTTCAATATTCAGGACCTGGGTCTCAACAAGTTGCCAATCGTTGGGGAAACGAACGAGATCTTTGGCATAAATCCTTGGCCAATCAAGGGTATATCATTGCTTGTGTAGACGGAAAAGGAACAGGATTTAAAGGGGCAGCATTTAAAAAAGCCACCTATCTCAATCTTGTCAAATATGAGGCTTTGGATCAAATTGCTGCAGCTAAACAACTAGGAGCACTACCCTTTGTTGATGCCAATCGTATTGGAATTTGGGGTTGGAGTTTTGGAGGCCATATGGCAACACATTGTTTACTTACGGGGAATGATGTTTTCTCTTTGGGTTTAGCAGTAGCTCCCGTTACCAATTGGCGTTTTTATGATACGATTTATACTGAACGTTTCATGCGTACCCCACAAGAAAATCCAGAAGGATATGATTTAAACTCTCCCTTGAATTATGCAAATCAACTCAAAGGAAAGTTTTTGATTATTCATGGTTCGGGAGATGATAATGTTCATGTTCAAAACACGATGCGCATGGTAGAAGAGTTGATCCAAGCGGACAAACAATTTGAATGGATGATTTATCCAGACAAGAATCACGGTATTTATGGAGGCAATACCCGAAAACACCTCTATTCTAAAATGACTAACTTTATCCTCGAAAATTTATAAATACTATATGGATTCTGAGGCTACAATTAATAACGCAAACACTAAGACTGTTTTTGGCCATCCCGTTGGTCTTTTCGTTCTTTTTTTTACAGAACTCTGGGAGCGTTTTTCCTATTACGGAATGCGGGCTTTATTTACTCTTTTTCTGGTTGCGAAAACCAATTCAGACAATCCAGGTTTTGGTTGGACCAATTCCGAGGCGATTATGTTATATGGATGGTATACTATGCTTGTTTATATTGCATCGGTTCCCGGTGGGTGGATAGCCGATAATATCTTAGGCCAAAAGAAAACCGTCATGTGGGGTGGGATTCTTTTGTGTATTGGACATTCAATTTTGGCTTTTGATACAGAATTCAGTTTTTATTTAGGGTGTTTCTTCGTCATCCTTGGTGTGGGAGGATTAAAACCAAATATATCGAGTATGGTGGGAGGCTTATATCCCAAGGGAGATGAAAGAAGAGATCTAGGTTTTTATATCTTCTATATGGGAATCAATATTGGAGGGTTTGCAGCACCTATTCTTTGCGGCTGGATTGGAGAAACCTATAACTGGCATTATGGATTTGGCCTAGCTGCCATTGGAATGCTTTTCGGTCAGCTAACCTATGCCTATGGACAAAAATATTTAGTTGGAGTAGGAGATTTTATTGGGAAAAGTTCCCATCCCGATAATGCTTTAAAAAAGCAAAAATTGACTCCCATAGAACGAGATCGTGTCAAGGTTTTATTAATTTCTTTTTTACTAATTATTGTATTTTGGGGAGCCTTTGAACAGGCCGGGGGATTGATGAATTTGTATGCAAAACAGAAAACAGATCGAATGCTCTTAGGAATTGAAATTCCTGCTTCATGGTTCCAATCGTTAAATTCATTTTTCATCATCACACTTGCTGTATTGGTGGGTAGTTTTTGGATGCGATGGAAATTAAAAGGAAAAGAGGCCTCCTCGCTTTATAAAATCGCCATAGGTATTTTAATCATGGGTTGGGGGTTTTTGTTTATGCGATTTGCGGCAATGGACTATGAAGTAATGGGAAAATCTGCAATGTATTGGTTGGTGCTTGCGTATTTATTCCACACCCTTGGGGAACTTTGCGCTTCCCCCGTTTCCCTTTCCTTTATCACTAAATTGGCGCCTGTGAAATATGCCGCTTCTATCATGGGACTGTATTGGGCAGCTACAGGATTAGGAAATAAATTGGCAGCCAGTATTGGGGGCTTTGCCGAAACAGCAGGTGAAAAACAAATTTTCACAGGAATTTTTATTTTTTGCACGATTGTTGCAATCCTAATTATACTTCTGTTAAAACCCCTTAAAAGGTTGACCCATGGTGCAGAAGACAGTATTAATATTTCTGAATAATATAAGGAGCATAAAAATATTTTAGAGAATGAAAAAACAAACCTTACTTCTAATTGCTATTTTATCAACCTCTTTTTCTTTTGCACAGCAAATCCAATGGATGACACTGGCAGAAGCCATAGAAGCTCAAAAAGTAAACCCCAAGAAAATCTTTATGGATGTTTATACAGACTGGTGCGGTCCGTGTAAACTCTTGGATAAAAATACATTCCAAAACCCAGATGTTTCCAAATACATCAGTGAGCATTTTTATGCGGTTAAATTCAATGCAGAAGGTCAAGAAGAAATTATTTTTTTTGATCAGGTATATACCAATCCCAAGTATGACCCCAACAGAAAGGGTCGAAATGGAACCCATCAATTCACACAGTATTTGGGGGTAAAAGGGTATCCTACAATGGTTTTTTTTAGTGAAAATGGCGATCCCATCATGCCAGTTGTTGGTTACCTCAAGCCACAACAACTTGAGTTATACCTCAAAATGATTAAGCAAGGAGATTATCAAGTGTTTTCAAAACCAGAAGATTTTGAAAAATACCAAAAGAGTTTTATTCCTCGCTTTCGAGGGTAATTTTTAGCGCACCTGTTTTTCGTGTATCATGAAAGGGGACCTTATATTTTGCACAGCTTTTTTTCCAACGTTCTGTAAACCATGGGGCATTTGATCCATCTGCGATGATAAGTTTGGGCTTATAGTCTTCAAGTAAGAGATCTAAGTTTAATTTTATATTTTTTTGAAGAAGGATATGAGTAGGAGCAATTTGTTTTATTCCATAGGCGTGCACTTCTCTTAAAAGTAAAAGACGAAAACCCTTCTGAGCATAACTATTTTTTAATAAGAGTTTTCTTTTCTCTTTGATCAAGCGGGAATTTGTGAAATTGAGGAGTAAACGAGTGGAGTTTCCCTCATGGGAAGTATGATAATACAGCACACCTCCCTTTTGGTGCCCTAAAATACTTTCGTTGTGTTTGTGAAAAATCCAAAAGGCATTCACCGCATTTTCTTTTTTAGCTTCAATAACTAGATTTGAAACAAAGGCGAATAAGAAGAGCAGGACCCAAGTTCCCCTTGCAAAAGTTCTTTTAATAAAAAAGAAAACCCCACAAATAAGAATGCCATAAAGTAAAAGGGTTGAAGTAAGGGAGTTGTATATATTTTCAAAAAGAAACGCTTCTTGTTGAGCTACCCAAAAGACAATTGAATTCAGAGTGTAAACACCTTTTTCATAAAACGGGAAAAGAAAGGGGATAGTAAGCTCTAAAACAATGGAAAGAAGCACAACCAAACTAAGGGACAAGAAGAATCCAAAAAAAGGGAGAATAATCAAGTTGCTCAATAAAAATAAACTAGGAAATTGATGAAAATAATAGATACTTACGGGACTAACTGCGATTTGAGCAGCAATGGAAACGGTGGT
This sequence comes from Flavobacteriaceae bacterium, assembly GCA_029248185.1. GTDB lineage: Bacteria > Bacteroidota > Bacteroidia > Flavobacteriales > Flavobacteriaceae > MS024-2A. Next base: position 67,067 of record JAQWJV010000016.1, on the reverse strand, counting down.
TAGTTGCCAAAGCCTTCTTAAAACTATATGGGATGGATTCCACAAGCGTTGTAATAAAGGATGAATCCAGAGGATACCAATCACTGCCAGAAAGCTTAATTGAAATCCGATATTTCTTAAAAAAGGAGGATGGCAGACTAATAAAATAAAAAATGAAAGGACTGTATAATGGAAACTGTGTTTTCCTTGATTGATATAATGTCCGATACCTACAAAGGTAAAAAGCGTGACTGAACGAACAACAGAAGCACTTAAACCAACAAATAGAGCAAAACACCACAGGAAGAGGAGTATCATTATCAAGCGAAGGGTTTTACCGAACTTTACTTTAGTCAAGGGCGTTAAAAGATACATCAAAAGCAGTACAAGTAGACCAACATGAAGCCCTGATAGCGCTAAAAGATGAATGACTCCTGCTTGAGTATAAGATGTGAGAATTTCATCCTCAATCGCTTTTCGTTCTCCGAGTAATAATGCCTTTAGCATTCCCTTGCTTTCTTTAGAAAGGGATACAGTTTCAATTTTGACTTCGACCTTTTCTCTAAGTTTTAATAAATCAATAAATGGAGGTCTTGGTTCCTTAATATAAAAGACTGTATTGTCTTCATTGACTTGTATTTGGTGGTATATTCTGCTGTTTTTTAAATAGTTTTTATAAGAAAATCCACCTGGATTTAGGTTGTCTGCTATGGGTCGGCAGCTGTTTTTTGTAAGAATTTCCTGACCTCGTTGGAAAGGGATTGTCAAACTGTCTTTGGTTTGATAAATCAAAATTTCTCCTTCTACACCAACATCTTCCCACTGCCTGAGTTCTCCCAAAAACGTGTAAGAAAAAAAGTTTGTACCTAAAGGTTTAATGATTTTAATTCTTTTTAAACCGTTTGGAGGGAGTTCTGCTTGATTTTGAATATGTGCATCGGGAAGTCGATAAAATTCTTGAAAATGAAGCATTCCCATGACGAAAAAGCTAAAATAGAGTAGGCCACTTTTTAACTGATTTGAAACCCTTCCCAGGGGCAAAAAATGCAAGATCAATAAGAGGATTAAACCCAGAACTAAATAAGCTGTTTTAATCTCATAATAAAAAGAGGTAACACCGCCTATGCTAAAAAGAGTTACCAAAGGATAAAGAACAGATCGGGCGAAAGACATCCCCTAACTTAAGGGTATTTAAAAAATAAAAAAAGAGTTAATTCTCATCAGATGAGATTGAACCATAGATTAATTGAGCCGTTTTTTGACTTGCGCCTCCGTTTCCTAGAAGGGATTTCAATTCTTTGTAGTCTTGTTTGAGTTTGTTTTGTTGCGTAGGATCTAGAAGTTGTTCAAGATGGGTACATAAATTAGATAAATTAAGTTCATCCTGAATTAGTTCGGTAACAGCAAGGCGGTCTAAAATTAAATTGACTAATGAAATATAATTCAATTTCACAATTTTTTTTGCAATCCAATAGCTAAAGGCACTGCTACGATAACAAACGAGCTGGGGCACTCCAAATAGAGCAGTTTCTAGGGTAGCGGTTCCGCTTGTGACCAAAGCAGCATGGGAATGTTGTAGCAAGTCATAAGTGGCATTATGAATTACTTTTAGCTTGGAATCTTTAATGATAAGGCTATAGTCTTCAACGTTTAGGCCAGGAGCTCCTGCAATTACAAATTGGTAGTCTAAAAAGTGAGTTGCAATTTGTGTAAAAATAGGCAACATCTTTTTGATTTCCTGTAATCGACTTCCAGGGAGGAGTGCAATAATTGGCATTTCTGGGGGTAATTGATGCTTTTCAAAAAAAGCAGCCTCTTTAGGAAAATTTGGAATATGATCCAGCAAGGGATGCCCCACAAAGTCCACGTGGAAATTATGTTTCTTTTCAAAAAAATTCTTTTCAAAGGGGAGAATCACGTACAAGGCATCCAAGCATTGTTTCATTTTATTGACTCTGTTTTCTTTCCATGCCCAAACTTGCGGACTAATATAATAATGGTTTTTAAAACCCGCTTCTTTGGCCCATTGTGCAATTCTTAAATTAAAGCCAGGATAGTCAATATAGAGGATTACATCAGGATTAAATGCAAGGATATCTTTTTTACAGTTTTTAATGTTTTTAAGAATAGTTGGTAAGTGAGTGATCACTTCCCAAAATCCCATAAAAGCTAACTCACTGTAATGTTTGACTATTACAGCCCCTTCTTTTTCCATCAAGTCCCCACCCCAAGCACGAAAGTTAGCTTTCGAGTCTATTTTTTTTAAGGCTTTTATGAGATGAGCTCCGTGCAAATCTCCTGAGGCTTCACCAGAAATAAGATAATAATTCACTGGATTAAAAAGTTAGGCGGTTATTTTTAAAAAAACGATAAGGAATACTAATGTTAATGAGACAGCAACGATACCCGCAGCAAAAGGGAATTTATTTTTTCTCAAAGCAAGAAAAAAGATAGGAAGATTAACAAGCGCCGCCAAAGAGATTACTCCACCTAATTTATTTTGTGTGTAAAGAAATTGGAGACTATTTTCGATCGAGTCATTGGACAAAAAATAAACAAGAATGATGAGTCCAAATCCAGTCCAAAATAATCCAGCTAAGATTCCCCAAAGGAAAAATTTATCTTTTATAAATTCCATGTGTTGAGTTGTTGAATGCTGTGGTGCGCTGTCAAGTCAAATTGAGTGGGGACTACTGAAATATACCCTTCAGCTAATGCCCATTCATCCGTATCTTCCCCTTTATCTTCGTTGATAAAAGTCCCCGTAAGCCAATAGTATTCTTGCCCCATGGGATTGGTTCTTTTGTCAAATTCCTCAACCCAGTTGGCTTTGGCCTGACGACAAATTTTAATTCCTTTAATCTCTTCCTCTTTTAATTTTGGAAAATTAACATTTAAAATGACCCCTTTAGGTATTCCTTGAGAAAGGGCTTCTAAGGTAATTTGTTTAATGAATTTTTTTAGGGGTGTAAAGTCTGCGTTCCAACTAAAATCCAATAAAGAAAAACCTATTGCAGGAATTCCCTCTATACCTGCTTCCATTGCAGCACTCATGGTTCCAGAATAGATAACATTAATAGAGGAATTGGAGCCATGATTAATTCCAGACACGCATAAATCAGGTTTTCTATCCATGAGCTCATTTACAGCAAGTTTTACACAATCCGCTGGGGTTCCGGAACAACTGAATTCTTTTTGTGGACCTTCTGCTACTTTGATTTCATGACAGTGTAAGGTAGAATTTATGGTTATGGCATGTCCCATAGCAGATTGCGGACTGTCTGGAGCGACCACGATCACCTCACCAATTTCATTCATGATCTCAATAAGCATACGAATTCCAGGAGCTGTAATTCCATCATCATTGGTTACTAAAATCAAAGGTTTCGAATTCATAAAGTTAGTTTCTTCGCTAAGGTAAGAAATCTTTAAGGGCTTTCTTTTAAAACAATATTAACAAATCGATTATGAGAATATATGTATATTTAAGGACTATGAAAAAAAGATTAACACAACGCCCTATGAGACCTTTTATTTATATATTATCATTTATCCTTGTCAGTGGATTGGTTTTTGGAATTTCGCTCAAAAATGAAGATCCAAACAAAGACAAACTTTTATTGGAAATAATTTCTTACGTCTTAGATCGCGGACATTACGATCCTAAAGAAATAAATGATGCTTTTTCTGAAAATGTCTTTATGAATTATCTCGAAAATATTGACGGTCAACATCGATTTTTTATCAAATCTGACATTAATACTTTTGATTCATACCGATACCGGATTGACGATGAATTGAAAAATACTCAGCTTGACTTTTTCAATCTTTCCTATAATAAATTGATGGAGCGGATGGAACAAGTGCAGAAATTTTATGAAAGTTTACTAGACACCCCTTTTGATTTTTCACGTAAAGAGGAGATAAGTTTAGATTACGAAAATCTCCCCTATGCCAATAATTTAGAGGGATTGAAAAAGCAATGGCGTAAACAACTGAAATTAAATGCACTGGAACGTTTTACTTCTAAAAGAGATGAGGAAGTCAGTAAAGCTGAAAAAGACTCAACCTATGTGTCTTTATCAGATATTGAGATAGAAAAAGACGTTCGAGTTAAGATTAAGGAGAATATGAAGTTCTTTTTTGAGGGCTATAATGAGTTGGAGCGTAAAGACTGGTTTTCTATTTATATCAACTCTATAGTTGTTCAATTTGATCCGCATACTTTTTACCTTGCCCCCAGTGATAAGGATCGTTTTGATGCCAGTATGTCGGGAAAATTTGAAGGCATAGGGGCTCGATTACAAAAGCGTAATCAAGAAGTAAAAATTGTTGAAATTATTTCGGGAGGACCTGTTTGGAGAGATGAAATCATTGAAGTTGGAGATATTATTTTAAAAGTAGGTCAACCCAATGAAGAGCCCGTAGACATAACAGGTATGCGATTGGACGATTCTATAAAACTCATTAAAGGTCCCAAAGGAACACAAGTGATTTTAACGATAAAACGTGTTGATGGTACCATAGAGGATATTGTTGTTACCCGAGACATTGTTGAGTTGGAAGAGACCTATGCACGATCCTCAATAATTCAAGACGATACAGGCTCATTTGGCTTGATAGAGCTTCCTAAATTTTATATCAATTTTGAAGATTACAACGCACGAAATGCGGCAACCGATGTCAAAAAAGAATTAGAACAACTTAAAAAGAAAAAGGTTAAAGGGATTATTCTGGACCTCAGAAATAATGGTGGAGGTTCTTTAAAAACCGTAGTCGATATGACAGGATATTTCATAAATGAAGGCCCCGTCGTTCAAGTCAAAAGCACAGGTGGTAAAAAAGAAGTATTAAAAGACACGGATCCCAGTATCATTTGGGATGGTCCCTTAGTAGTTTTGGTTAATGAATTTTCGGCATCTGCTTCAGAGATTATTGCAGCAGCTTTGCAAGATTATAAACGCGCTATTATTTTGGGAAGTAAGCAAACTTTTGGAAAAGGGACAGTTCAAAATGTTTTTGATTTGAACCGCATGATTACGGGTGGAACTTACGGGAATTTGGGCGCATTAAAAGTTACTACGGATAAGTTTTATAGAATTAATGGACGCTCTACCCAATTGGAAGGTGTTAAAAGCGATATAGTTTTTCCAGACCAATATGCTTATATCGATATGGGTGAAAAGGATCAGGACAACCCTTTGGCTTGGGATCGAATTACCCCTGCTAGTTATATTCCTTATGATAAAATGAAGAATTATGAATATTCTCTGGTAAGAAGTAAAGAACGTCTTAAAGAAAATCCTTTTATAAAGTTGATTGATGAGCAAGGTCTTTGGGTGAAAAAACAAAAAGAAGACTACACCTATTCTCTAGATTATACGTCTTATAAAGCCGACCGTGAAACGAATAAAAAGTATTCCGATCGGTTCAAAAAATTAGAAGAATTCGAGTCTACGTATGATTTTCAATGGTTGCCAGAAGCAGGGTTTGAAGGAGAACCCAACGAGGATCTCATTAAAAAGAGAGAACGCTGGGAAAAATCGCTCAAAAAGGATATTTATATTTCCGAAGCGGTTGAAATTTTAAAGGATCTCTCTACCCAAATTAAAGTTGACAACACGGTAGCTGAGGTTAAAAATTAAAACATAATTTGGATTTTAAGAGCTCTTTCAATCGGTTTCAGTCAGATAAATGGGCGGTCAGTAGTTTTTTATTTATCATTGGGATCTCCCTAGTGGCAATCTTTGCCTATTCTTTATCACCCGATAAAACCACTTATGCAAATCAGATGCACTTATCCATCCATTCTCAACCTCCAGGTTTTTCTTGTCAGGTATTGATAATTCCTCAGCAAGGAACAGTTAATAAAAGCAATCTTTTTTCTGGGAACGTCAATCCGGTAGAGGAAATACCCATTCAGGATATTCGGTGGTTTGAAGAGACTCTGGAATACAAGCGCTTTGGAAATGCAACTGATTATTATGAGAAGGTTCAACTAAATGTCTTTCCCAAAGGGACTACCCGTGTACAAATTGAAAATGAATTTATTCTTACCAAACGTTTCTTGTTGGGTACCGACAAATACGGCCGCGATTTATTAAGTCGTTTAATTATTGGATCTAGGATTTCTATTTCAATTGGATTTGTAGCTGTTTTTATCTCCTTAATATTGGGTATTTTTTTAGGAGCTATTGCGGGTTATTTTGGAGGTGGGTTAGACCGTTTGATCATGTGGCTCATAAATATTGTTTGGTCTATTCCAACATTACTCATGGTGATCGCTATAACTTTAGCTTTAGGAAGAGGTTTTTGGCAAGTTTTTGTTGCTGTAGGACTAACGATGTGGGTGGAGGTAGCTCGTTTAGTGCGTGGTCAAGTGAAGTCTATAAAAGAACAGTTGTATGTTCAAGCAGGATCTGTCCTAGGATTTTCGCATACACGTATTTTGATAAGGCATGTTCTACCCATGATAGTTGCCCCTCTGATTGTGATTTCGGCTGCAAATTTTGCCAGTGCGATTTTGATGGAGAGTGGGTTGAGTTTTTTAGGGATAGGCGCACAACCTCCCATGCCGAGCTGGGGTGGGATGGTCAAAGATCATTTTAGATATCTTCTCTTAGGAAAACCGTATTTAGCAGTATTGCCAGGTTTGGCTATTATGAGTTTGGTACTTGCTTTTATGATGTTGGGAAATAGTCTACGAGATGTTTTAGATGTTAGACGATAAATGAAATTTATCCATTCAATCGATTGGCATCAAAATTTAAATAGAGAAATAGCATAAAACTAAATGCTAATAAGCTAGATCCACCATTACTGATAAAGGGCAGCGGAATTCCAACGGTCGGAACTAAACCTAGAGTCATTCCAATATTAACAAAAAAGTGAATGAAAATAATACTCGCAAAACCATGAGAAAATACCCTTGAATAGATTGAGGTGTGTTTTTCGGCTCTATAAAGTATGCGTAGGATAAAAAGTGTAAACAAAATAACTAAAAGACTACTTCCTATAAATCCCCATTCTTCACCGATCGTACTAAAAATGTAATCAGTATCTTGCTCGGGTACAAAGTCTCCTTTTGTTTGTGTCCCATTTAAAAATCCTTTTCCGAAAAACCCTCCAGAACCGATAGCAATTTTTGATTGGTTAATATTATACCCAATTCCACGGGTATCTGTTTCTAACCCTAAAATGACATTAAATCGATCTCGATGGCGTTGTTCAAATACCGAGTTAAAAATAAAATTTACCGAATAGGAGAAAAAGAGGCAGATAACAAAAGAAAGTAAAAAGGGAAGCTTTTTTGTTTTTGAAGCGATTCTTTTCATAAATAAATAAAAAAAGAAAATTAGAATTAATCCAGCCAATGAAATGAAGAAGGGACCATACAATAAAGTAAAAATAAAGATGAGAATAAGGCTCAAAAAAAGGTAAAGAAATCGCAAATCTAGCCCTTCTCGTATCAGCACAAAAAACATTCCCATAAAAACAAGTGCAGATCCTGCATCTGGTTGAAGAATAATGAGGAACATGGGTAGGGCAATCAAAAACAGAATCTTGAATAAGTCTCTTTTCTTTTTCATATCGGTTTGAATGGAGCTTAAATTTAAGGCTACCACCATGGCTGTTGTAATTTTTGCAAATTCAGAGGGCTGCAGACTAAAACCTCCAATCAAATACCAAGAAGTTGCACCCGAGATGGTTTGTCCAAAAAGAAAAAGACCCATCAGACTGATGATAGAAAGCCCATAAAAAATATAACTGAGGTGTTCAAAAAAATTAGACTTTATGTAAAGGATAGCGGGGAGAATGATTAAACAGAGCATAAAAATCCAAAACTGTTTTCCTACGGGACTTCCTAGCTCCCAAAAAGCAGTACTGGTTTCAGAAAACCGAGTGGAATAAATATTGATCATTCCAAAAACAACTAGGGTGATGTAGAGTAAAAGACTCACCCAATCTAATCGAAAAATAAGTTTGTCATTCATTAATCGCGAAGGGTTTTCCTGAAAGTGGTTTGGCATATTCATCCAGTAAACTTCCATTAAGCATTCTATTTTCTAACCATTTTCTATTTACCGTTCCAGTTAGGTATTTTTCAATCATTAAACTTGCAATGGGAGCCGCCCATCTCCCTCCCCAATATCCATTTTCTACAAAAACGGTAATTGCAATTTTAGGATCATCTTTAGGCGCAAAGGCAACAAAGATTGAGTGATCTGTGAGCTGTGTTTTTTCATTATTTAATCGAATGAAATTTTCTACTGTTCCTGTTTTTCCACAAACCTCAATCCCTTTAATTCGGGCGATTCTAGCAGTACCTTTTTCTACGACCTGATGCATTCCTTCCACAACGGTTTCAAAGTGCTGAGGTGCTATTAAGGTATAATTTTTTGGAAAAAGAGAGTCTTTTTCTTTTTGAGAAAATGATTTCTTAAAATGGGGTTTGATAAAATACCCTCTATTGGCAATGGTAGCAGTAAAATTTGCCATTTGTATGGGGGTTGTTAATATTTCTCCTTGACCTATGGCATTCGAGATGATGGTAGTCCCCCCCCAACGACCCTGTTGATACCAGCGGTCATAATAGGTGCTATTCGGAATAAAACCTTTTTTTCCAATGGGCAAATCATAGCCTAAATAATCACCCAAACCAAACTTTTCTAAATGTGTTCTCCAACGATCTACTCCCTCAGCCGGGCTTGCAGCCTTATTAACAATTCCTACATAGGTTTTTGCAAAATAGGTATTACACGAATTATAAATTCCTTTAATTAAATCATTTTTGGAACCATAAGCGCAGTGGCATTTCATAAAGGCATTTCTTGCGTAAAAATGTCCTTGATCACATTCGAACTGGGTGTTTGGAGTGATTACTTTTTCTTGTAAACCAATCAGCGCATTGAGAGTTTTGAAAGGAGAGCCTGGGGAGTATTCCGCTTGAAGTCCCCTATCAAAGAGAGGTTTTGCAAGGGTATCATTCACCAGTACACTAAAGTTTTTTGAACGTTCTCTTCCTATCAATACATTGGGGTCATAACTGGGAGCAGTTACTAAAGCAAGAACTTCTCCTGTTTGGGGTTCAATGGCTACAATCCCACCTCTTTTATTTCTCAGCAAGGATTCTCCGTATTGTTGAAGTACAGCATCGATGGTAAGATTTAGGTCTTCAGAAGATTCAGCTTCGGTGTCAAAGCGGCCATCTTGATAAGGTCCAATGATTCTGTTAAATCGATCTTTCTGGAAGAAGCTAGCTCCTTTTTTTCCTCTCAAACTATTTTCATACGTCTTCTCAATTCCTTGACGACCGATCATTTCTCCTAGGGCATAGTCATTTTTTTTATTGACCTCGCTTGTGTTAACTTCGCTGGTATATCCCAATAGATTTGAAGCTATGGGAAGGACATAATCACGCACTAATTTTTTTTGAAAATAAAACCCAGGATATTTCCATATTTTTTCCTGAAACATGGCGCGATCTTCTTTAGAAACCTGTCTGATAATTACAGAAGGGAGTTTAGATGAAAAGCGCTTGGCCTTTTTTAATTGTAGTAGAAGCTCATCTTTTGAAATAGACAATCCATGAATTAATTCTAATGTATCAAAGGGTTCAATGTTTTCAGGCACTACCATAAGGTCATATACAGGTTGGTTTGCAACCATTAAAGTGCCATTTCGATCATAAATCAATCCTCGTTTTGGATAAATAGGACGCTTCTCTACAGCATTATTTTCAGAGAGTTTTGTGTAGTCAGAATTAAATAATTGTAGCGACATTAATTGAAAAATAAACAAGAAACACGCTCCAACAGTAAAGATTAGTAATGTGCCTTTTCTTATCATTTTGTGGATTTAAATAATGAAGAAATTATAACGATTAAAAGTAAAGAAAAAAAAGCAGTTAGTGCAGTGCTCTTGAGAATGAGAGAAAAGGCATCCCAACTAAAATAAACTACAATAAAATAAATCAAGTGATGCAAGGGTATAAAAAAGAGTAAAAAAACAATCTTATTGAGAACTCTCGAGTCACTTTGAAAGCTTTTTGGAAGTTCGGCGGTTATCCCAAAAGCATTGCGAATGATAAAAGGGCGGAAAAAGCTTGCGCTAAGACTGGCAATGATATGAGCACCTCCGGTTTGAGACATAAAATCAATAAAAAAGCCTAGTAAAAAACCAATAAAAATGAAAAGGGTTTGATTTTGATCAAAGCGATAATGGACAAGAAATAACACATAAAGCATGGGATTGATGTACCCCAATAGATTCATTTGATTAAAAATAAATACTTGGGATAATACAAGAATTACAAAAGAAGCAATTGTTTTTAGGGTAATCGAGCTCATGGTTTCACTTCTTTATTTAGAAAGTCAATTTCTTCTTTGAACTTGTTTTCTATAACGTAGGCTGCATAAACTTCAGAAGGGTTTTCAAAAAGTTCAGCCGTCATCATATAAAATCCACTATTGATGTCATTTTCAAGTTGGGTGATGGTTCCTAAAGGAATTCCATAAGGAAAATAAGAAGACATACCTCCCGTTACAATGGTGTCTCCCAATTGAAGCTGAGCGCTGGAAACTATATCTTCTACACTGAATTCTGTTGGGCTTTTACCTTTCCAAACCAAAGAACCAAAAGCATCACTATGCTTAAAGCGAACATTAATTTTTAAGTCTTGATGTAATAATGAAATCACACTCGCATATTTTTTAGAGACAGACTTTACGATTCCAAGAATACCGTTTGATGTTATGACTCCCATTTCAGCTTGAACTCCATCTTCAGTTCCTTTATCAATGATGATATAATTCCTTTGATTTAGAAGACTATTTTTGATGACATTGGCATTTCTAATTTTAAAGGGGAATCGTTTGGGATTACCTAAATAAGCATCATATAGAAAAGGAGCATTTTTTTTAAGAGCCAGAGCTTTCAGTTGGGTGTTTTCTTGGTGAAGGATTCTGTTTTTTTCTTTTAAGTCGAAATATTGGTTTATGGAATTAGAAAATTTATATAAACCACTTGAAAAATAAAAACCGAGCTCCCCAATCTTATTTTGATGAAAACTACTCCGACTACTCAGAAAGAGTAATGAAAAGCCCAATAAAAAAAAATAAAGAATGGGATTTCTAAATTGTACGAGCGCATTAATGATTCGCTGCATACCTAATTTATTTAGTCAAAACGGTTTTAAAGCGCTCAATGTTTTTCAAAGCTATTCCTGTTCCTCTAACAACCGCTTGAAGCGGATCCTCAGCAACGTATATTGGCAGGTCTGTTTTTTGAGAAAGTCGTCTATCTAAACCTCTTAAAAGTGCACCTCCACCGGCGAGATAGATCCCCGTATTGTAGATGTCTGCTGCAAGTTCAGGAGGGGTTTGAGACAGTGCTTCCATGATTGCATCTTCAATTCGTATGACTGATTTATCAAGAGCCTTAGCAATCTCTCCATGAGTTATAGAAACTTGTTTAGGTTTTCCGGACAACAGGTCTCTTCCTTGAACAGACATTGCATCTGGTGGGTTGTCCAACTCTTCAGATACACTGCCCACAATAATTTTAATTTTTTCCGCGGTACGTTCTCCAATGTATAGATTGTGCTTATTCCGCATATAATTGATAATATCACTGGTGAATACATCTCCAGCAATTTTGATCGATTTATCACAGACAATTCCAGAAAGTGCGATGATAGCAATTTCAGTTGTACCTCCTCCGATGTCAACAATCATATTCCCTTTGGGCTGCATGATATCGATTCCTATTCCTATGGCAGCAGCCATGGGTTCATGAATCAAATAGACTTCTTTTCCATTAACCCGTTCGGCGGATTCTTTTACTGCTCGCATTTCAACTTCTGTAATTCCAGAGGGAATACAAATAACCATGCGCAAAGAGGGTGAGAAAAAACGCCGATTTAAAGTAGGAATACTTTTTATCAGACGATTAATCATTTGTTCAGAGGCATTAAAGTCTGCAATAACTCCATCTTTCAGGGGGCGAACAGTTTTGATGTTTTCGTGGGTCTTTCCTTGCATCATATTCGCTTCGTGACCAATGGCAATGACTTTACCCGAGCTTCGGTCTATGGCAACAATAGAAGGACTGTTTACAACAACCTTATCGTTATGAATAATTAAAGTATTTGCTGTACCTAAGTCAATTGCTATTTCTTCAGTAAAAAACCCCATCTTATTTTTGTTAATTGCTCAAAATTATGAATTAATGTTTAAAGTGCCGAATTCCTGTGAAAACCATTGACATATCATGGGCATCACAATAGGCGATTGATAACTTATCTTTGATTGAACCTCCGGGTTGAATAACGGTCTTAATTCCTGCTTTATCTGCTATTTCAACACAATCAGGAAAGGGAAAAAAAGCATCACTTGCCATAGCCGATTCTTTTAAATCAAACCCAAAACTAGTGGCTTTATTTATGGCTTGGTTTAATGCATCAACGCGTGATGTTTGTCCTGTACCGGAAGCGAGTAATTGTTGATTCTTTGCCAAAACAATGGTGTTTGACTTGGTATGTTTACAGATTTTGGAAGCAAACAAGAGATCGTCAATTTCAGTTGGAGTGGGTTCCAATTCGGTTGCTGTAGTCAAATCTTCTTTTTGATCCGTTTTAGAATCTTTGTCTTGAACTAAAATACCATTCAGACATGTTCTTAAGGTTTGGCTAGGCAACTCTGTGACTTTTTGTATTAAGATAATTCTATTTTTCTTTTCTTTTAACAGACTGAGTGCTTCGGCATCATAATTTGGAGCGATAACAACTTCACAGAATAAAGTGTGTATCGCGGTTGCGGTTTCAAGATCAATCGTTTTATTGCTAATCAAAACACCCCCAAAAGCAGAAACAGGATCTCCAGCAAGTGCATCCTTGTAGGCCGCTGACAAAGTTTCTCGAACAGCGAAACCACAGGCATTATTATGCTTTAAAATTCCGAAGGCAGGCTTGCCTTCATAAAATTCAAGCATTAAGTTTACTGCTGCATCAATGTCTAGTAGGTTGTTATAAGAAATTTCTTTTCCATGTAAGTGTTCAAGTAAATCTCCCAAAGGACCAAAAAAGTGTCCTTGTTGATGGGGGTTTTCTCCGTAACGTAATACTTGTGAGGTCTCGATACTCACTTTCAAACGATTTTCTTTTTCGTTAAAATGATTAAAAATAGCCGTGTCATAATGCGATGAGGTGTGGAATGCTTTTACGGCATATTCTTTTCTTTCTTCTAAGGACGGAGCCCCGCTTGCCTCGAGGTAGATTTCAATAAAAGAAGCATAATCTTCTTTATCAGAGATGCAAAAAACATCATTGAAATTTTTCGCAGCAGCACGAATTAAAGCAATACCTCCAATATCAATCTTCTCAATGATTTCGCTCTCTGTTGCATTCCCAGCTACAGTCTTTTCGAAAGGATATAAGTCTACGATGACCAAATCAAAAGAAGGAATCTCATATTGATCAATTTCTGTTTTGTCAGACGCCAATGATGAGCGATTTAAAATTCCTCCAAATACTTTAGGATGTAATGTTTTTACGCGACCTCCCAATATAGAAGGATAACCTGTTAGCTCTTCAACAGCATGCACCTCGTGTCCCAATTCACGAATGAAAGCCTCTGTGCCTCCGGTAGAATATAATTGAACGTCATTAGCAACTAAGGCTTTAATTAGCGGTTCTAAGCCCGTTTTGTCAAAAACAGAAATAAGTGCGGAACTAATTTTTTTGGTATTCATTGTCAATTTAAAGTTGTAAAAGTGAAGTGGAGTAGGTTTTTGAAATAAGAGTACAAATTGCTTCTAACAATTTTTCATCTTGATCAGAAAAGGGGTTTATTTTATGAGAGTCAATATCAATTTGCCCAATATTATTATTTTCTAAGAAAAGGGGAATTACAATTTCCGATTTAACATCTATACTGCAGGCTAAATAATTATCCTGCGCTTTGACATCAGGAACAACAAAGTTTTGATGGGTCACAGCAACTTGACCACAAATGCCTTTACCAAATGGAATTTCTTGGTGTTCAACGGGGTTTCCAGAAAAGGCTTTAAGATGGAGTTTTTTCCTTGCTAAATCAGCAAAATAAAATCCAACCCAATCATAATGATCAAACGATTCTCTTAAAACAGTACAGATATAATTTAATCCTTCAACCACATCCAGATCAGTTGATTTCAAATGGTTAGAAATCTCTGAAAACACCTCGGAAAAACGTTCTCTCTTCATAATTTACAAAAGTAGTTATAATGAACCGTATATCACTGATTTATAGACTTGTTTTGAGCATAAAAAATAAATTTGTGATATTTATAACCTTATGTTTATGACGAGCGTAAATGGGAAATTAGTATCTTTGAAATGTGAAAATGAAACAATTTTTAAGTTTATTTCTGGCTGTTCTTATTTTAGGAACAAGAGTGGGCTATGCTTTGAATGTTCATTATTGTGGATCTGAGATTGCTTCTGTTTCTTTAGCATATAATCCTTCCAACTGTAGGATGGAGATGAAGGATAAGAACGTTATACCTTTAACGAAAAGTTTTTCAAAAAAAACGTGTTGTAAAGACACTGTTCTTCTTTTTCAAAATGATGAACCTCAAAAGGTCTCATTTGAAAACACTATTTTGCTGAAAGCGCCTTTAAATGCTATTTTAAATCGTGATTTTCATAAAGTTAGTATCCCAGTTTTATCTTTATTTTCAAAAGAGAATTGGAATCCGCCTCCCCCCATTCACAACAATATAATTTTAATGCAACATTGTTTAGTTTTTTATGGCTAGTCCGTTTTTTATTTTTTAGAAAACAGATTTAACCTATTAAACAAAAACAATGAAAAATTATTTTATAATATTATTGAGTATTTATGGAATTTCTATGAATGCACAAGAGGCTTTTTCTGGGATAGTATTCACCAAAGAAGCAAATGAAACCCTTCCTTTAGAAGGAGCAAATGTCTTTTGGTTGGGAACTCAAATAGGAGGAGTTACTGATCAGGGGGGTGAGTTTTCAATACCCTTTTCAAAAAAGACAAAACAACTGGTGATTAGTTATGTTGGGTTTAAAACGGATACCTTATCAGTGAATACCAATATTCAATTTCGTCATGTTCTTTATGAAAATTCTTCTGGGAACCTAGATGAGGTAACGGTAACTCAAAGGAGAAAAGCCATTCAGAAATCCTATCTTGAAGCACAAAATATAATTAATGTGAACAGTGCTGAATTATTGAAAGCAGCCTGTTGCAATCTTTCCGAAAGTTTTGAAACCAACCCTTCTATTGACGTTAATTTTTCCGATGCTCTTACGGGAACCAAACAAATTAAGATGTTGGGTCTCACCAGTCCCTATCTTCTAATAACAGAAGAAAATATTCCTATGGTTCGAGGTGCCTCACAAGCCTATGGCTTAACTTTTACTCCAGGAACATGGATTGAGAGCATTCAAATCACCAAGGGAATGGGGACTGTTGTTAATGGTTACGAGAGTATTGCGGGACAAATTAATACAGAAATCAAAAAGCCTTTTTCAGATGTGCCTTTATTTTTTAATTTTTTCACCTCTGCCAATGGGCGTCAAGAAGTTAATGCACATGGAAACTTTAAAGTAAATGATAAATGGAGTTCTGGGATTTTTATTCATGGGAATCAACGAACACAGAAGAAAGATCAAAATGGGGATTCATTTTTAGATGTGCCTTTGGCAAAACAGCTTAATATATTAAATCGTTGGCAATATACTGATGCAGAGAAAGGGTGGGTGAGTTTTGCAAGTATTCGCTGGATGCAAGATGACAAACAAATTGGGGCTGTCCAATTTGAACCGGATAGGGATAAAAACAGCACTTCGATTTGGGGAAGTGAGATCGGTACAAATCGATTTGATGGTTCATTGAAAATAGGATATGTTTTTCCTGAAATACCCTACCAGAGTTTTGGTTTTCAGTCAGCCTATAGTAACCACAAACAGGATTCTTATTATGGGTTTAGACGCTATGAGATTGATCAAGAAAGTTTCTATGCAAACCTTTTATTCAATTCTATTATAGGGAATACTAAAAATAAATTCAAAGCGGGCATAAATTTTTCATTTGATCAATATTTGGAAACAGTAGATACTTTTTTCTTTGATCGAAGTGATCGATCTGTGGGGAGTTTTTTTGAATATAGTTATGACAATCTAGAAAATTTCAGTTTCGTGGGAGGGGTTCGTATAGATTTCCACAATCGATTAGGGAATTTTGTGACTCCAAGGGTTCATGTACGTTATTTACCTAGAGAAAAAACAATCCTACGTGCTTCTGTGGGAAGTGGGAGAAAGGCGGCGAACATTTTTGCAGAAAACCAATCCTTATTTGGTACGAATCGTCTTATTTCCATTGAGCAAAGTGGAGGTTCTATCTATGGGTTGAATCCAGAAATCGCATGGAATTATGGATTGAGTATACGTCAAATTTTCTCACTTTGGGGAGGAAGTGGTGATATCACAGCCGACTATTATATTACCAATTTCACAGACCAAGTCGTTGTGGACTGGGAGAAGCAGGGTCAGATTTCGTTTTATAACTTGGAAGGGCAAAGCAGGGCCAATAGTTTCCAATTGGCTATAGATTTTAGTCCTGTAGAGGCGTTAAGTTTTCGATTAGCGTATAAAAATTACGACGTCAAAACAGCTTATAAATCGGGCTTTTTACAACGCCCCTTGCAGGCACAAAATCGTTTTTTTGGTAATATTGGATGGGAAACCGAACGAAGTACTAAGGGGGCGCAATGGAGGTTGGATTTGACCTATCACGCCCTTGGAAAACAGCGACTGGTTAGTACCGTAAGAGATGGGGATGGATCGTTCGCTCCGGCTTATGGATTGTGGAACAGTCAATTAACACGAGCGTTTAATAATAAGCTTGAGGTGTATGCTGGGATTGAAAATTTGGGAAATTATACTCAAAAAAACCCTATTATTGCAGCTGAGGATCCTTTTGGTATTAATTTTGATTCTGCTCAAGTGTATGCTCCTGTTTTTGGGCGGATGCTGTACGCAGGTCTTCGATGGAATTTATAATTTAATTTAAATCTTAATTTTAACAATATGAAAAAAGTAATAATATTATGGGTATTCCTTCTTCCTCTGGCTCTTCAAGCGCAGGAAAAAAAGAATAAAAATGCTAAAGCTACTTTTGAAGTAAGTGGAAATTGCGAAATGTGTAAAAAGCGTATTGAGAAAGCGGCGTTAACTGTTAAAGGAGTAAAAATGGCGACTTGGGATATTCCAAGTAATGTTATGTCTGTTATTTACGATTCTAATAAAGCATCATTAAAAACTCTTCAAGGGGAAATTGCTAAAGTGGGACACGACACACCTTTAGTTAAAGCCAAAGATGTAGTTTATGATGAATTGCCCCAGTGCTGTTTATATGAGAGGATGCTTGAGGAATAAAAATAAAAAACCCGCCATTTGGCGGGTTTTTTATTGGATATAAGATGAATATTACATCATACCGGGCATTCCTCCACCCATTGGGGGTGCAGCTGCTGGGGCATCTTCTTTGATGTCAATTAATGCACATTCTGTAGTTAAAATCATTCCAGAAACTGAAGCTGCATTTTCAAGGGCAACTCGAGTCACTTTTTTAGGATCAATGATTCCCTCTTTGAGCATGTCAACGTAGGTTCCTTCCTTGGCATTATAACCAAAATTATTCTTTCCTTCGGATACTTTAGACACGACAACAGATCCTTCTCCACCAGAATTTTCAACAATCGTTCTTAGGGGCGCTTCAACCGCTTTATTGATAATTTGAATACCTGTAGCTTCGTCTGCGTTGTCTGATTTAAGTTTTGCAAGTACCTTTTTTGCATTGAGTAAAGCAACACCACCTCCAGCAACGATTCCTTCCTCTACAGCAGCTCGTGTAGCATGTAAAGCATCATCTACTCGATCTTTCTTTTCTTTCATTTCAACTTCAGAGGGAGCACCTACATAAAGTACAGCAACTCCTCCAGAAAGTTTTGCTAAACGTTCTTGGAGTTTTTCTCTATCATAGTCAGAAGTAGTAGATTCGATTTGTGCTTTGATTTGACTTACTCGAGCTTGAATATCATCAGCTGAGCCGCTTCCGTTCACAACAGTACTATTATCCTTGTCAATAGAAACTTTTTCAGCGGTTCCTAACATTTCGATGGTTGTATTTTCTAAAGTAAAGCCTCTTTCTTCAGAAATTACGGTTCCCCCTGTTAGAATTGCGATGTCTTCTAACATTGCTTTTCTTCTGTCACCAAATCCAGGTGCCTTTACAGCAGCAATTTTGAGCGCTCCACGTAATTTATTGACGACTAATGTAGCTAAAGCTTCTCCATCAACATCTTCTGCAATGATAAGAAGGGGCTTACCCGTTTGAGCCACAGGCTCCAAAACCGGGAGAAAATCTTTCATCGTAGAAATTTTCTTGTCGTATAATAGAATATAGGGAGTTTCAAGATCTGCCTCCATTTTTTCTGAATCAGTGACAAAATAAGGAGATAAGTATCCTCTGTCAAACTGCATTCCTTCTACAACATCTACATATGTATCTGTTCCTTTGGCTTCTTCTACAGTAATGACTCCTTCCTTACCTACTTTTTCAAAAGCTTCTGTGATAAGTCCCCCGATAGTAGAATCGTTGTTTGCAGAAATGCTAGCAACTTGGTTGATTTTTTCTGAAGAATCTCCAACAGCAGCAGCTTGTTCTGTTAATTCGGTTACGATCGCATCTACAGCTTTGTCAATTCCTCTTTTCAGGTCAAGAGGATTAGCTCCTGCAGCAACATTTTTTAATCCTTCTTTGACAATTGCTTGTGCAAGGATGGTTGCAGTTGTTGTTCCATCTCCTGCAAGATCGTTTGTTTTAGAAGCCACTTCTTTAACCATTTGTGCTCCCATATTTTCAAGCGCATCTTCTAGTTCAATTTCTTTAGCAACAGTAACCCCATCTTTGGTTACTTGAGGAGCACCAAAAGATTTTCCAATAATAACATTTCTTCCTTTAGGTCCTAGAGTTACTTTTACCGCATTGGCAAGTGCATCAACACCGCGTTTGATGCCATCTCTTGCTTCAATATCAAATTCTATTCTTTTTGCCATTTTCTTATAATTTAATGAGTTATACGATTGCGAGGATATCGCTTTCTTTCATGATTAAATAATCTTTTCCCTCATGATTTAGTTCTGTTCCAGCATATTTGCCATAAAGCACATGGTCTCCGGCAGAAACAGTCATAGGATTGTCTTTTGTTCCTGATCCGACAGCAACAACAATTCCTTTTTGAGGTTTTTCTTTTGCAGTATCTGGAATATAAAGACCAGAGGATGTTTTAGTTTCAGCAGCAGCAGGCTCTATGAGCACTCGATCTGCTAATGGTTTAATATTCATTTTACTCATTGTTTAAAAATTTATTTGTTCCCATGTTTTTTCAGAAACCATGCCATGAGCACGGTAACTGACAATTTAGAGATTAAAATGTCAGCCTGTCAGTTCAATAAGAAGTTAAAAAAACTAGTTGCTTTCCGGAATTTCGGCTGGAATCTCAGGAATTTCTTGGATTTCATTTGTTGTTTCAGGAAGACTTTCCGGAATTGTTTGTTGAGTTGCTTCGTCTTGAAGGAGTTTGGAGTCTGTCACAACTTGTCCAGAGGATAAAGTTACGTTTGAAATTAAAATTAAAATCAATAACAAGGAAGCAAGTATCCAAGTACTACGGTCTAAGAAGTCTGATGTCTTTTGAACACCACCGACTTGCTGTGACCCACCACCACCAAAAGAAGAAGAAAGTCCTCCACCCTTAGGATTTTGAACCATAACTACCAATACAAGAAGGAAGCATACTATAATAATAAGGGCGATAAATATTGAAAATGTACTCATTAGGTCAATCTTTCAGTTTTTGTAATCTTTTGATCTCTTTAATTTGGTCTGCAAAGAAACTATTTTTTTCTGGATATTTCAAACCTAATATCTGAAAGGCTTGAAGGGCTTTGTCGTATTTTTTCTGTTTTACAAAAACTTTAGCTAAAGTTTCAGTCATTAATTCATCGGTTGATGCCCAACTTTTTTCGCTTAAATCTACCGTGTTTTTAACATTTTTATCGGGCACGATACGTTTTGTGTTTTCCAAAAAAGAATCGATGAGTTGAAACTTGTCTTCTAAAGTTGGTTTCTCTTTAGTGATTACCTGTTTTGTTTTAAGATATTTGGCCCATTCAGAAAAACTAAGCGCTTCGGGTACTTTTTCTGTTTTTTGTTGCTGAGTAGGGCTTTTGTTTACAGCTTTTTTAACTTTCTTTTTTTCAGGTTTTGTCTTCTTCTTTGTTTCTTTTGGAGGAGTTTTTGTTGCTACGACAGACTCTTTTGGTGCTACTTCATTTTTTACAATGCCTTTTGTTTTTTGATTTTCAATAAATTCATAAAGGAGCTCTCTGTCATGAGTAGCAATTGCTGTATGGGAGAGTTGTTTGTCAAACGCATCGGGATTAAGTTGTTGTAATGCTTTCAACTGATACGTTCTCGCTAAATGAAAAGTAGGATATTTTTCAAGGACCAGCTGAAGTGCTTCGAGCTGTTTTGAGTTGGAAGGCTCGAATTTATCCAATAAGTTAAAAAATGAAGTAGCGTCTTGAATCACCATTTGGCTAGAGTATCATTAAAAATGTCTTGAGTAATTCGATCAAAAATTTCTTTGTGAGCAGCATCCTTAATATCATAAACCTGCAGTTCAGCGGGGAAATCATAAAAGAAAGAGTAATTTTTATTAAAATCATCTTCTTCTCTTTTGGTATTAATATACCGGAGAGCAACCGTCATCTTCAAACGGTTCTGAGCGGCGGTATTTTGTGCTGTAGCTGACATAGGGGTTACACTATATTCAGTAATTTCTCCTTCATAGATCAGTTGACCGTCTGTGGTGACTAAGTCTAAATTTGTTTGATTAATAATCAGGTCTTGAAGTGCAATAGTAAAGTCGTTATCTAGTCCGGGTTCAACAGTTGATCCTGGACGATTTCCTGCTTGATTTTCAAAGAAATTAACTTGATAAGTAGAAACTCCAGGGGGAATCGATGCTCCAGTGAAGGAGTAAATTCCACAAGATTGGATAATCAAAAGACAAAGAACCCCTATAGATCCATAAATTTTATTCTGCATCCATTTCATTGAGGTCATATTGTTTGATTTTTCTATAGAGCGTTCGTTCTGAAATACCTAATTCTTTGGATGCTAATTTACGCTTTCCGTGGCTTCTAATCAAAGCTTGTTTGATCATTTCAATTTCTTTTTCCTGCAAAGAAAGGGGTTCTTCTTCTTCAATGGTCTCTGCGTAGGCATATTTATCTGCAGTTTCAATTTTTGAAATTTCTGGAGTTTCTGAAGAAAAGGGTAACGCTTTTAGTGATGTGGGTTCTGGGTCAATATTTTCAGGGTTATCTTTTCCGTAAATCTTTTCGATTAAGCCTTGATTTTTTTCTTGGGTCCCTTTTGAAACCCCGTTATTCATTAAATCAAGGGTTAATTTTTTTAAGTCGTTTAAGTCACTTTTCATATCAAACAATACTTTGTAAAGAATTTCGCGTTCAGATGAAAAATCACTTTCTCGTTCCTTCTGTCCTACCAAAGCGGGTAATTGACTGGATCGATCAGGTAAATAAGACCTTAACATAGCGGCATTAATGTTTCTTTCTTTTTCCAGTACAGATAATTGTTCAGCAACATTTCTTAGTTGTCGGATGTTACCGTTCCAACGATAATCTTTCAGCAAGGCTTGAGCATGTTCATCCAGTTGTAAAGAAGGCATTTGGTATTTTAGTGCAAAATCTGAAGCAAATTTTCTAAACAACAGTACGATGTCTTCTTTTCGCTCTCTCAGTGGAGGAAGGGTGATTTCTACAGTACTTAATCGGTAATATAAATCTTCTCTAAATTTCCCTTTTTCAATTGCCTCCATCATATTTACATTGGTAGCAGCAACAATTCTAGCATTGGTTTTTTGAACTTTAGAGGATCCTACTTTAATAAATTCTCCCGTTTCTAAAACACGTAAAAGGCGGACTTGTGTAGGTAAGGGTAATTCTCCAACTTCGTCTAAAAAAATGGTTCCTCCATCGGCAACTTCAAAATAACCGGAACGGGTTTGAGTGGCTCCTGTAAAAGCGCCCTTTTCATGGCCAAAAAGTTCACTGTCTATGGTTCCCTCCGGAATCGCACCACAGTTTACAGCAATATATTTGGAATGCTTTCTGTGAGAATATTGATGAATGATCTTAGGGATATTTTCTTTACCAACTCCACTTTCCCCAATAACCAAAACGGAAATGTCTGTTCCTGAAACACGAATTGCTTTTTCTAAGGATCGGTTTAGACCAATATTTTTTCCAATAATCCCAAAACGTTGTTTTATGCTTTGTAATGAATCCATAATTAAACTCCTTTAGAATACCCCGTAGCAATTCCAATCAAGGTTGCTGAAGTGCATTTATTTATTTTTACATTGACAAAATCTCCAATTTGATATTGTTCTTTTGGAAAGACCACTACATTGTTTTGTGTAGTTCTGCCACTCCATTGAGTATCAAGCTTTTTTGATGTTTTTTCAACCAACACACAAACGGTTTTACCAATGAATTCTGCTGTACGAAATTGACTGTGTTCTCTTTGTTTTTCTATAATTTCACTGAGTCTTCTTTGCTTAACAGCTTGAGGAACATCATCTTCTATTTTTTTTGCAGCTAAGGTTCCCGGTCTTTCTGAATAGGCATACATGTATCCAAAATCATATTTCACATACTCCATTAGATCTAAAGTTTCCTGATGATCCGTTTCAGTTTCTGAAGGAAACCCAGCAATTATATCTTGAGAAATACCACAGTCAGGTATGATCTCTCGAATGGAATCAATTAGTTTGAAATATTCTTCTCGGGTATGCTGACGATTCATCTTCTTTAAAATACGATTACTTCCTGATTGAACAGGGAGATGGATGTGTTTACATATATTATCATATTTTTTCATGACCTGAAGAACAGCAAGCGTCATGTCTTGAGGATTGGATGTTGAAAAACGAATCCGTATTTTGGGGTGAGCTTTGGCTACAAGTCCTAAAAGGGTTTCAAATCCGACAGCTGTTCTTTGCTGTAAGGGAGTTGCTTTTTCTAAATCTTTTTTTAGTCCTCCGCCATACCATAGAT
This sequence comes from Flavobacteriaceae bacterium, assembly GCA_029248185.1. Taxonomy (GTDB): domain Bacteria; phylum Bacteroidota; class Bacteroidia; order Flavobacteriales; family Flavobacteriaceae; genus MS024-2A. The sequence goes on along the minus strand of JAQWJV010000016.1, from coordinate 43,864 downwards.
AGCTGTCCACATTTTGCCCTAATAATGTAATCTCTTTATATCCTTTGGCCGCTAGGTCACTGACTTCTTCCAGTATACTTTTGGGATCTCTACTTCGTTCTCTACCCCGTGTAAAAGGAACAACACAGAACGTACACATGTTGTCACAACCTCTTGTAATGGAAACAAAAGCAGAAACTCCATTTGAGTTTAATCGAACGGGAGCGATATCTCCATAGGTTTCTTCTTTGGATAAGATAACATTTACCGCTTCTCTTTGATTGGCAACTTCTTGAAGTAAGTTTGGAATATCTTTATAGGCATCGGGACCTACAACTAAGTCAACGATCTTTTCTTCTTCCAAGAATTTATGCTTTAGACGTTCAGCCATGCAGCCTAAAACACCGACCGTCATTTTTGATTTATTTTTTTTTATTGAATTAAAATATTCAAGTCGCTTGCGAACAGTCAACTCTGCTTTTTCTCTGATGGAGCAAGTATTTACCAGGACTATGGAAGCATCATCTAAAACATCGGTTATACTATAGCCTTCGTCATTCAAGATGGAGGCAACCACTTCGCTATCGGCAAAATTCATTTGACACCCATAACTTTCGATATAGGCTTTCTTCTTGGAAGTTTTATTTTCAACTACATCAAATGTAATAGGAGTTCCCTCATGATCTAAAGGGTTTTTCTTCAGCGAATCTATTTCTTTTACCGACATGATGTTACTCTATATTCTTTTTCAAAATTTCCAAACAAAATTACAAAAAAACCAAAGGAGATTGACATTTTGTCATGTCTAATCCTTCAATGAACGGTTTGAGAGTATGAATTAATAGTAAAAATCCTGTTAATGGGGAAGCTTATTCTTCAACAGACCGTAAATCCAAGTGCCTACCATTGCAAAAAAGAGTACAATAAGAATTGGGAAAAAACCGGCTCCTATCAGCGTAAATATAGGGCCAGGACAAGCGCCTGCTAATCCCCAGCCTAAACCAAAGATAATTCCCCCTAACATGTAGCGATAAAAACTTTTGTCTTTATCTGGAATACGAATGGATTCCCCAAAGACTGATTTTAGTTTGAATCTTTTGATAAGTTGTATCAGGATAACGCCAAAGAATAATGCGGACCCAATAATTCCATACATGTGAAATGACTGGAATTGAAACATTTCATATATCCGAAACCAAGAAGCAGCCTCCGATTTGAACATAATAATTCCGAAAAGAATACCGATAAAAAGAAAATAGAGTTGTCTCATGATTAAAAGAAATAAGGAAGTAAAAAATGATTCATTAATAAGCCGCCAATAAAAAATCCAATTACGGCAAATAGCGAAACCAATTGAAGATTACTTAATCCATTTATAGCGTGGCCCGAAGTACAACCCCCTGCATATCGAGCGCCAAAACCTACAAGAAACCCGCCGAGTGAAAGGGACAAAATTACTTTAGGATTTGTTAGTGCTTGCAGGCTAAATAATTCTTCTGGCATATAAGCAGCACCCGCGCTTTTGATATTGAATTGATGCAGCTGATTAATCGTGTCGGGGCTGAGTTGAATAATCGCTTCATTGGATAACCAGTTTGCACCCATCCAGCCTCCTATGATGGCACCCAAGGCTACAAATAAATTCCATTGTTGTGTCTTCCAGTCGAAGTTAAAAAAACGACTAGTTTTCCCGGCTCCACAGAGGGTACACAGGGTTCTTAAGTTTGAAGACATGCCAAAGTTTTTACCAAAAAAAAGTAATAAAAACATTACAAAAGCAATCATTGGCCCACCAATATACCAAGGCCATGGTTTAAAAATCCATTCCATTAAAAAAAAATTAATTTATCAAATAATTATAGTGTTGAAGGGCAAACATATTCGGTGACTTTCAGACCTCCTTCTTTGATGGCAGCAAATCCACCACGTACATCTATCAAGTTGTGAATTCCTCTACTTTTTAAAATTGAGGCGGCAATCATACTTCTATACCCTCCTGCACAATGAATGTAAAAATCGCCTTTTATTGGAAATTCACTCATGTGATTGTTTAAAAAATCTAGGGGCGTAGAATGTGCGTCTACAAGATGTTCTGATGCGTATTCTCCGGATTTACGAACATCGAAAATAGTCAAGTTTTCTTTTTCTGCTAGGGGCTTAAACGATTTAACCTCTATACCTTCAACGGTATCAATTGTTTTATTGGCTTTTGACCAGCTGTTTATTCCACCTTTGAGATATCCTAGGGTATTGTCAAAACCAACGCGAGCTAGCCGTGTTACTGTTTCTTCTTCTCTTCCTTCAGGCGTGATTAATAAAATAGGTTGTTTGACATTTCCAATCATAGCCCCTACCCATGGTGCGAAGCTACCGTCTATTCCTATGAAAATGGATTGTGGAACATGCCCTCTTGCAAAATCATCCTGATGTCTCACGTCTAAAATAATAGCACCTGTCTCATTTGCAGCAGCTTCAAATGCTTCAGGAGACAAGGGTCTAGTGCCTGATTCAATGACCGTTTCAATGTCTTCATAGCCTTCTTTATTCATTTTTACATTTAAAGGAAAATATTGCGGAGGAGGGAGTAAACCCTCTGTTACTTCTTTAATGAATTCTTCTTTAGTCATGTCTGCACGAAGAGCATAATTTGTTTTCTTTTGATCACCCAGGGTTCCGACGGTTTCCTTGCTGAGGTTTTTACCACAGGCTGAACCCGCTCCGTGTGCTGGATAAACAAGAAGATCATCGGCTAAAGGCATGATTTTTTTACGCAAACTTTCATAGAGAATACCAGCCAAATCTTCCTGAGTCATATCAGCTGCTTTTTGTGCTAAATCAGGACGCCCTACATCTCCAAGAAACAGGGTATCTCCACTAAAAATAGCGATATTTTTTTTAGAAACATCACTCAATAAATAGGTGGTACTTTCCATGGTATGTCCTGGTGTGTGTAATACCGTTAGGTGCAGGTCTCCAATTTTGAATTCTTGTTGATCTTTTGCAATTAAAGAATCAAAACGGGTTTGAGCCATGGGACCATATACAATTGTTGCTCCAGTTTCTTTAGCAAGCGTTACATGACCACTCACAAAATCGGCGTGAAAATGAGTTTCAAAAATATATTTAATCGTGGCCTTATTTTTTTTTGCTTTTTCGATGTAGGGAGCCACTTCTCTCAAAGGATCAATTATAGCTGCTTCACCCTTACTTTCAATGTAATAAGCACCTTGGGAAAGGCATCCTGTATAAATTTGTTCTATGATCATTTTATTTTTTTTGTAAAATTATAAATTCTCGATTGTTTTGTTTGTCATTTTAGTTACACTAGCATTTAAGAATTACGCTGTCGACTTAATTTTTTTTGAAGAGGGGTTTTTTTACAAACTCCGTCAAAACTATCTGTAGCGTCTCCTGAGGTGATAAATAAGTTTTGTTTTTTTAATGCTTTAATGATGTCACTTTTTAAAATAACATCTCTTGCAGGTCCTATAGCGCCTACAAACATGACACGTATTCCTTTTTTTTGTAAAGATAAAATTAGTTCAGTCAGTTGTTCTGCTGCCGAACTATCTATGTAATTTATAGAGCGTCCATTAATGATAAAACCTTTAATTTTTTCTGGATTTTTCTCAACGGCCTCGTTCACTAATTGTTTGAAATATTGAAAATTTCCAAAGAAAAGTTGCGCATCAAATCTCAAAATGACTAAATCTTCTCTTGTGACAACTTCATCAGGAAAACGATGAATATTTTTGAAGTAGTTGGTGGTGCCTATTCGACCTAAAAAAGCGAAGTGTGGTTTTGAATTTCGATACACCAACAACAAAAGTGAAAGTAAAATACCTAATAAAATACCTTCAGTGATCCCAATAAAAAGAGTGAGGAAAAAGGTAAAAAGTAAGATTAAAAATTCATCTTTGGCACTTTTATAAAGCCGAATGGCATAACTGATGTTAATCAAATTGACAATGGCCACAATAATAATTGCGGCAAGAATTGCCTTTGGCAAATAAAAAAACCAGTGCGTAAAAAAACTTAACACTACGGCAATGATGGCAGCTGAGATCAGAGGAGCTATTCCTGTTTTGGCACCCGCTTGATCATTGACGGCAGTTCTAGAAAAGCCTCCAGTGGTTGGATAGGATTGAAATAAGGAACCAATAATATTGGAAGCGCCTAATGCAATAAGTTCCTGATTGGGATTTACCTCGTAATTTTTATGCTTTTCTTCAATTGCTTTGGCAACTGAAATGGCTTCCATAAATGCAACTAAGGCTAAGGTTAGCGCAGTAGAAAAAAGGAGTTCAATGTTTTCCCAGTTTAAATTGGGAAGATTAAAGACAGGGAGACCTTCAGGAATTAAGCCCACAACGGCTACTCCGTTTTCGTTTTGTTTTGAAAAATAAACCCAGGTGATTCCCAAAATGACCACAAGTAACGATGCCGGAATTTTACTATTCCATTTTTTAATGAGTAGTAAGACTGCAATGCCTGCAAGGCCAATGGCAAGAGTAGGTAGATGAACAGGTGTATTACTTCCTAAGATAGATCCAATTACATGGTGGAGTTTGTTGCTCTGTGGAATTGTGATTCCCAAAAGATGTTTTAATTGACTCAGACCAATAATGATTGCTGCGGCGGAAGTGAAACCGTTAATCACAGGCTTTGATAAAAAAGCAACCATAAACCCCATTCGAAGAAGACCCATAAGAAATTGTATTGCTCCCATCAGTAAAGCAAGGAGAATAGCCATTTGGATGTATTGGTCAGGAGAAACAAGAGATAAAGTTCCTAGCCCAGCAGCTACAAGAAGAGAGTCCATAGCAACAGGCCCCACAGACAATTGTCTTGAGGTTCCCATAAGGGCATATACGATTTGCGGAGTTAAGGCAGCATAAAGGCCAAAGATGGGAGGTAAGCCAGCAATTAAAGCATAGGCCATTCCTTGAGGAATTAATAATATTGCAACGGTTATCCCCGCTACAAGATCATCTTTCAAGTAGGCCTTCCTATAAGAAGGAATCCATTTTAATATTGGAAAAAACTGTTTCAGACTTTTATAATTTCAAACAAACATACTACAGTTTAAATCAATTAGGGTAACATTTGTTACAGGGACAAATTTTATGAATTCATTTGAATCGTATTTCTTCCCAGCAAGAGGGATCCATTTTTCTCCATTTTTTTGAGTAATCTAGAAATAACAACTCTTGAGGAATTTAAATCGGTCGCAATCTCAAGATGAGTAATTTTTAGGATGTTATTTTTTTGTGAGAGGACTTTCTCATTCAAATAACGTTCCAATCGTTCGTCTAATTTCATAAAAGTGACAGAGTCAATGGCTTTTAATAATTCGTTCAGACGGTTTTGAAAATTACTTAAAATAAAAACACGCCATGTTTTATATTGTGACAACCAAAGATCCATCAGGTTCGATGGAATCATGATGAGGGTGGTGTCAATTTCACAAACAGCTCGAATTTCACTCTTAGTGTTTTTCATACAACAGTTTAATGTCATTGCACAGGTATTTCCATAATCAACAAAATAAAGCAATAACCCATCTCCATTTTCATCCTCCCGCACTACTTTTACAGAACCTTTAATAATGAGGGGAATAAATTTAATTTGTTCTCCCAAATCAACTAAAACATCTCCCTTTTTTACTTCTCTAATCGTCCCTTTTTTTTCAATTTCAGCTAGTAAATTTGTTTCAAAAATGGGTTTGATTGCCTCCAGATTCATATTTTTTTTATTTGTAAATAAGTAATTAAAAGTAGCAATTTTTCAATGAAAAAATGATGTAGTACAAAGCTAAATAAGTGTTCGATTTTAAAGAACGCTAATTTAAAATTTGATAGTTCCAAAAAAACTTAACTACTTTTGCTTCCAAATAAAACTCAACATGGCCAAAAATTTAGTAATCGTAGAGTCCCCTGCAAAAGCGAAAACCATTGAGAAATTTTTGGGGAAAGATTTTAAAGTTGCCTCTAGTTTTGGACATATAGCCGATCTTCCTTCTAAGGAGCTTGGCGTAAGTTTAGATGGGGATTTTACTCCAAATTATGTTGTTAGCAGTGACAAAAAGAAGTTAGTTAATGAGTTGAAAAGTTTGGCCAAAAAGTCTGAAACGGTTTGGTTGGCCAGTGATGAAGATCGAGAGGGAGAGGCAATTGCCTGGCATTTAGCGAACACACTAAAACTCAACGAGGCTAACTCTAAGCGAATTGTTTTTTCTGAAATTACTAAAAATGCTATTTTAAAAGCGATTGAAACTCCACGTACCATTAATTATGATTTAGTTAATGCCCAACAGGCACGAAGAATTTTAGATCGTCTGGTGGGATATGAGTTGTCACCTGTTTTATGGAGAAAGGTTAAAGGGGGTCTTTCTGCGGGAAGGGTCCAGTCTGTTGCAGTTCGTTTGATTGTGGAGCAAGAACGTGCTATCAGAAATTTCTCACCGGAGCAGAGCTACAAAACTCAAGCCTTATTTGAGACTCAGACCAAAAAGCAAATTCCGACTCAATTACTTAAAGCTTTTGGGGATAGTGAAGAAGCAAATGCTTTTCTTCAGCAAAATATTAATGCAAAATTTAAGGTTGCTGACATTAAAAAGAAGCCTGCCAAGAAAAGTCCTGCAGCCCCTTTTACAACTTCAACACTGCAACAAGAAGCCTCAAGAAAATTATACTTTTCTGTGAGTAAAACTATGACTTTGGCGCAACGTCTTTATGAGGCGGGTCACATCACTTACATGAGAACAGATAGTGTAAATTTATCCCAAGAGGCGCAGAAAAATATTGCTTCCCAGATTAATTCTGCCTATGGGAATGAATACCTAAAGCATAGAAGTTACAAAACTAAAAATAAAGGTGCACAAGAGGCGCACGAGGCCATCCGCCCAACTGATTTTTCAAAAGTCAAATTGAATATTGATCATGATCAGGCACGCTTATATGAATTAATATGGAGAAGGACAGTCGCATCTCAAATGAGTGATGCACTTTTGGAACGTACCCAGGTAATTGTTAATGCCAATACACACAAAGAATTGTTTACTGGAAAAGGGGAAGTGATTACCTTCGATGGATTTCTGAAATTGTATATGGAAGGAGTTGATGATGATGACAGTGAAGTGAGTGGTATGTTGCCCAAAGTAGTTGTTGGGGACGAACTACAGCTCAATAAAATGACTGCAACTCAACGCTATACGCGCCCTCCTTATCGTTATTCTGAAGCTTCTCTGGTAAAGAAAATGGAAGAATTAGGAATCGGAAGACCTTCTACTTATGCCCCCACAATATCTACCGTACAAAACAGAAAATATGTTGAAAAAGGTTCCTCTGAAGGAGATTCACGTTCCTATCAACAAATTGTTTTGGAGCAAAATACAATCCGAAAAGAGCAATTGACAGAAATGGTAGGTGCTGATAAAGGGAAATTGATCCCTACAGATATCGGTATGATTGTTAACGATTTCTTGGTGGACAATTTTGAAAATATTTTGGATTTTAATTTTACTGCCCAAGTAGAGCAAAGTTTTGATGATATTGCCAGCGGAGGTGAAAACTGGACTGAAATGTTAAAGTCCTTCTATGATAAGTTTCACCCTATAGTGGAAGATGTAAAGGAAAATGCTCAGCGAGAATCTGGCGAGCGTGTTTTAGGGGTAGATCCCGGCTCTGGGCGATCAGTTAAAGTGCGTCTTGGAAAATTTGGTCCCATGGCACAAATAGGTGATCCAGAGGATGAAGAAAAACCAATTTATGCAAGTTTAGGCCCTAATCAGCAATTAGAAAGCATAAGCTATGATGAGGTGATGCAGCTTTTTGAAATGCCAAAAACTTTGGGTGAGTATGAAGATTTAGAAATTATTGTAAACAATGGGCGTTTTGGTCCCTATGTAAAACACAATGATATTTTTATTTCTCTCCCAAAAGGAATGTTGGCCACCGAGGTAGATTTAGATACAGCAATCACTTTAATTCAAGAAAAACAAAAAGCAGACGCCCCTATATATGTTCACAACGAATTGCCTGTAACCAAAGGAGTAGGTCGTTTTGGACCTTTTTTAAAGTGGAGTGGAATGTTTATCAATGTTAATAAGAAATATGATTTTGATCATTTAAGTGAACAAGACATTGTTACACTAATTGAAGAAAAAATTCAAAAGGAAAAGGATAAAGTAATTCACGATTGGACAGACGCTGGTATTCGCGTTGAAAAAGCACGATGGGGAAGACACCATATAATCAGAGGAAAGCAAAAAGTTGAAATCGGGAAAGATATTGACGCTACCCAACTAACAATTGAAACCGCTGAAAAGTATTTTGGAAAACCTAAGGCAAAGAAGAAAAAGACTAAAAAAGGATGAGTTTAGAATTACTTGTTCCCATTGAAAATGAAACTTTAGTGGGTTTATCTTTATTGCCAAAACAAATTATAGGAAAAAACATAAGTATTCATTCCGAAGCCAGTGGGCTTCCAGAACTCAAAGGATTGCAAATTGTTTTAATTGGCTTGAGTGAATATCGCAATAGTTTTTATGCCAATACCACCTACAATGTAAACCAATTTAGAAAAGTATTCTACGAATTGTATCCCGGTAACTGGAATTTAAAAATCGCAGACCTTGGAGATTTGCCCAATGGTGAAAAAGTAGAGGATACGTATTTCGCTGTAAAAGAAATTGGTATTCATTTAAAGCAAATGAATATCATCCCAGTTTTTATTGGGGGAAGTCATGATTTACTTTTTCCTTTATATCAGGTTTTTCAAAAGTTTAAACAGTTGGTTAATGTTGTATCAGTAGATCGATCCTATGATTTTTCTCAAGAGGATGAGTTAATATCCGGACGATCCTATATGAGTCGGATTATTATGGACAAACCCAATGTTTTAAACAATTATACCAATATTGGTTTCCAAACCTATTATTGTGCGCTTGAAGAAAAGGACCTTATGGAGAAGCTCTATTTTGATGGAATTCGCTTGGGTCAAGTACTCGATAATCCTGAACTTTCAGAACCCATTTTTAGGGATGCAGATATCGTTGGTTTTGATATGAAATGCCTTTCTTGGCAGGCCATTGCCGACCCGCTAAAAGGCCAGCCAAACGGGATGGATTCAAGAACAATTTGTGGATTGACACGCTATGCTGGAATTAGCGATCGAATAAGTTATATGGGTATTTTTGAAATACCTTCAACACCAATGACACACCAACTGTTGGCACAAATGGTATGGTATTTTATTGAGGGAATTCAGTATAGGTTTGGAGAATATCCTGTTTATACAAATGATTTATCCAAATACTCTGTGACCCTTTCGGATCAAATTATGGTCTTCTACAAAAGCGAAAAAAGCCAACGCTGGTGGATGGAATTAACAAATAATTCACATTTAAATAATAAAACAAAAACTACTACGTTATTAGCATGCACGGAAAAAGATTATCAAGATGCGATTCACGACAAAATACCCGATCGTTGGTATAATGCCGTGAAGCGTTTATAGATTATTTTAATGAAGAATTGATTTCTAATTAAAATTAATCTGAATCAAATTGATAGTTTTTAATGTAGTTAGTAAAAAAATAACTAGTTTTATTCTGAACAAAAGCATAAACTAGATTTTAATAAAAATATTAATGAAAAGACTTTTAGTTCTACTGAGTATTTCTCTTCTGATCGTTTCTTGTGGAAATAAGAATAGAGGAGAACTCATTGGTGTCAAACAGAAAAAATGGTTTGGTGAAAAGCCTTATGGGATGCAACTTGTTGAAGGCGGATCCTACATTATGGGTAAATCAGATGAGGACAATGCTCAACTTCAAAATGCACCCGCACGTACTGTAACTGTTCCTTCATTTTATATTGATGAAACGGAAATTACAAATAGTGAATACCGCCAATTTGTTTATTGGGTAAAAGACTCGATTGCGCTAGCAATGCTTGCTCGAAAAGCGGATGAACTTGAATTGGGGGAAGACAATAAGGACGGAATTGGCGAATTTGCTTTTCAGGATGCAGACACAACTAAGCTCAATGAGTTTCAAAAATACATGCGTGCCAACTACTATGATGTAAGCGAAGATTTATTTGCAGGTCGTGCATTAAATTGGGATGCTAATCTAAGTTGGAATACCGAAGATTATTATGATCAGGCGTATGCAGAGGTAATGGATTCTTTGTATTTACCACCTGAGCAGTGGTATAATGGCGAAATTAAACTGGATGTTTCTAAGTTAGTGTATGCATACACTTGGTTTGATGCTGAAGGAGCGGCAGCAGAATCAAAACGTACACGGAAACAATTTATTGATAGAACCCCTTTTATCAAAAAAGAAGCGGTTCAAATTTACCCAGATACAACGGTTTGGATAAAGGATTTTGTTTATTCTTATAACGAGCCAATGCACAATGATTATTTTTCGCATCCAGCTTATCAGGACTATCCCGTTGTTGGAGTCTCATGGGGGCAAGCGGTTGCCTTCTGTAACTGGAGAACAAATTTTAAAAACGGATACCAAAGGGAAAAAGGTAAACCATCTGTCAGTAGGTTTAGATTGCCTAATGAAGCAGAGTGGGAATATGCTGCTCGTGGGGGAATACCTTCTGGAACCTACCCATGGGGATCACCGTATTTATTAAATGATAGAGCCTGTTTTTTGGCCAATTTTAAACCCTTACGTGGAGATTACGCTTCAGATCAGGCAGTGTATACTGTAGAAGCTCGATCCTATGATCCCAACGATTATAACCTCTATAACATGGCAGGTAACGTTGCTGAGTGGACAAATTCATCATACGACACTGGGGCTTATGAATACGTAGCTTCTTTAAATCCAAATATGTCATTTGCAAATGAATTTCGAAAGGTTGTGCGTGGCGGGTCCTGGAAAGATGTAGCTTACTTTTTAAGAGTCAGCTCAAGGGACTATGAATATTCCGATACCTCTAGAAGTTACATTGGATTTAGAACCGTTCAGGATTACTTGGGCGTTCAAAAGGTTAAGATTAAATAACTTAAAAACTAATAAATTCTTGCTATATTTAGCATCATATAATCAATAAATCAATTTAAAATGGATGATAAAACCTTAAATAAACGCCTCAGAAGTAAAGTTGCCATGCACATGTTATTTGGTCTTGGTGGAGCCGTAGTAATTATTGGAGCTCTTTTTAAAATTCTTCACCTTGAAATAGGTCCAATTACAGGGGGACTAGTATTAGGTTTAGGTTTAGGAACAGAGGCATTGATTTTTACTGTTGCGGCCTTAAACACTGGAGAGATTAAAGAAGAACATAATGATTATGTTAAAAAAGTAAAAGGTTCTGGAGCTAAAAAAACTACAGCAGCTGGAGGTGAGGAAGGTTTGTCCTCTAAAATTGATGCCATCATGGCAGAAGCAAAATTGGATGTTAAGTTAATGAATTCTCTAGCCGATAGTATCAAAGGCTTAGAAACTTCTGCTAAAGCACTTTCTCCTGCAACAGAAGCAATTACAGCATCACAAACCTATTCTTCAGAATTGGCTAATGCAGCTTCTCATTTGGAACAATTAAATTTAAATTATCAAAATCAGCTTGCAAATTCCAAAGACGGTATTGATTTCAGCGATAAGGTAAATGAAAATGCAGAACAACTTAGGGCTCAAATGGAAAATTTGTCAGCGAACCTTGCCGCATTGAATAATGTATATGGTGGGATGTTGAACGCAATGAATAAAAAATAAGAGATGGCTGGAGCAAAAGAAACCCCCAGGCAGAAGCTTATTAGTTTGATGTATTTGGTATTTATTACCATGCTTGCATTGAATGTGAGTAAAGAAGTGCTGGATGGATTTGGTCAAATGTTTGTAAAAATATCTGACGCTAACCTTAGAATATCAGAAAGTAATGCTTTACTCTATCAGAATATCGAAGTTAATGCCGCTGAAAAAGGGGGTAAATGGATAGGTCACGACCGGACTGCAAAAAAAATCAAGCAAGAATCAGATGCGTTTTTTAATAAAATAGAATCCATTAAAAGTACGATTACAGAAAAGCAAAAACTTAAAGATCCTGAACTTAAAGAGTATTCTCAAATGGATAAAGGTGATGCGCTTGATGTAATCTGGTTTAAAGAAGGTTCTGATGCGGCATCCTCGGAGTTTATAGATTTAATTCAAAACTATAAGATGCAGGTCATTCAAGTTTTTGGAAGTCAATTCCCTATCTACATTGAGATGGTTGAAGATCGATTTTTTACAGGAGATATGAATAATAATATCAAAAATAAAGACAACATAGACGAACCTTGGTTGGATTACAACTACAAAGGCTTTCCTTTAGTTTCTTCTCTTGCAAAATTAACGATGATGCAAAATGATATTCGTCAAACAGAACACGACGTTTTAACAACCCTTATGGGTAAGGAATTAAAAATGTCATCTACGGTGAACGAATCTAATTACACCAGTCTTTTGATTACTGAAAAAGGAGCCTATTACCAAGGTGAAACTTTTGATGGAAGCGTTATACTGGGAAGAAAAGGAGGAGCTCAAAATCCAAACTCTGTAGATTTAAAAATTGATGGAAGATCATTAACTTCTGATGACTATGAGTTAATCCCTGGAGGAATTAAACTGAATGTTAACGCAGGGTCTCCAGGAGACCATACTATTGAAGGAGACCTTGTTTTCCTCAATGAAGGGAACGAATCTAAAATTTCAGTGAATCAAATGTATTCTGTAATTTCCAAACCTAATTCAGCTGTTATTTCTGCAGATAAAATGAATGTGGTCTATCGAGGAGTTCAAAATCCAATTACGATTTCTATTCCAGGAATTCAAGACAGCAAAATTAAAGCTACTGCCCAAGGACTTAAACGAGTTAAAGGCAGTAAGTACAATTTATTCCCAGGAAAGGGGAGAGAGGTAAAAATCAATGTATCAGGGACATTACCTGATGGAAACAGAGTATCTTCTGTTTCTACATTTAGAATTAAGGATATACCAAAACCTGCAGGATACTTTAGAGGTCAATCAGGTTCTTTTACGCTACCCAAATCGAGTCTAGAACGCGGTACAGTGGAAGCTAAGTTAGAAGACTTTGATTTTGATTTACCACTTCAAACCAAATCTTTCCGATTTAGAGCTCCAGGGCAACCTAGCGCAGTAATTAAAGGAAATAAGTTGGATAGTAAGGCTATAAGAGCCTTAAGTAGAATTAAAAATGGACAAACAGTAATTATTTCTGATATCGAAGTAATAATTCCTTCAAATCCTAGTTATAAATTAAAGCAAACGTCACCAATATCCATTACGATAAACTAATAGTTGTCCAAATGAAAAAACAAGTCTTTATTGTCTTATTTACCCTGCTATTTTGTACTGAGCAAAGTTTAGCTCAAAACAATTTATTGAATGCCAAGGTGCCTCAAGAAATTGGATTTCAAAATGCAGAACAACTTGCAGCAAATAATACTTCACCCATTGCTTATGGTTATGTAGATGATAGAGACGTATTGTGGTCAAAGACGATTTGGGAAATAATTGATTTAGATGAAAGAATTAATTTTCCATATTATTATCCAACAATTAATAATGGATATCTTTCTGCCACAAGACAATCCTTGTTTAGAGTGCTAATTGATAACATTAAGTCAGGAAATATTAATGAAATTTATTCTACCTCATACTTTAATGATAAATTAACTGCAGAAGACTTAGAGGAACGATTAGAATCTAAAAAGCTTTCAGCTGTCGGTATAGAAAAATCAAATTCAGGGGAACAAGTCACAGAAGATGATTATGATATCTATAAGATAGAAACAGATAAGGTGGTTCAATACCGGATCAAAGGGACTTGGTATGTCAATAAGCGTTTAGGAGAATTAAAATATAGACTTTTAGGGATTGCCCCGGTTGCACCCGATGTATCTACTTTGAGCGAAGGGCCAGCGGCAATGGCAGATGCTCTAGTGCCTCTTTTTTGGGTCTGGTTTCCAGATGCGCGAGAGGCTTTAAATAAGAGTCAAGTATTTAATACTAGAAATTCTTCTCAACCCATCACTTTTGATAAGATGCTAAACTCTAGACGTTTTAATACGATTATTTATCAAGAAGAGAATGTCTATGAAGACCGTGCAGTAAATCAGTATATTTATGAGGATGCATTACGTCAGTTACTTGAATCTGAGCGAATCCAATCAGTAATTAGAGACTTTGAACAAGATCTTTGGAATAATTAATTTTATTCTTCATACCCATCAAGCGCTTTAGGAAACTTAGGCGCTTTTTTTATGGTATTTTTACCCTATGAAACATTCTATCATTGTTGGTTTTGGATTGGCTGGTTTTCACTATGCACAGCAATTAAAAGCGCATAACAAAGAATTTCTAGTTATAGATAAACCCAAAAATAGTGCGAGTAGAAACGCAGCGGGTATTTGTAACCCAACTGTTTTGAAGCGATATACTCTGGCTTGGAAAGGATCTGAATTTTTAAATTATGCAATGCCAAATTATAAGCGTTTTGAGTCTGAATTCGAAACTACAGTTTTTCATCCTTTACCCATTCATCGGCATTTTTTTTCTGCTGGAGAACATAATTCATGGAGTGTAGCTTCACAAGAAGAAGGTTTGAACTCATTTTTAGATCCTATTTTTCACACGAAATCAACTGATGGGATTAAACGAAATTTTGGTTATGGTTCCGTTAAAAATGTGGGCCGTCTTGGTGTTAATAGGATGTTAGACACTTTTTTTACCGCTTTAAATTTAAATCAAAAGCTTGAAGAAAGTTTTGATTATACAGCACTGGAAAAGCATAAAGAAAAGATTGTTTACAAAGGAATTGAAGCAAAAAATATAGTCTTTTGTGAAGGCTTTGGTTTAAAAAACAACCCTTGGTTTAATTATTTGCCTTTGGTGGGTTCTAAAGGAGAGTATCTAAAAATCAAAGCCCCTAAATTATCTCGAAAGCAAATCATTAAAGGGGGTATTTTTATAAGCCCTATTGAACATGATTTATTTTGGGTAGGGGCTACATTCAATCCAAAGGATAAAACCAATGCAATTACATCTGAAGGGCTCAAGTGGATTCGTAACAAATTAGAAACGCTTATCGATACGCCTTATGAAGTTATTCATCACAGTGCCTGTATGAGACCTACAGTGACTGATCGCAGACCTTTATTGGGTAAACATCCAGATTATAACAACCTTTATGTATTTAATGGCTTAGGAACGCGTGGAGTGCTTATGGCTCCTTTACTCTCTTGTTGGCTGTATGATTTGATTCATTTTAAAAAAGAATTACCCCAAGCAGTAGCGATTAACCGTTTTGAAGCTTATTTTTGCAAACCAAATAAATCCTATGTTTAATGCACATAATATCACGGTCAGTTTTGGAGGAGAGACCCTCTT
The DNA here is from genome assembly GCA_029248185.1 of Flavobacteriaceae bacterium. GTDB lineage: Bacteria > Bacteroidota > Bacteroidia > Flavobacteriales > Flavobacteriaceae > MS024-2A. Next base: position 28,470 of record JAQWJV010000016.1, on the reverse strand, counting down.
TGATGCTATTTCTTTTCGACTAGGAAAAGGAGATAGGGTAGGATTAATTGGTAAAAATGGTGCAGGTAAATCCACTTTATTAAAATTGTTAGCCAAAGAAAATCTCCCAACTTCTGGAACTTTTGCGCTTGAGAAAAATTGTCTTATTGGATATCTCCCTCAAGATTTGGATTTTGAAAATGGACGGACGGTTTTAGAGGAGGCCTATTTAGCTTTTGAAGAAATTATAAAAGTAGAAAAACGTCAAGAGGAAATCCATGAAATAATGGAGAAAACCCAAGATTATGAAAGTCAAGCTTACATGGATGTCTTGGACGAACTCACAGAGCTTAATACCCGATATGAAATGATTGGAGGCTATCATTATCAAGCACAAACGGAAAAAATATTACTTGGCTTAGGGTTTTCTATGGACGATTTAAATGCTCCTACCGATACTTTTTCAGGCGGATGGCGTATGCGAATAGAACTGGCGAAATTGTTATTGAAAGAAAATGATATTCTGTTATTGGATGAGCCTACCAACCATTTAGATATTGAATCTATTGTATGGCTAGAGCAGTTTCTTAAAAAATATAAAGGGGCATTAGTAATGGTTTCTCATGACAGAATGTTTCTCGACCAAGTGACCAATCGTACCATAGAAATTGTACAACAAAGGATTTTTGATTTTAAAAAATCTTATTCTAAATACATGCTGTTGCGACATGAACTACGGGCGCAACAACAAGCTGCTCAAAAAAATCAGGAAAAACAAATTCAACAAACTGAAAAACTGATTGAACGTTTCAGAGCCAAAGCCTCAAAGGCAAGTATGGCACAATCCCTGATCAAAAAGTTGGATAAAATTGATCGTATAGAAATTGATCCTGAAGAAAACAAAAAAATTAAATTTGAGTTTGGCATTTCTCATCAACCGGGTAAAATCATTTTGGAAGCCCACAACATATCAAAAGCATATGGCGATAAGCAGGTTTTAAATGAGGTCAGTCTAGATGTAATCAGAGGTGAAAAAATAGCCTTTGTCGGACAAAATGGCCAGGGGAAATCAACCTTAGCTAAAATCATAGTCGATGAAATTCCTTTCGAAGGAAATGTGAAACTGGGTCACAATGTTCAACTAGGATATTTTGCTCAAAATCAATCGACCTATTTGGATGGTAAAAAGACAGTTTTAGAATCCGCTGAAGATTCTGCAACACCCGAAAACAGAACAAAAGTAAGGGATTTACTGGGTTCTTTTTTATTTCAAGGGGAAGCTGTTGAAAAAAAAGTATCCGTACTTTCCGGAGGAGAACGAAATCGATTGGCACTGTGTAAATTATTACTTCAACCTTTTAATGTCTTGATTATGGATGAGCCGACCAATCATTTAGACATTGCTTCAAAAAATGTTTTAAAAGAGGCATTGCACAATTTTAAAGGAACTTTAATTTTAGTCTCTCACGACCGTGACTTTGTGCAGGGCTTGTGTGAAAAAGTTGTCTCTTTTAAAGATCGAGAAGTCAAACCTTTTTTAGGAGACATTAATGCTTATCTAGAGTTTCAAAAATTATCCTCTTTAAAGGAACTGGAGAAGAAAACACCGGTAGCCCGTCAAGAAAAAAAAGAGGTTGATCCCATTTCTTTTGAAAAGCAAAAAGAGCAACGAGCAACCCAACAGAAAGTTGAGAAAGTAGAAAAGAAGATTGCTCGACTTGAACAGGAAATAAAAGAAATTGATTTCGAATTAGAAATTGAATATGACAAAACAATTGCTCAACCCCATTTTTTTGATAACTATCAGAAAAAAAAGAAAACACTTGAGCAATTGTTGGAAACTTGGGAACTTCTCCAATCAGCTCAAGAATAATATGGGCTCTATGGGAGAACATTTTTTTCAATGTCCCTATTGCTGGGAAACCATATCAATGCTTTTCGAAACTAGCCTATATCAAAGTGAATATGTTGAGGATTGCGAAGTTTGCTGTCATCCCATTGAAGTAAGTTATCAAAAAGGAGAAGACGGTTCTGTTTTAATTGAAGCCTTGTAATTTTGATTTAAATCGATTGCAAATAGCGTTCTGCATCAAGCGCTGCCATACACCCTGTTCCAGCGGCAGTAACGGCTTGACGATATTCTTTATCTTGAACATCTCCAGATGCAAAGACTCCTGGCAAATTAGTTTCTGTAGTTTTCCCTTTGGTAATTAAATATCCTGCATCATCCATGTCCAATTGACCTTTAAATATTTCAGTATTTGGTTTATGACCAATGGCAATAAATAAGCCCGTAATTGGGATTTCCTCTAGGGTGCCAGTTTTGTTGTTTTTCATACGTAAGCCCTCAACGACTTGCTCACCTAAAACTTCATCAATCTCTGTGTTATAACGTAAATCAATATTGGGGGTATTTGTCACGCGATGTTGCATTGCTTTTGAAGCTCTCATTTCATCTTTACGAACTAACATGGTTACTTTAGAACAGATTTTAGCTAAATAGGTTGCTTCTTCGGCAGCCGTGTCTCCACCTCCTACAATAGCAACTTCTTGTCCTTTGTAAAAGAATCCGTCACAAACGGCACATGCAGATACCCCTCCGCCTCTAAGGCGTTGTTCACTGGGAAGACCCAAATACTTAGCGGTTGCTCCTGTACTGATAATAATGGATTGCGCTTGAATTTCTGTACCGTCTTCGGTAAAAGCTTTATGCATTTCTCCTTTTTGGGTAGCGAATGTTACTTTATTGATAAAACCGACACGAACTTCGGTACCAAAGCGCTCAGCTTGTTCTTGTAATTGCACCATCATTGTTGGGCCATCTATTCCTTGTGGATAGCCAGGAAAATTATCAACTTCAGTGGTAGTAGTAAGTTGCCCACCGGGTTCCATTCCTGTGTATAGAACCGGTTTTAAGTCAGCACGTGCTGCATATATTGCTGCGGTATATCCAGCAGGTCCACTTCCAATAATTAGAGTTTTTAACGTTTCCATTGATTTTAATATTTTGCTCAAATGTAAAGGATATAATTTAGTCGTATCTTCGTTTTTTATCAGATTTATTAATAAACGTATCAATGATTTCTTTTTTGAAGTTTGTTTTCTCATTCTTACTTTTTTTATTGGTATCCTGTCAACAGCCCAAGGAAAAAACAGCTGATGAGATTATTCAAAAAGCAATTCAACATTCAGGATTTGATACGGCTCATTTCACCGTCGATTTTGATTTTAGATCGTATCACTATGAATTAATACGAAAACCCTCTTTTTATTCCTTTTCCAGATTAACATCTCAAAAGGGAGTAGAAGTCAGAGATATTATGACTTCAAAAGAACCTTTAAAGCGATATTTGAATGGTCTTTCCACACAACTTTCTGACAGTATTCAGGATGTTTATTCTAATTCGTTAAACTCCGTAATGTATTTTTTTCAGCTTCCAAAGCCCCTTGAAGACGAGGCTGTGATTACTAAGCTCGTGCGATCTGTTGAAATAGCTGATAATTTTTATTGGACCATTAAAGTTATTTTTAAAGAAGAAGGAGGAGGTAAAGATTTTCAAGATGAATACCGTTACTGGATCAATCAAGCAACCTATGAAATTGATTTTCTAGCTTATAATTATTTAACTGACGGGGGAGGTACTCGTTTTCGTCGTGCAATTAACAAAAGAAAAATTGAAGGAATTTTCTTTCAAGACTATGAAAATTATAAACCTATCCAAAAATTTGAATCCTTAGATAATTTACCTCAGCTATTTCAACAAGGAAATTTGGAACAAATTTCTCTTATTGAAAACAAAAACATCAGAGTAAAAAGATAAAAAATCCAAGAGTTGGGATGTTTTTATTTAATCGCTAGAAATCGCTTTTTGTTGTGAAACCACCCAGTTTTTACATTCTCTAAAAGTTTCAAAAAGATGTTCTTCAGGAATTAGTTTATCAATAATTTGTATGCTATTCATCAAGTATTTTGGCTGTGATTTTACCCCTACCATATAACAGGTTATCTTTCTTTGACTTAGTTCCATTAATACATCTTCCAATGCAAACAATCCAGACTGATCGACATAAGGCACACGATCCATTCGTATGATCACGATACTTGCTGTTGCAGGGATTTGTTTAGAAACACTAATAAATTCAGAGGTAAACCCAAAAAACAAGGGTCCATTAAGGTGTTTGATAAACACATTTTCTAAAAAAGTATCACTTAATTTACCTTCATCTTTCCATGCTTTTTCTTTAATGACTGAAGAAACTCTAGCATCTTCTTTAGAGATATCTCCCATTTTTTTCATGAAGAATAAAGCAGCCAATATGAGTCCTATTCCGACAGCATAAACCAAGCTCCAAAAAACAGAGAGTAAGAGGACAACTACCATTACGACGATTTCTGTTTTTGGTATTTTATTTAAGGCTTTAAGTCCCTTATAATCTAGGACACCAATTCCTACAGTAACTAGAATCCCTGCTAATACTGCAGCGGGAATTTTTGAAGCTAACGGACTTAATGCGAGAAGAATAATTAAAAGTGTTAATGAAGCAATCATTCCAGAAACTTTAGTTTTCCCTCCTGATTGAATATTTACAACGGTTCTAATGGTCGCTCCAGCTCCGGGAATTCCTCCAAAAAGAGAGCCTATAGAGTTTCCAATTCCTTGACCAATTAATTCCTTATTCGGAAGATGCCTAGTTTTAGTGAGGTTGTCTGCGACCACAGAGGTAAGTAAGGAATCAATAGCACCTAATAAGGCCAAAGTAATGGCTGTACCAATGTAAGGGATGAGCTGTAGAAAACTAAATTCAGAAAAAATGCCTAGTTGAAGTTTAGGAAAGCCTACAGGAATTTGTTGAATGGGAAGGTAGTCAACATTGAAACCTACTGCAATTCCAGAAACGATAAACAAGGCAACTAGTGTGCTTGGGATTGCTGTGGTTATTTTTTTAAAACCATAAATGATAAAAACAGTACTTAATGCGAGTATCACTTCAATCCAATTGATTCCCTCTAAGGCTCTTGGAAGTGTTTTGATGGTTCCAATTACTCCAGAAGCATTATTTTTCGCCAAACTTTTGGCTTCTTCATATATTTTAGATTCATTTACTTCTCCTGCTCTTTTTATGGTTTCTTCAAAGTTTTCTAAAACTAAAAGCCCTTCTTTGGATTCATCCTGAAGAATTTTTTCAAGAAGTATTTCTTCTGCAAGAGGTTTGAATTGTTCAATGTATTCTTGATCATTTTTTGTTTCGTACCCTAAGATCGGTAAACACTGTGTGATTAAAATTATGACACCAATAGCCGTCATAAAACCAGAAACGACAGGATAAGGGATGTACTTTATGTATTTTCCAAAGCCAAAAAGACCTAGAAGAATTTGAAAGAGGCCACTCAATAAAAATACAGCTAAAATAAAAGGTAAGGCTTGTTCAAGTGAGCCATTGTTGACGGCAATAATTGCGGCAATGACCACCATGCTTACTGCGGTCATGGGTGCTGTGGGACCAGAAATTTGCGTAGGTGTTCCGCCAAATAAAGCAGCAAAAAAACTGAGAAATATAGCGCCATAAAGTCCAGCACTTGGACCTAGTCCTGAGCTGACTCCAAACGCTAATGCTAGTGGAAGTGCCACGATACCAGCAGTTAAACCTCCTAAAAGGTCTCCTTTGATGTTGAATAATAAATTTTTCATAAGTAAGATTGTTCCTGAAACAGGATGGTTAAATTTAAAATAGGGGCTCAAAAAATAATTAGGCTTCGGGTGGGGGATTGAAATCGGCTATATGAATTGATTGATAGTTTTTGTTGAGACTACCTATCAAAGTCGAAGAAAGGGCTAAGTTTAACATGATAAAAGTATCAGGAGATTCGAATATTTTCGAATCTAACTTTTTTTCTTCGGTTTCATTTTCGTTTTCTGTAGTGACCAATTCAACTGATGTTTCGATGGAATCAAAACACAAAATAGTGATGCTGGGAATTACCATTACTAAAACTAAGTAGAAGAGGGATGATACTTTTTTCACTTAACTATATTTTGCAGAAATATACGAACTATTTAATGGTATTGAAAGAAATTGTTTTTTAACAAGTAATATCTTAAAAGAAGCATTAAATTTGTAATTCGCAAAATTTTTAGGATGATTAATAAATCAAGCACAACCTCTCTTGCTTACAAAGCACCCGGTAGTTTTGAGGAAACACGTTATGAAAAATTACATAATGTAATTGTTGAATCTTCTACTACAGGATCATTACAAATAGCCCATACAATAGCGGAGTTAATACTTCAAAAGAAGGATCAAAATAAAATGTGTGTCTTAGGTCTTGCCACAGGATCAAGTCCTTTAAGTGTTTACAGAGAGCTGGTTCGATTACATAAAGAAGAAGGCTTAAGCTTTCAAAATGTAATTACCTTCAACTTAGATGAATATTTCCCCCTTTCTAAAGACGATGTTCAGAGTTATCATTATTTCATGCATTCAAATTTATTTGATCATGTAGATATCCAGGCGGAGAATATTCACATTCCCAATGGAGAAGTCACCCTTGAGGAAGTTAGAAACTCTTGTATTGCTTATGAAGCAAAAATCAAGGAAGTCGGGGGGATTGATTTACAAATTTTAGGTATCGGTAGAACAGGACATATTGGTTTCAATGAACCAGGGTCACATTTAAATTCTCAAACGCGTACCATTACTTTAGATCATCTTACTCGTTTTGATGCTGCTCCTGCTTTTCAGGGGATTGAAAACGTTCCAAGGAAGGCAATTACCATGGGTATTCAAACCATTCTCAATGCGAAAAGAATTTTGTTAATGGCTTGGGGCTCTTATAAAGCTGAAATCATTCAAAAAGCCATTGAGGGTGATATTTCAGCCATGATTCCCACAACCTATTTACAGCATCATAAAAATACCACGCTGGTGTTAGATGAGGAAGCGGCAGCAGAGTTGACGAGAATAAAAACTCCTTGGTTAGTGAGTACTTGTGAATGGAACGAAGCGAATCGTTCAAGAGCCATAGCTTGGCTATGTGAGACCACCGCTAAGTCCATTCTGAAATTGACAGATGAAGACTACAATCAACACGGAATGTCGGATTTATTAGTACTACACGGAAGTGCTTATGATTTAAATATTGAAATGTTCAATCGCTTGCAGCGTTCCATAACGGGGTGGCCCGGAGGGAAACCCAATGCAGATGATCAATATAGACCGGAACGTGCGCAGCCACATCCGAAACGGGTGATTATTTTTAGTCCCCACCCCGACGACGATGTGATCTCAATGGGAGGAACATTCGATCGTTTGGTGTCCCAAGGACATGAAGTACATGTAGTTTATCAAACGTCTGGAAATATAGCAGTATCCGATCAGGATGCACTCAAATACCTAGAGGTAGCCTCTGATTTTATTGAGTCAAAATCAGATTCTGCCATTGAGACATTAAATAAAGCCTTTTCAGAAACAACTCCCAATCAGCCCGCACCAAGATCCATTTGTGATTTAAAAGGGAGTATCCGAAAAAGAGAGTCTTTGGGAGCAACACGTTACTTTGCTATTCCCGATGAGCAGGTTCATTTTATGAATCTTCCCTTTTATGAAACAGGAATGATTGCTAAAAATCCTATTTCCCAAGAGGATATTGACCTTACTGTCGCCATAATTGAAAAAATAAAGCCCCATCAAATATATGCTGCTGGGGATTTAGCCGATCCTCATGGAACCCATCGGGTCTGTTTAGATATTGTATTTTCAGCGATAGAAATACTTAAACCTCAGTCTTTTATGAAGGATTGTTGGGTCTGGTTGTACAGAGGCGCTTGGCATGAATGGGATATTCATGAAATTGAAATGGCCGTTCCCATGAGTCCAGATCAAGTTTTACGCAAACGTAAGGCGATATTCTATCATCAATCCCAAAAAGATGGGGTTATGTTTCAAGGAAATGATCATCGAGAATTTTGGGTAAGAGCGGAAGAAAGAAACGCAGCAACAGCGCAAAAATATCAATCCATGGGATTCTCAGAATATGCTGCGATGGAGGCATTTAAGCGCTATTTTTTTTAATGCTTGATTAGGGTTTGAATTTTGTAATCATAGGATGCTCTCAAATAGTTAATTTTCCCCAAAGAGTCTAAAAAGTAACTGTTGCGAATTTTATTTAAAGACAAACCCGTTTTTATTTCTACCGCTTGATTGATGATCAAACTAACTCTTCCTCCTTGATCTACTTGTGTGGCTTTTAATTGGAATGTCTTAGGATCGAAAAAGTAATGCCAGCTTTCGTTTGGATTGCCTTCTGGATAGGTGACTTTTAGCGCATGTAAAGGTAGGCTGTCTAAGAGTTTGATTTTCCCTTGATATTCATGTTTTGCTCCTAAATCCAGTAATTTATAGGGTTGCCAAAATACATACAAAGCAGCATCGGCTTCTTGACGAGCTTGTTCTAATTTAAGTGAGTCCAAAACTTCTACTTTTCCTTGGAATAATTGTATTCTATTTTTATTAGTGATTGATTGGTAGGGGATGCCAAATTCTTCCCATTCTATTTGAGTGCTCTTAGGATTAAATGAATGCGTTATTTTTTTGTGCTTTTCTGCTCAATTTCCCCGTTGGGATAATAATATACAGTTGTTTTTAGGTAGTCGATTTTGGCTACATTATTCCATGCGTCTAATCCACCGTGTGCAGCAATACTTTTTTCGATTAAAAACAATGCGTCTATTTTTTTTGAGCAACTCAATACTAAGCCACAAAAACCGAAGAGGAAGATTAAAAGAGTAGATTTAATAATAAAAGAATAGGGATTCAATTAATTTGTATTTTAGTTAAAAATAAAAGTATTATGTCAAAATTTAAATCAGTTTCCATAAAATTAGTTTTTTTACTTTTCTTGCCCCTCTTGACACTTCAGGCTCAGCAAAAATTTTCAAAAAGACAAATACAAAAAATAAAGAGCGAAACATTAAAAAAGGTAGAAGACCGGCATAAGAACACCCAAGTCATGATTGATAAAGTATTCAGTTTTGCTGAATTGGGATTTCAAGAGTATGAATCGTCAGCCTATCTGACGCGTATTTTAGAGGAGGCCGGTTTTACAATTGAGAAAGGTATTTCAGGAATTCCTACAGCTTGGATGGCACGTTGGAGCCATGGCGAAGGTCCTGTTATTGCACTGGGAAGTGATGTAGATTGTATACCCAAAGCTTCTCAATATCCAGGAGTGGCTTATCATAAACCCATGGTTGAGGGAGCCCCCGGTCATGGCGAAGGACATAATTCGGGTATTCCCGTAATCATCACCGTTGCATTAACGCTACAGGAACAAATGAAATCCAATGATATGGGTGGAACCTTGGTCGTTTGGCCTGGAATTGCTGAAGAGTTAGTAGCTTCAAAAGCATGGTATGTTAGAGACGGTTATTTTGATAAAATTGACATGTGTATTTTTACTCATGTGAGCAGTAATCTGTCAGTTTCTTATGGACAAGCAACGGGAACAGGTTTGATTTCGGTTGAATACACCTTTGATGGAGAAGCAGCGCATTCAGCGGGCTCTCCTTGGAGGGGTCGAAGTGCTCTAGACGCCGCAGAGCTAATGAATGTAGGATGGAATTACAAACGAGAACATTTACATCCATTAAAACGATCCCATTCTATTTTTACAGACGCCGGTGATCAACCCAATGTAGTTCCTTCAAAAGCATCGATTTGGTATTATTTTAGAGATATTACCTATGAAGGAATTATGAAGATGTATAATGATGGAAATAACATTGCGGCAGGAGCGGCATTAATGACCGATACTAAAGTAAGCTCAAAAGTTCTTGGTACGGCATGGCCTAGACATTTCAACAAAGTAATTGCTGAAACCATGGACTTGAACATTAAAAAAGTTGGACTTCCACTTTGGTCTGAAGCGGATCAACAATTGGCAAAAGCCGTACAAAAAGAAGTGAATTCCAAAAATGAAAAGGGTTTAGCTACCGAGCTATCGGGTATAGGGAAGCCTTTGAAAAATCCAAAAAGTGGAGGTTCAGATGATATCGGAGATATTTCTTGGACGATCCCTACTGTTACTTTACGTTTCCCGTCCAATATTCCTGGACTTCAAGGACATCACTGGTCTAACGCGATTGCTATGGCTACACCCATAGCTCATAAAGGAGCTACTGCTGGCGCTAAGGTAGTAGCCACAACGGTGATTGATTTTCTTACAAAACCAGACCTTCTTTCCAGTGCAAAGGAATATTTTGAAAAGGTTCAAAGTAAAGACACAGAATATAAACCTATGATCACAGCCAAAGACCCTCCACCGATTTATTTGAACGAGGCTATCATGAAGCAATTCAGACCACAACTTGAAACGTTTTATTTTGATGAAACGAAATATGACACCTATTTAGAGCAGCTTAATATTAAATATCCAACTTTAAAGTAGATGAAAAAACTTTGGATCATATGGGGTTTGATATTTTCAATTCAATTAATTGCTCAACAAAAAGTTCAACCCTCAGATTCCCTTGCCATAGTTTCAACCCTTTTCAAACAACAAGAGGATTGGAATAAAGGAGATATTGACGCCTTTATGGAAGGGTATTTAAAGTCCGATCAATTGGTTTTTTCGGGTTCTTCGGGTCCCATCTATGGATGGAACGCCACAAAAGAGCGTTATAAAAAAAATTACTCCTCTCGTTTATTGATGGGTTCTTTAACCTTCGATGTGCTAAATTTGATTTCCTTAAGTCCAACTGTAGCTCAATTACAAGGGAAATTTTATCTAACCAGAGAGATCGCAGATAGTAGTGGATTTTTCACACTTACTTGGGTGAAAATCGAAGATCAATGGCTCATTATTTCCGATCATACTTCAGCTTCTGAATAAAAAGATATGCAAAAAAAAATAGGCCTAGTCTTTGGACCCGTTGTATTCGTTTTGATCTTTTATTTTGGTTCTTTTGAGGGATTATCAAATCAAGGGCAAGCTGTTTTAGCGACCACTTTTTGGACTGCTATTTGGTGGATTACGGAGGCAGTTCCTATTGCAGCCACAGCCCTGCTTCCTATCGTTTTGTTTCCCTTGTCCGGAGGAATGGAACTATCCACAACTACAGCAGCTTTTGGACACAAATATGTTTTTCTCTATCTAGGGGGGTTCTTAATTGCCATAGGAATCGAAAAATGGAATTTACACAAAAGAATAGCACTTCATATTATTGCTTTTATTGGTTCTGATGTTCGAAAGATTATTTTAGGTTTTATGCTTGGTACTGCCTTTTTATCCATGTGGATTTCCAATACGGCAACTGCAGTAATGATGCTCCCTATTGGAATTGCCATAATTAAACAATTGAAAGACAATCCCGCTACGGAAGAAGATGAAAATAAAATTTTTGGAAAGGCATTGATGCTAGCCATTGCTTATAGTGCCTCCATTGGTGGAATTGCCACTTTAATAGGAACACCTCCCAACTTAGTTTTGGCGGGAGTTATTGCAGAGACCTATGGCGTTGAGATTGATTTTTTACAATGGTTTTTGTTTGGTTTTCCCATTTCAATAACGCTTTTAGTTTTTTGTTGGATGTATTTAACGCGTTTTGCTTTTAAATTCAAACAAACTGAATTTCCTGGCGGGCTCGACGAAATTAAACGGCTAAAAAAAGGATTAGGTCCTATATCGTATGAAGAGCGTAGGGTCGCTTTTGTTTTTGTTTTGGCAGCTTTTTCATGGATTAGTCGTTCTTTTATATTGCAACCTATTTTCCCCGCCTTGGACGACACCATCATTGCGATTACTTTTGGATTGTTGCTTTTTGTCCTTCCTACAAAAAAGAAAAAAGAAGCTATAATTTCATGGAAAGACACCATCAATTTACCTTGGGGTATTATCATACTTTTTGGAGGCGGAATGGCATTAGCCAAAGCCTTTGAAGTAAGTGGTTTGGCTATTTGGTTAGGAGAGTTAATGACTGGCTTTGGAGGTCTTACCTTGATTCTACTTATTCTTTTCTTGGTCATTGCTGTAAATTTTTTAACAGAGATTACATCTAATTTAGCTACTACAGCCATGTTACTTCCCGTACTGGCGCCCTTAGCACTAGAGGTTGGGGTCCATCCCTTCGGACTGATGGTAGGTGCTGCTGTTGCGGCTTCATGTGCCTTTATGCTCCCTGTTGCAACGCCTCCAAATGCAGTTGTTTTTGGGTCGGGATATTTAAGTATTCCCGATATGGTTTCCAAAGGGGTTGTGCTCAACTTTTTTTCCATCATATTAATTACGATGATGGTATATTTCCTCTTGCCTGTATTGTGGAATATAGATTTGACACAATTTCCAACTGCCTTTATGCCTTAATTTGGGATAACAAAATCAAAATATGTATTGGGAAAGGGTTCGTTTATAAGACTAAAATGCCACCATTCTTTAGCATAGGGATTGAACCCATGTTTGATCATTATGTTTCTCAGAAGTTGACGATTGCGCAATTGATTGGAGTTAATTTTTTGAAATGTAATATGGGAGCGGGGTCCAAAAAAATCCCATTCCCCTCCCATATCAAGTTCTTTTCCTTTGTTTTCTCCTGTAAGGTAAATTAGGGTTAAATCAACCGTACTTCCACGAGTATGCCCACTTTTTTCTGCAATATATCCCAATTCAAAAAGATGATCTTTTTTTAATTTAGGGTAGTATTCTTGCTTTTTTAAAGTGTCTAAAGGAAATGCTGTCCACAACATAAAAGCATCGACAGCCCTTTGGGGCCGATAAGCGTCAAATACTTTCAATCCCAAACCGCTTGACTTTAGTTGGTTTTGTACTTTATTTAAAGCAATTGCTAGGGCTTTTGTTCCAACTACTTGTTGAGAGGTGTAACCCCTAACAACTTTTCCCGTAAAATTTTCAGGTGAAGCATAGCGCAGATCAACAACAAGGGTGGGAATAATTTCTTTGAGATAAACAAAACCCTCGGGAATTTCTTGCGCCAAAAGCCCAAAACTAAAAATAAAAGAAACAAAGATGATTTTAATTTTCAATGGTGATCTCTAAAAGTTTTTCTCTAATTTCTAATTCATAAAGCCCCCGCTGATCTCTTGAAGGATAAACCCGATTGCTCAAAAAAACTACAAAACTGCTGTTAATAGGATCTACCCAAATAAAAGTACCTGTAAATCCGCTATGACCATAACTTTCAGGACTAACCGATGGAGAAGGATAGGGGTCCTCAATTTCAAGGGTAGGTTTATCAAATCCTAAGCCCCTTCTGTTTTTAGTTTCAGGATAGGTTCTACGGGTAAAAGTTTCGATCGTTTGAGGTTTTAAGAATTGCTTACCATTAATAGATCCTTTCTGCAATAAGAGTTGTAATAAAGGTGCTATGGAACTCGCATTTGCAAATAAACCCGCATTTCCAGAAATGCCACCCATCATGGCAGCTGCCTCATCATGGACCCATCCCTGAACCAATTGTTTTCTAAAATAAACATCTATTTCCGTTGGAATAATTTCATTTTTAGGAAATTGATTGGCGGGCAAATAAGTGAGCCGTTTTAATCCTAAAGGAGAGTAAAAGTGAGTATTTAAAAAGGCATTAAAGGAAATACCGCTCAATTGTTGAGTCAGTTTTGGTAGTAAAAAAAACCAAAGACCAGAATATAAATACTCGCCAGGGGTTTCAACTTTAGTTCTCTTTATGCGGCGTATAATTTTTTTCGTATAGTTTTTATGAATAAAAAGTGAATCACTGATTTGAGTTGGATACTTGCTATTTTGCTCGAAATTCAATGTTCTCTTTTTGAAAGCCCCATTCTTTCTAAACACGGTGTTTTGATGAGTAATATAGGGTGACCATCCAGCGCTATGACTTAACACCTCTTTAAAACTTGAGTTTCTCTTATTACTCCTTTTTAATTCAGGAATGTAGTTTGAAACCTTTTCATCTAAGTTGATGTTATAGAGTTCATAAAGTTTCATAAAGGCAAGTGTACTCGCCAGAACTTTGGTCACTGAGGCAAGGTCATACAAATCACTATTTTTAACAGGCAAAAGGGAATCGTATGTTTGATAACCATAGGATTTATTCAGTCGAAGGGTGTCCTTTTTGAAAATTAAAACTTGTGCCCCAGGAAAAGCGCTATTTTCAATACCCTCATGAATAAGGCGATCTACTTTTTGTTCTATTGAATTTTGTGCCGAATTTATTTGTGACCCCCCCCTAAATGGAATTGAAAAAAGCATCAAAATCAAGAGAGTTAATAAGGTTTTCATGCCCTGTTTTATGTTTTGATTACCCATAAAATAAAAATGTTTTTACCAACCATTTGGATAAAATAAAAAGGTCTTTTTTATATTTAACCCTTTAAATTATTCTTTAAACTAATCATCCCCAATTTAAAAATTTAAAATGAATAAAAAGAATCATTTTCAGCGCGCAATAAACCTATTGATATGCAGTATTGTTTTTTGCAATTTTCATTTTTCAAATGCTCAAGAAATTGAGGATGAAAATATTCCATTTGATGCTGTAATTCAATCTACACTCAAGGGAAAGCGCTACAAGTTTTATGGGAATACTCGTTTTAACTTCAATCAGGCCTATTTTTCTAATTGGATTTCTGGGGGGGAGAGTGCATTAACCGTTTTATATGGGTTAGATTATAATTTGAATTATTCTGTTAGAAATGGACTGGTTTGGGACACAAATCTTTTACTTTCAATAGGGGCAACCTATATATCTGGGAGTGAGTTTTTTAAAAAAGCAGATGATCGTTTTGAAATTGGTTCCTTAGTAGGGAAACAGATCAATGAATTTTGGAGTTATTCGGGATTGTTAAATATTAAAACTCAACTCTTTCCTGGATATCGGTTTTATTCAGAAGAAGGGGTCCAGAAGCGAGACCAAATATCAGAGTTTTTGTCACCCGCTTTTGTGCAACTGAGTTTAGGATGGTATTATAAAAAGTCAGACGATTTATGGCTAAACCTTTCGCCTGTATCTGGAAGAATTTTGTTTGTTTCAGAAAAGTATACAGACAATTTGTCTCCTGGCCAAAAGTATTTTGGAGTGGACCCTGGAAAAGGAACTAAGTTTTTCTTTGGTGCGTCTATTAGTGGATTTTTCAGAAAGGAAATCATGAAAAATATTATTTGGGAAAATAAGTATAGTACTTACATAAACTATTTAGAAAAGACTAAAAATATTGATTTTGACTGGGACATGAATATTCGTTTCAAAGTAAATAATAAAGTTTCTGGCAACTTTATTTTACACTTACTTTATGATGACGACTTAATTGGGGAATTACAAGTCAGAGAGTTACTGGGGCTAGGAGTCAATATAGATTTATAACTATTTTTCGCCTCTTGCTTTTTTCACAAACCATTCATAATTATAGTAGGTTACAAAAATTGTATGAATACTTCCCTGCCCTCTAGGATCAACCTCAACCACAGTTTGTTTATTTGGATCAACAAAACGGATGCAGGGGAGATTTTTTTTTACTAATAAGGGTTTTGACCAGTTTTCTTGTGCATAAACTGTTTTGTAACCTTTGGATTCAAAATAAGTTTTAGATTTTAGCAGGTATTTTTCAGCCTGCTGAAGTGTTAAGTTATTTTTACTCCAAAGGTTGATGCTAATTAAAGCACCTTCATTGCTGACTAATGATTTTTTGCGAACAGCATAAGCTGTTTGAGGACCAAAAGAAATATTAGTTAATTTTTTCTGATTTTTTTTTAAAGTTTTTTTGGCTTCTGAAAGAGGCATTTCGAAATAAAATTCATCAAATAAAAGGGTTTGAGCAGCTCCTTCAAAGATTAAAAAAACAAAAAAAAGTGTAAAAAAAGATTTAACTTTCATTTTTGAAACTTTACTATTTTCAAATATAAGCCAGTTTTTTAACATTTGCTTTCAAGGGTATATACAAAATGAGTTTCCTTCAAAAATAAAGGCTTAAACTTGAAGGATTTTGAAAATCACAAAATTATTATTAAATTAGAGTGTTTTATCTTAAGTATTTTTAAAATACCAATTTGAATTTAAACCGTCGTAAAAGGCGGTTTTTTTTTGAGTACTATTATTATGAAAAATAAATATGCATTAATTACAGGTGCCTCATCAGGAATTGGGCTTGAGATTGCAAAATCACTTGCAAAACGGAATTATAACTTAGTGCTTACATCACGAAGAGAACCCCTTTTGAGAAAAGTAGCTGATGAATTGATTTCATCTTTTGGAATAGAGGTGGATTATATTTCATGTGATTTAACCGACATAAAAGCCCCACAACTTCTCTATGATTTTTGTAAACAAAATGCTTATCAAATCGATTTGTTGGTTAACAATGCAGGGTATGCCATTCCTTCACCTTTTGATCAAACCCCCATGGAGGAGGAGGAAAAGTTTATTCGAGTTCTTGGGATTTCTGTAATTGCTTTATGTAAATTATTTGTTGTAGAGATGTTAAAAAACCGTCAAGGAAGGATTATGATTATTTCTTCGGTTGCGGCTTTTGCACCTCCTTCTTCAATACAAACATTGTATGGGCCTATCAAAACTTTTATGAATCGTTTTAGTGAAGGTTTAAATAGGAACTATAATCACAAAGGAATAACATCAACAGCAGTGTGCCCTGGGTATACAATTACAAATTTTCATACGGCAAGTGGAGTTCAGAAAGAAATGGATAATGTTCCGAAGTTCATGAAAAAAGAGGCTGCACAAGTTGCAGAAGAAGCGGTTCAGGCTACCTTAAAAGGAAAGCAGGTTTGTGTGCCTACCAAAACATTTAAAGTCATTGTTTTTTTACTGAAAATCATCCCCCATTCTTTTTTCTCCTTAGTAAGTGCTGTATTGGCTCCAGGGCGTTTTGAAAAGAAATAAGACGTTAAATTTTATTTAATTCCTGTTACTACAAGCGTCCCAGACCAATGTTCTTTTTCACCCACTTTCCAAGCTTCAACCGCTCTAAAGCCTGCGTTGACAAAGAAATTTTTCCAAGTTAATTCGGGGAGTAATCGCATTATTGAAATACCACATTCTTCAGGCCAAGTGTGGGAGGCAGGATTTTCTTGATAAAAATCAAGGCCAATAATGAGTCGCCCCTCTTCTTTTAACCATTTAGAGTAAATATGCTGAATTAGATTTTCGGGTTGCTGGAGGTAATAAAAAACCTCCATGGAGTGCACTAAATCTACTTTTTCCTCGGGGAACCAGCCCAATAAATTTTCACAGACGTAGTTGTTTGTAGGATCAGTAGTTTTGGCTTTGTTTATCATATTGAAAGCACCATCAATTCCTGTAGCCGAGATACAATGGGATAATTTAGAGACTTTTTGTACAACCCATCCATTTCCACATCCTGCATCAATAAAACGAAACGGTTCAAGTTTTCTTGTAGCAAAAGAGATCATGTTATTTACCGCCTCAGAATGGTTTTTTTTCATTCCTTCGTCTTTCCCTAGAGTGACCCAGTTGTCAAATACTTCAATGGGTGTTTTTTTCATGGAGTCGTGATTTAAAAAATTACAACAAAAGTATTCAATTATTCGAGTGAATGAATCCATTCATACAATTGTTCAGGCCACCCTTGAAGTCGCCCTTTTTTTATAGCAAGAGAATATCCGTGTCCTCCAGTTGGGTAAAGATGTAACTCAGAAGGTATTTTGTGTTTTTGGAGCGCATCGTAAAACAATACACTGTTTTGATAAGGTACGACAGTATCATCTGCGGAATGGATTAAAAACGTGGGAGGTGTATTGGATGAAACCTGAAGATTGTTTGAAAAGTAGTCCAACATTTCTTGAGAAGCATCTTCTCCAATGAGTGCATTTTTAGACCCTCCGTGATAATATTGTTTGTCAAAAGTTATTACAGGATAAATTAAAACCATAAAATCAGGTCTTGCACTTATTTTATTTAAAGAATGAGTATTGGATGCTTTCAATGTATCCTCATCAAAGTGTGTTCCCAGTGTCGAGGCCAGATGTCCTCCTGCTGAAAAGCCCATAATTCCAATTTGAGAGGGATTAATGTTCCATTTGGCTGCATTTTTACGGACAATTCTCATAGCACGTTGAGCATCTTGAAGAGGTGCCCATTGTGGTTGGACCAGAGAGGGGGAATCAGGGAGTCTATATTTGAGAACAAAAGCTGCAATTCCCTTGGAATTATACCATTTAGCAATATCGGTTCCCTCCCAATCATAGGCTAATATTTTATATCCGCCACCCGGACAGATAACCACAGCTTTACCGGTGTGATTTGCCTTTGAGGGTAAAAAGACTTCTAAAGTGGGTGTTTGTACATTATTGATTCGAACGATATCACTACTCACTATGTGTTCTTTTTCTTCAGATGGATTTTGATTTGGAACTCCTTCGGGCCATAGTGGAATTATTTTCTGACTTAAAAGGGAAAAGCTATAAAGTAAAAATAAAATGGTTGTGAAACGTTTCATCGCATTATGTTTTTTTGAAATTAAAAAAATTATTTAAGAAAGTATATTTATTGCATTTAAAAAAGAAGGTAATAACTTAACTTGCTTAGATGAAAAACAAAGCTCAAATAGTCATAAAGCGCCCCGAAGGTCTACCAGAAAAGGAAACTTGGAAACTGGTTGAAAATGAAGTTCCTGAACTAAAGTCGGGAGAATTTTTAGTAGAAAATCACTACATCTCTTTGGATCCAGCCATGCGCGGATGGCTCAATAATTCGAGGTCCTATATCCCTCCTGTAGAATTAAATGAAGTGATGCGCTCGGGATCCGTGGGCAAAGTTATTCAAACTCAGGGTGAGACTAAATTTAAAACAGGCGATTTTGTCAGTGGATGGGGAGGTGTTCAACAATATAGTGTTACTGAGGGGGAAGGTTATTTTAAAGTCGATCCAGATCAAGCCCCATTGACTCAATATATTGGTACACTAGGGATGCCCGGTATGACTGCTTATTTTGGAATTCTTGAAGTAGGAAAGCTGAAACCAGACGATGTCGTTTTAGTATCGGGTGCTGCAGGAGCTGTTGGAAGTATTGTTGGCCAGATTGCTAAACTAAAAGGTGCAACAGTGATTGGAATTGCGGGAGGAAAAGAAAAATGTGAATACATTACTAATGAATTGGGTTTTGATGGTGCCATTGATTATAAAAACGAATCTGTTTTTAAAGGAATTAAAGCGCATTGCCCTAAAGGGATAGATGTTTATTTTGATAATGTAGGAGGTGATATTTTGGATAATGCGATGATTTTTCTGAGAAGAAATGCACGAATTGTTATATGTGGCGCCATATCTCAGTACAATAATACTGCAGTTCAAGGGCCTAAAAATTACATGACCTTATTGGTCAATCGAGCTAGTATGCAAGGGATGGTTGTTTTTGATTATGCCCATAAATATGGGGAAGCAATTGCTGATCTAGCTACTTGGCTTAAAGAGGGAAAATTGAAAAGTAAAGAAGACGTTTATGAGGGAATAGAAAATTTCTATGATACATTTTTGCGTTTATTTAATGGGGATAAAATGGGTAAATTGGTTTTGAAGGTAAAAGAGTAATGTGTTAAATAACAATTAGTCCTGCCGAACATCTCTCTTAAAAGTAGGGGTCAAGAATAATAATTTGGCAAACTTGCCACAGTTGTCTTTATTATTGATACGTCTCTAATTTCCACAGCATACCTATAAAAAATCGAAGCCCCTGATTGGATGCATACACATAAGAGGGATCAAAGGTCAGCCCATAGGGATTGTTTGGGGTTGATAATGCATTACCCCGATCATCAAATACTACCTGTTTATCAAATGGATCGAAAGAGCGTGCAATGCTATTTGATGGCGGTGTAAAATTGAGGATATTTTTTACTCCTCCATAAGTTTCAATCGTATTTGTCCAAATTTTAGTGAGTTGAACATTAACAATATTGAAGGTTGGTGAGTACTCTGGTCTTGGATCAAGTATTCCTAATGTTGGTAATTTTAGTGGTCCTGTCATGGATCCTGTAAAATCGAGTGTCAGTTTAATGGGGCTCCATTTTTTTTCAAACTTCCATACTCCTTGAAACTGTTCTGTTAAATAAGGTCTGCTTAGTATTCCATCTTCCTCAATTTTGGTATCGATATAGGTTGCTCCCAAATTAATGCGAATTCCACCTTGTGCCAGCATATTAAAATTTAGCGATAACCCCTGAGAGGTTGACGTCCCGTTTAGGTTTCCATAAATTATTTTATTGGGGTCTGTGTCGTAGTCGGGAATTATTTTATTTGAAAATTGAGTGTGAAATATACTCAGATCAAAGTCAAGGATGGCTCCTTTTTTTAGATATATTTTTTTGACATAATTAAGGTTCGTATTCCAAGATTTCTCTGGATTTAAGCGCTCTAAAAACTCAACTTTTCTGGCGCCAGTGAGTGATGCATGGTCTTCTGTAAATATTTGAGCAATACGATATCCTGTCCCGGCACTCAGCCTTAGAGTAGAGGTTTTGTCATGGTTGTTTAGTTTATAATTAAGTCTTGGGGTGACAATAGAGCCATACAGAGAATTATAATCATAACGTAGTCCTACTAAAACTATATTTTTTGCATTTAGCTGGGTTTGATTTTGAATAAATACTCCTGGTAAATGAGTTGTTGCCCCTCGATTATTCCCTGTAATTTCATCATATGTTGCAGTGGTATCATCATCGTAATAAGTGTATCTGTAGGAAACACCCAAGAGAAACTCATTGTTCTTGCTATTCTTATTCAATGTCATTTGCCCGAAACCTATAGTTTGATCAGCATTAAAAAGTGTTGTTCCATAAACAGCATTTTGATCATGATCATTAAAACTGAATTGAAAAGAAATAGCAGGATTGATCTTGTAGTTTCCAAAAAACTCAAACCTACTGGTGTAAACACTTTCACCATAAAGAAGGTCACCTCCTCTGTATTTGGGCATCCATCCTATTTGTCCCCCCCATCGGTCTTCATAGACATAACGCGTTGCAAAGGACAGCTTGTTGTTAAAAGTAAACTTATTGAAAATTGAAATCCGATCTTGAAGTGTCAAGTCAGTGAATCCATCTTCATTGTTGTCAATTGGGTTTGAGTAGTTAAAATAATTTATTCCTAGAAGACCTGTTGTCCTTTTGGATAGTCTGTATTTATATCCAACATCAGTATTGAGCTCACCCCAGCCTGATGTGAATGAATCTATGGATAGTTTTGAAGTGTTTTCGGGGAGTTTAGTGATTAAATTAATTACTCCCCCTATAGCTTCAGACCCATAAAGTGTAGAGGCGGGTCCTTTAACAACTTCTACACGTTCTATTAAAGATTGAGGAATTCCCGATAAGCCATATACAGTTGATAATCCACTAACTAAGGGAAGACCATCAATTAAAACCATGGTGTAACTTCCTTCTTGACCATTGATGTGAATGTCGCCCGTATTACAAACATTGCAGTTGAGTTGAGGGCGAACTCCATTAATATTTTCAAGCGCTTCAAAAACAGAAGAAGTAGGATTAGCCCTAAAAAAGGATTGGCTATAAACATCTACAGCTACGGGACTGTCTAGTTTGGACACCGGCTTTAAAGTCCCTGAAATGACAACTTCCTCCAACAATTCATCAGGCTCCATTTTGAGGACACCCAAATTAATTTTAGCTGAGGAAATGGGTATTGTTAATGATTTATATCCCAAATAGGAGATAACAAGTTTTGGATTTTTTATCTTAGAAAAATTAAGTAAAAATTGGCCTTTGGAATTTGTAGTTCCTCCTTGGGTTGAACCCTTGATGAAAATAGAAACATTTTCAAGGGGTTCATTTCCTGAAAAAATCTGACCCCTGACGGAATAATCTTGACCCATGGCCATTTGAATACTAAACAAAAAGAGAATGAAACGCAACAATGACATGCTTTTGTTTTATACTGCAAAACTATTTATTTAGTTTTATACCACAAAACATTACTATGAAAAAAACGATAGAAAAAGAGAATTACCTTAAAGCGATTTACAAGCGGGAAGAAAAAGGGGAACGAGTAACGGTGACAGCACTAAGTAATTTTTTTGAGGTAAATAAATCTACGGTGTCTAATATGATCAAGAAATTAATTGTAATGGGTCTAGTTGACAGCAAGCCTTATAAGCCAATCCTTTTAACATCTGCTGGAAGGGAAAAAGCAACAGAAATCATTTCAAAGCATCGATTAATAGAACTTTACTTGGTAAAAAAAATGAAGTTTAAACTCAACGAAGTTCATGATATTGCTGAAGAAATAGAGCATGTCGAAAACTCAGAATTTTTTAAAAGAATGAAAGAAATTTTAGGGGATACAGACATCGACCCTCATGGATCTAAAATTCCTGAATGTGATTATTAGTAATTTGGAAAATAAAACAAATAATTTCACAAAAATCCGTATTTACTTTAAAGATTAGGCCACTGTTTCTATCTGGGTTTACTTGGAGGTTTAGTTCTACAAAATCGTCAATCAATTACTAGAATATGGAAGATATATTGGGAGACTTAGCATAATTTTTTATTATTTGGGTATGTGCAATAACAATTTTGTTTAACAGTCTTTTGTGTCTTTTCGTCCTTATATTTATGTTATTAAAAATTTGATAGGTGGGTTGAGGGAAATGTTCCGTGATTAATGATGTTTTGTTGAAGCCTTCTTTTTTAATCCACCTTTCTTTTAATCAAATCATTTTTTCCCCTAATCCAAATAATAATCATAAAATAAGAATTACCAAATAACAACTTTTCAAATCTCGGTATTTTTAAAATGTTGGAAATAGGTTTTAGAAAAGGGTTTGCTGTTTAAGCTAAGGATTAGATGTTTAATCTAAACGGTTTATCATTGAAGTATTATAAACTATAAATCAATTTAAATTTCATGATTATAGAAGGAAAGAAAATATTAATAAATTAGAGACCAGACAAGGATAGTTGCAATTTATAATTTCTTTTAGTTCTCCACTCAAGACTCTTCCTATTCTGTATAGTGTTCCAAATTTTCTAGTTTGTATAAATTTCTAAATATTTCTTATCTTTATGTTTGAATAACCATTAACCATTGCAATGAAAATTTCTATTTTCCTATTATTGACATGTTTTGTATCACTTATTTTATTTTCAAGCTGTTCCGTTGAAGAAGTGGAATCAGAACGCTCAGTTTCTTCTCAATATGCCCTGACTGTTACGGCTTCCGAAGGAGGGTCAGTATTGCCTGAAGCCACTGGAATTTATGATCAAGGTGCAACAATGACACTTTCTGCAATTCCAGATGAGGGATATGAGTTTATTCGATGGTCAGGGAGTGATAATGATAATGGTAGATGTGGTATAGTTACACGCCCAACAAAAGGCTATTGTAGAGCGATAGTAACAATTTATTCAAATCGAGATATTTATGCTTATTTTCAAATTAAATCAGAGTAACCCAGTTTGTTTTACTTATATAGGCAAAGATCTACAGATTTTTAACCTTAATGAAGGTTGATAATTTATAAAGGTCAAATTCATAGTAATGTAAAATAAATAAGAAAGGGGATACTTTTTATCCCCTTAAATGGCACTGTTAGAATTTCAATTCCTAAACTTCTCTCCTATACCTTATCGCAGGACAAGATAGGGGCTTTAAACAACGATTCATCTTAAAAATAAGAGATTGGAATTTGATTAGTAATACATTCTCCCTAACTTAGAATATTATTAACCATAAATCAATTAAAATGAAAAAACTATTTCTTTGTACTCTATCATTAATATTTTCAAATTTTTTAGCTGCACAAGTCGCTGTTGCTGATTTTATTCACCTTGAAAAAGGAGTTGAAAATGATTACAATACTTTAGAAAAAATATGGAAGCCTTTTCATAACAGCGAAATAAAAGAAGGTAAAAAAATGCGTTGGGCTGTTTGGAAAATAGATAAAGGGCCCGAGATGGAAAAAGCTCCAGATTATGTTGTATTCAATATTTTTAAAGATGAAGATCAGCTGAACAACTATATGAATAACTGGGATGGAGATTCTTCTATGAAAAAAATTGAAGCACTCAATAGAGGTAAATTATCAAGGTCAGTAGTTAAAAATACTATGAGTAAAAAAATTAAAAATGAAGTTCGTAGCTATACTATTAAAATTTTGCATCAAACAGTTATGACTGGTGGAGAACCTAAAATTGGAGACAAAATATCTATGGGTGCAATGAGACAGAAAAGCGAAGATTACGAAAAGTTTGAGATGAATATCTTTCTCCCTATGTGGGAAAAACAACTCTTGAATGGTAATATTAGTCAATGGTCTTTTGCAAAAGTAATTTATAAAAACGAGGCTGCAAATGACATCACCCATATGACTTTTATTTTTAGAAATAATGCAAACCCTCAAGAGGTCTCTTTCATGCCAAATAATCAATGGTTAAACAATATGATTGTTGAAAAAGGATTAGAGACTAGAGATTTTTGGTCGTCAGAGGCAACCTTAGTCTATATTTCAAATTAAAACGATATACCCTCCCTAACCGGAGGGTTTTTTTTTACACCAATGGGCACAAAGCAAATCAATCCTAATCCATTGATATCATTGACTTAACCCTAAGATTCCTTTGTAGTGGTTTTAGGGTGGAGTTGTTTAATAGTGATTTGATTGATTAAACGTAAAATGAATTTTATTAAAGTTGATTTATAGGGTTTAATTTTATTATCGGCATATCCTCTTCATTAAGTTCAGGGAGTAATTGGAATATAAATTAAAAAGGGTTAATTCAAATCATCAAATGATAAAGCTCCAGAAGGACACTTCCCAATTTGGGATTTTATTTCATCTGAATTAGCATTTTCCAAATTAATCCAAGGCCTTTTATTTAGATCATATACTTTAGGTAACGTTTTAATACATACACCAGAGTGTTGGCATAATTTTGGATCCCATTTTACCTTAATTTCAGAATTTGAATACTCTTTCATAACGTTTAGTTTTCGTCCATCCATTCTTCTATTGATTTAAATACAGAGCACAATTTTTTTGATCTTTCAGTTAAAGAATACTCTACTTTAGGAGGAATCTCTGCAAAAAAGCCCCTTTTAACTAATTTATTTTTTTCTAAATCTTTTAGCTGATCTGTTAGTACTTTTCTTGATATGGCAGGAATTGAGTCAGCTATTTGACCAAAACGCATTTTATCTCTATTTCTTAACCTACTTATAATAATTAGCTTCCACTTTCCTCCAAGCATATCTGTGAAACTTGATACGGGACAGTTTTTATATGTTTTCTCTGCTTCCATAACTAATTGTGTTTGTTACCAAATGGTAACCAGAAATCTATTAGTTACTTTTTAGTAACAAGTTATACAATAGTATTATGTACGATAGACCTAAATGTAAAAGTGGGAATACATCAAATCCAAATGGTTATTGTGATGGATCGCATTTAAATAAAAAAAGTGAGTGATATGAAAAAGATTTTTTTTTCTATTGGTATCAATTTTAATTATTACAATGTCTTATGGACAAAAATTAACTTTAGACATTTCAAAAAGTCAAATTAAATGGTATTGTAAAAACCAATGATAACAAGGTATTTGGAAGTAAATAGAGTTTAATGGTTATAGTTCCATATACTCTACAAGTATTTACCCCTTTCTTTGTTAAACTAATAATGATAGGGATTAAGGAAAAATATGTATTTTCAAAGTGACACTCAAGTGACACTATTTGAGAAAATAGATAGTTCTTAATGGTTCTCATAAGAATAATTTGGACACTTTGAACAGTGGTTCTTGACACTGTTGGAATTTAAATCCCCAAAAGTTTCAGTCCAGCATTAATCCAAACACAGGGGCATGGGTTTTAGAAAACGGTTTTTCTATTGGAACAGGGGGGGTGAGGTTTAATATGTAATCCATTATTAAATTATATCTTAGAGTTAATTACCATAAATTAATTTAAATTATCCTTGTATATTTCACTATCATTAATTGTGAACCAAAAATGAAAATCAAATTAATAATCTCCGTTTTATCTATTCTTTTTGCTTTTTCAATCCAAGCACAGGTTGGAATTGGAACAGAAACTCCAAATACATCTTCATTACTTGATTTAAGTTCAGGGAGTAATTTGTATATTGTTTATTATTAAGTTAAATTAATTACAATGAGATATTCTTTTTATATTTTAAATATTTGTGTTTTATCATTTATACTTTTTTATAGTTGTTCAAAAGAAAATAATGATTCAGTTGAATTGCAATTTATATGTACTGTTGACTATGTTGAATTTACTTCTGATGTAACTGCTAATGTAAAGTTTGATGTTATAGTTGATGGTATTAGTGATTCTTTTATTGCGAGACATTCTTACTCAACTCAAGACTCAAATTATTTAATAGGAGATAATATTGTCAATATTTACAACTTTATTCAAAGTGGGAATGAGGCAAGTTTTGATTTTGAATATGGTTTAAATTTAGGAGCATTTTGTGCTGAGTTATTTCCAAATATTCCTGCACACGAGCATAATCCTTTTGCTGCTGAAGCAATAAAAGATTTAAGTGGAAAAAATCTTGGAAAATGGAAAATAAAAAAGAAAACTACACTAAAAAGTATAGACAAGCAATAAATCAAATTAACAGCTAATAATATTTAGAAAATGAATTACATATTTTACTCAATGTTAGCACTTACTGCAATCATTTCAATTCTTTTTTGGTATGCAACATACTCAACTAAAAGTGGGTTTGCAATTGACCAAAACAATAATCAAATACCTGATAAGTGGGAAAAGATTAAAATCATATTCAAGTTAAAATCATTTATATACCTAATACTTGGATTTTTATTGGGTTATTTGTTTCACTATTTTCAATTTTAATAAATGAATATAAATTCAATCACTTCAGTTTTTGACATTAAGATGTTATTCCTTTTATCAGAGACAATATTTATTTCCTTTACAATAATTATCATATAAATATAAAGTTAGACTTCACTATAATGAGTGTTGCAATAGTATTTCCCTTAGTATTTTCAATTACAAGTGCATATCAAAGAAGGCAAGATTCAATTAAGGAATTTGCGATTTTTAGAAATAAAGTAATTGATTTATCTAATATTTTCTATTCAGTTGACAAAACAAAAAAAACTGATTATGAAAAGTTGTTTTTTTCTTTAGTTGAATTACAAGACATTTTTGTCAGTTATTTGAAAAAATCTAATTCAGATAATAATTACAATAAGGTTAGAGAAAAAAGAAAAGAAATATTTTTAATTATTGACTCTTACAAAAAACTTTACAATGAAAGAGAAAAAGATAGTATTATTAGAGTGAAAAATGAACTTTTTCAGAGTGCAGAAAAGTTAAGGGGGTTAAAAATTCATTCAACCCCAATTTCTCTTAGAAAATACTGTCTAATTTTCATTTTTTTATCGCCGCTACTTTATAATACTCAATTAGTATCCCAAAACATATCTTTAGGTTTATCATCGGAAACAGTAATCTCCTTATTAATGAGTGTTATCGTTAGTTTCATTTTGATAGCACTATATAATGTTCAGGATAATATTGAAAATCCATTTGACCAAAAAGGCTTAGATGATTTAAAATTAAATAAAATGGATGTTTCAAAATCTGAGTCTTTGTATTAAAAATTATTAATCATCGGCATATCCTCATTATTAAGTTCAGAAGGTAATTTGTATCTTGTATTAAAACTATTAATCAATGATAAAAAAGATAAAACAGAATGGAATTTTATTTATTGGTGGGGGGTTGGGTGTTTTAGGTTTAAGTGATTTAATTGATTTCACAGAACCTATTAAAAATATACTTTCCACAGTAGGATTAATTTTAATGGCTTTACCATTTCCATTCTATATAAATGATTGGATAAGGATTCTAAAAAAACGAAAGTCCTAACTGCTTACTCTAAAAATTTGTGTTGTAATTAGTAGATTTGAGTAAAAGTAAAATAAGTATTTAATATGAGTAATTGGCAATCTAATGAATTACCTATCCCTATAACAATGTTAGCGTTGTTCATCTCATCAGCTGCTGATAAAATAGAAGAATTAACCTCTATTCCTTCAATTGTTGTATTCTATTTTGCTGTAGTTTTGATGTTAATCCCTCTATACATATGGATTAGTGGTTGGCTAAAAAACAGAAAATAAATCCTTGTTCTTATAAACCGAACTCCTTACCTCTTCTGTTTATAGCTTTGTAGATATCTTCTATTCTTTATTCTTTAGGTACTTATTCTTTGACTATAAATCATCGGCATATCCTCTTCATTAAGTTCAGAGATTAATTTGTATATTTATAATTGTTGACCATAATTAAAGTGTAATGAAATATTCTCTTTCCTTATTTTTCATTTGTATTTTATCGTTTATAATAGTTTTTAGCTGTTCAACCGAAGAAGAAGAAGAGTCTGTTGTTCCAGTTGTTCAAACACCTCAACCAGACCCTGAGCCAGCCGTATTTATTAAAATTAATCTCTGAACTT
>JAQWJV010000001.1 GCA_029248185.1 Flavobacteriaceae bacterium | reverse complement strand
CTGGAAGCTTGCTTCCCTTTTTTACCATCTTCTTCTACATACTCTACTTTTGCTCCTTCTCTAAGGGTCACGCCGTTTAGGGCTGAAATGTGAACGAATACGTCTTCTCCAGACTCATCGTTTGTGATGAAACCAAATCCTTTAGCTTCATTGAAAAATTTAACTGTACCAGTCATTGTTTATTTTATTAATTATGCCGCAAAGGTAAGCTTAAAATCTATGCAAGCTTACTTTTTAACATTTTTATTTACCAAAGGCTTTGATTATCAATATTTTTCGTGAAAAAATATTAAAACAATTAAACCTTATTTCTCTCTCATTTTCTTCAGATTGTCATCACTTAAGGTATAGTCTTTTAAGCGTTTTCCCTTCCAGTGGTGGTATAAAAATAACGGGAGGTAAATAAAAGCACCCCCTAAAACGGTAAACCCAATGATTCGCTCTCCGAGGCTAAAATCAATTTGGTTTTTGTAATACATTCCGGTGCCCAATGCCCCTAACAATATCAAAAACAAAATCCGTAAGATGAGTTTCATGGGTTTTTTTATTCTATTTTAGTGAGGGTAGTCTTTAGAGACAGTTCTTCCAATTGATTTTGATCAAGAGATGCCGGAGCATCAATCATAATATCTCGACCGCTATTGTTTTTTGGAAAAGCAATAAAATCTCGAATGGTTTCTTCTCCCCCCAAAATAGCTACTAAGCGATCGAGTCCGAAGGCAATTCCCCCGTGTGGTGGTGCTCCAAACTGAAAGGCATCCATCAGGAAACCGAACTGGGCTTGAGCTTCTTCTTTGGAAAACCCTAACAGGTCAAACATTTGAGATTGAAGGGCCTGGTCATGAATCCGAATGGAACCTCCGCCAATTTCATTACCATTTAAAACCAAGTCGTAGGCATTCGCTTTAACTGCACCCGGATTGGTCTTTAATAACTCGAGTTGATCGGGTTTGGGAGCAGTAAAAGGATGGTGCATGGGATGGTAGCGTTTGCTTTCTTCGTCCCATTCTAACAATGGAAAATCGGTAACCCACAAGGGGGCAAATTCTTCTGGATTTCTCAGCCCAAGGCGTTCTCCCAATTCCATACGCAAGGCACTGAGTTGGGTTAGGGTACTGTTTGTCTCTCCCGAAAGGATCAGCAGTAAGTCACCCGCTTGGGCTCCTGCTTTTTCTGCCCAAACTTTTAGATCGTCTGAACTAAAGAATTTATCTACAGAGGATTTAAAAGTCCCATCGGCATTGTATTTGACATAGACCAAACCTTGGGCACCAATCTGTGGACGTTTGACCCAGTCAATCAACGCATCTATTTCTTTTCTGCTGAAAGTAGCGGCACCGGGTACTGCAATTCCTACTACCAACTCTTGACTATCAAAAACACCAAATCCTTTTCCTTGTGCCAAGTCATTTAGTTCACAAAAGGTCATCCCAAAGCGAATATCGGGCTTGTCATTTCCATAGGTTTTCATGGCCTCTTCGTAGGATATTCTGGGAAATGGTTTGGGTTCAATGCCTTTAATACTTTTTAATAAATGTTGAGTTAAACCTTCAAATTGATTTAAAATATCTTCTTGCTCCACAAAGGTCATTTCGCAATCAATCTGAGTAAATTCCGGTTGTCTGTCAGCACGTAAATCTTCATCTCGAAAACATTTTACGATCTGAAAATACTTGTCCATTCCTCCCACCATCAACAATTGTTTAAAGGTTTGGGGAGATTGAGGTAAGGCATAAAACTGCCCTGGATTCATCCGAGACGGAACGACAAAATCTCGAGCTCCTTCAGGCGTCGATTTGATTAAATAAGGAGTTTCAACATCAATAAAACCCGCATCGGTTAAATAATTTCGTACGGCCATAGATACTTTAGAGCGAAACATGAGCTTCTCTTTTACTGGACTTCTTCGAATATCTAAATAGCGATACTGCATGCGTAATTCTTCCCCACCATCGGTTTGGTCTTCGATGGTGAAAGGAGGTGTTTTGGATTGGTTTAAGACCGTTAAATCTTCAACCAATACTTCGATGGCACCCGTACTGAGATTAGGATTTTTAGATTCCCGCTCAATTACAGTTCCATGTATCTGGATGACAAATTCTCTTCCCAAGCTTTGTGCTTTTTCAAAAATAGCTTTTGGGGTTCGTTCTTCGTCAAAAACTAATTGCGTAATGCCGTAGCGATCTCGAAGATCCGTCCAAATAATAAAGCCTTTATTTCTGTTTTTTTGGACCCAACCCGATAGGGTTACGGTTTGATTTAAATGTTCCAGAGAGAGTTCTCCACAGTGATGCGTTCTATACATGATTTCTTGATGTGCTGCAAAAATAAAAAATCCTGAGGCGTGAACCTCAGGATTTGGATTTCTTTATAAAACTCTTTTTATCCAAAGTTTAATGGAATAAACAATAGAGAAGGTTGAAGGTACTATGACTAGGGTTAGGAAGGTAGCAAATGTTAATCCGAAAATCACTGTCCAAGCCAAAGGTCCCCAAAAAACCACATTGTCTCCCCCGATATAAATCTTAGGATCCCATTCGGAAAATAAGGAGAAAAAGTCAATGTTTAAACCGATCCCCAATGGAATCAAGCCCAAAACAGTGGTAATTGCAGTAAGAATAACAGGTCTTAAACGCGCTGTACCTCCTTCAACAATCGCTTCGGTGACTAAATCTTTACTCAACATTTCTCCCTCTGGCAATTTTTCAAGCCCTCTTTTTCGGTCAATGAGCAATTGGGTATAATCTAGAAGGACCACTCCATTATTAACAACAATTCCTGCCAAGGCGATGATTCCCATCATGGTCATTAAAATGACAAAGGGCATTTGGAAGGCCATTAAGCCTAAAAAGACACCTGTGAAACTTAAGAAAATAGAAAGTAAAATAATGAGCGGCTTGGAGATAGAGTTGAATTGAAAAACCAACAACAATAAAATCAAACCTAAAGCACTGGCCAGCGCTTTAGACAGGAAGGCCATGTTTTTTTCCTGCTCTTCAATTTCTCCTGAAAATTTAAAATTGACCCCTTCGGGAAGTTTATATCCTTTGAGTGATTGTTTCACATTATCAACCACTGCATTTGCATTATATCCAGCAAGTACAGAAGAATAAAGGGTTACTACTCTATTGAGCTGCCTGTGTTTTATTGCACTAAAGCTGTTCTTTTTCTCCTGCTCGATTAACGATGAAATAGGAATCTCTTTGATGCGTCCATTAGCAGGATCTCTAAATATGATGTTTTGGTTGAATAAAGCATTATTATCGTATCGATTGGCGTCATTAAAGCGAACATTAATATCATAATCGTCTCCATCTTTTTTGAAAATACCTGCTTTCGCTCCAAAGAGTGACGTTCTCAACAATTGACCAACTTGTGCTGCTGAAACACCCAATTCCCCTGCTTTTTGTCGATCGACAGTAAGTTCCAAACCGGGTTTGTTCTTGTTTACGTTGATTTTGAGTTCTTCTACGCCAGCGATGTTTACTCGGTTTAAAAACTCTTTCATGGTTTCCGCAGTTTGGATCAGATCCAAGTAGTCTTTTCCAGTAATTTCAATCGTTACAGGATATCCAGCAGGCGGTCCTTTGGCATCTTTTTCTACAGAAATTGATACACCTGGAAATTTTCCAATAAGTTGTTGTTGTACTTCTTCTCTAAAGGATTCACTAGAGACACCTTGACGAAATTTAAACTCTTGCATCGTTAGGGTTATTTTCCCTTTGTTGGGGAGCTCATTGGTGTTTCCATTGTCAATTTGTGGATTTCCAGCTCCTTCACCCACTTGAGCTACCATAGATTCTATTAGAATATTTGTTCCAGCTTTGTTGTAGGTGTTACGTTCCATTACGGTTAAAATTTCTTTCTCAATGCGTTTTGTAGTGGCATTGGTTTTAGAAATTGCGGTCCCCTCAGGATATTCAATAAAGACAAAAATCTGTTGAGGTTGATTGTCTGGGAAAAACTCCACTTTGGGAGGGAAAATACCCATCAACGCAAAAGAAGTAAATAAAAGGATAAAGGTACCCCCAAGAAAGAGGAAAGGTTTATATCCACCAAGAGCGAAAGATAAGAAGCGTCTGTATCCATTTTCTAGACGAACTAAAAAGGTGTTTTGAAACGTCAAGGCCATTTTTTTGATGAAGAACTTATAAAGCCAAAACAATAAAGGAATCAATACCATTAAGTTTCCAAAAACCCGTGTATTAGGTGATCCGAATAAAAGAATAATTCCCAAACCTCCCATAAAAATCGTAATTCTCCACAAGCTTTTAGTACTAATTTCTCGTTCACTTATTTCCATAAATTGGGAGACAAGCATAGAATTAAAGAAAATAGCCACCACCAAAGAAGATCCTAATACCACAGAGAGTGTGATGGGGAAATAAATCATGAATTCTCCCATCAATCCTGGCCAAGCCCCTAAAGGAAGGAAAGCAGCGATGGTTGTTGCGGTTGATACAATGATAGGAAATGCAATCTCACCAATACCTGCTTTAGCAGCAGCGATTCTAGACATTCCCTCTTTTTCCATAAGGCGATAAACATTTTCTACCACCACAATACCGTTATCGACCAACATTCCTAACCCCATTACAAGGCCAAAAAGAACCATGGTGTTGAGCGTATATCCTAATGCCGATAAAATCATAAAGGACATAAACATGGACATGGGGATAGCAAAGCCCACAAACAAAGCGTTTCGGAATCCCAAAAAGAACATGAGGACTGTTACTACCAAGATCACCCCAAAGATGATACTATTGACTAGTTCACTCACTTGGTTTAATGTCAAGTTGGATTGATCGTTGGAAACTTTAATCTCAAGATTAGAAGGCAAACCAATTTTTTGTGGTTCTGCTACCAAGGCTTTAATTTCTTGAGAAGCGATGACTAAATTTTTTCCGCCTCTTTTGACAACATCAAGTAAGACTGCTTTTTTTCCAAAAGAGCGAGCAAAAGATGTTTTTTCTTTTTCTTCAAAGGAAATCTCTGCAAGATCACCCAAATAAACAGGGCCATTATCGGTTTTAACCACAAAACGTTTCAAGTCTTCAGGATCTTTAATTTCTCCTGTTAAGCGCAATGTTCTTCTTTGACCTCCACTGACAATATTGCCACTTGAAATGGTTGTATTTTCCCTAGAGATGGTATTTAAAATATCATCAAAAGACACTTTAGCGGCAGTCATCTTATAAATATCAACTGCTACTTCTACTTCAAATACTTGAATCCCTCGGATATTAACTTCTTTAATCTGAGGTAATTGTTCGATTTGGCCTTCCAAAAGTTCGGCATAAGCTTTCAATTGCTTAATGGGGTAGTCTCCGTGTAAACTAATATTTAAGATGGGTTGTAATTCAGAAAAGTCCAACTCAAAAATATTGGGTTCTACTTTCGCATTGTTAAATACGGGCCAGTCTGCACCTGAGGTAATACCATCAACTAAATCTTTTACTTTTTGTTTGGCATCATCAATGGAGATGTTTTCGTCAAATTCAACATCAATTACCGAAAAATCTTCAGACGAGGTTGAGCGAATTTCAACCAAATTTGGAACGCCTTTTAAGGCTTCTTCCAAGGGGTCAGTAACCGTTCTTTCAATATCTTCAGCGGTATTTCCAGGATAGATTGTACTCACAAAAACCTTGGTGTCATTGATCTCTGGAAAGGTTTCTCGCGGCATATTAAAATAGGAACTAATGCCTAAAATTAAAAAGATAGCCATGATCACATAAACCACTGTTTTATGATCGATTGCCCATGAGGCAAATAGAAATTCTTTTGTTTTGGGTGTTTTCATTGATTTAGCCATTATTGTTCAATTCGGGTTACTTTTTGCCCCGCTACTAAAAGGCTAACCCCCTCATCAACGATCAAGGCGTTAGGTTCAATTCCTTGAATAATTTCAACCATTTCGTTCTGAGCTTTACCTAGAGTAACAAATTGTTGCGAGGTAGTAAAACCATTATCTTCCTCAGGGGTCTCTAAAACAAAAACAAAAGTTTCTCCCTTTGCATTTTCTCTAACGACTCGAAGCGGGATCATAATCGCCTCTGGGTTGGCGTAGTCAATTACACTTAAACGTGCATTTAAGTTTGGCTTTATTAACCCCGTTGGGTTATCAATTGGCGCTTCGATACGAAAAGTCCTATTACTCGGTTGTATAAAATTTCCTGTTTGGCGAATGATGGTATTTTGAGTTTCATTTAAAACCGGTATGATAGCGGTTGCTTTGCTTCCCTTGGTGATATTTTTTAAATAGTTTTCAGGGACATCGGATTCCACATACATACTATTGAGATTTACAATTCTAAGAATAGGAGACATTCCAGGAGCGACGGTTTCTCCCTCTCTTGCTGCGATTTCATCGATCACTCCGTCAAAAGGGGCGTAGATTTTTGTTTTTGCAAGTTGTTCTTTCATTTGAGCAACTTGCTTTTGTTGGGTATTGTAGCGTGTTTTGGCCTCCAGATACATCATTTCAGAGCCAATTTTTTGATTCCACAAGCGTTCAGTTCTCTCAAAATTAGTTTTGGATAGAGCAAGTTGTAAGTTCATTTGATCTAACTGATCTTGAAGTCCTGCATCATCAATTACCGCTAATAGCTTCCCTTTCTTAACATTTTGACCTTCAACGACCAAAATTTGTTCCAAACGCCCACTAAATTCAGGCGATAATAATAGATTTTGTCGTGTTTTGATATTGGCTTGAACTTCTACAGTGTGGTTAAACACTTTTGATTCCGCTTGGAAAGCAGTAACTAAAGTTCTTTTTTCGTCGCCAGTAAGGGAAAGGATCGCTTCATTGACCTGCTTCAACTCTTGATTCAAAGCACTTATTTGACTTGTGTAGCTGGCTTTTTTATTTTGCAATTCTTCAAGATTTGTTGTAGCTTGATTTACAGAATTTGTTCCCCCTTTTTCTTGGCTGCAAGCAAGAAGGAGAAGAGAAAAACTGAGGATAATCATTGATTTTTTCATAATTTTTATTTTTGGGAAGGGTTAAGAAGGGTCTCTAAATTTAATTTCTTCTGAACAACACTTTGAATAGATTTGAGGTAGTTGTTTTGTGCGCTATAAAGTTGAAGTTGTGCTTCTCTATATTCAAAAGAACTTGCAAGACCTTCAAAGTATTTGATTTGATTTTTTTCTTTAATTCGAGTGGCTAAGGCTAAATTTTCTTTGGTTGTAAAATAATTTTCTACGGCCAATTGATATTCATTTGTTGCGGCTTGTATTTCAATGTAAATTCTTTCTTGAGTTTCATTGAGGTTAGTTTCAGCTTGTGCTACTGCAATTTTTGCTTTTTGTGAATTAGCACGACGCATGAAAGAGCTGAAAATAGGAACTTGAAGTTTTACACCAAGCATGGAAGCTCCAAACCATTTTTGGTTGGCTTCTGTAAAACTAAAGGTCTCACTGTTACCGGTATAATTTCCATTCAAAAAGGCAGAGAGACGAGGTAAGTTTTTTGATCGTTCAAGTTTGTATAATAAGCCTTCAGAGGCGAAGTTATTTTGCGCAATTTTTACATCAATATTATTTTCTATTTTGGGTGCCGTTTCAGTGGGAAATTCGAAAAGACTTGCTGTTGTGAGCCCATCCAACTCATCCTTTAAAAATAGTGGGGATTGGGTGGGGAAACCCATCAATAGTTTTAACATGTCTAATGTGATGCGCTCTACGTTTTGGGCATAACGTAATTGAGTTTCTATGCTGGATAAAGTTAATCGGAGCTGCTCTACACTTTCTTCTTCCTCAAAACCATTTCGAAATAACTGGGTTAGCTCTTCTAAATTGGTTTTTAAATTTGCTCTATTTTTTTCTAAAAAAAGGATGTTTTCACGCGTCAATAAAACATTAAAGTAGCTGTTGATTATATTTTTACGAATTTCAAGTACGGTTTTTTCCAATAAATTCTCAGAAATATCTAAATAAACTTTTATGGATTCAAGACCAACCAAATAGGAACCATCAAAAATTAATTGGTTTAAAGTAACGCCTGCTCTCATGGTTTGAGGGGTTCCAAATTGAACTTCTGCAAATTCTCCTTCTTCTCCTCCAAAAAATTGAGCAGGGATTAAGGATGTGGGAAGTTCAATAAAATTTTGATAGTCTGCCTCTGCTGTGATTTGCGGAAGTCCAATTGCAATTGTCTTCCATTTTTCTTTGTAAGCTTTCTGTACCTCTAGGTTTGCGTTAATAACTCTACGGTTATTTTCTAAACCATAAGCAACGGCTTCTTCCAATGAAACGGATTCGGGGAGATTTTGGGCATGCAAGGTGCCAAAACCAAGGCATAAGATGAGGATTATTTGTTTTATCATAGGTTCATTTCTTTTTTGTAGGTTTCTAATTTTAACGTTCCTGCGGGTGTGCAAATTGCTCGAAGGTGATATTCGGAAAAGCTGATCATTAGCTCGTCTATATTAAATTGTTCGATTGGAAAAAGATTAATATCTCGAATTCCTCTGATACCATTGAAGAAAATTCTCAAAACAAAATCAATATCGAGTTCTTGACGGAATAATCCTGTTTTTATTCCCTTGGCTATACTTGAAGCAAATAAATTCCCCAAGGCCTTAAACTCTTTCTCTTTCAATTTGGAATAGATATTGGGGTAGTATTTTTGAAGTTGATATTGCGGGGAGTTTTTTTCATTCGACAAATAATTCATTGCCTCTTTTTTGAGCTGATAAAGTTCAATGATTGGATCTTTAGAATGTTTTGAGATACTTATGATACGTTCAATGATTAAATCAAAGTGATTCATTGCACTCTCTAAAACGAGCTGTTCTTTTTTTGGAAAATGCACATAAATAGTTTTTTTAGAGACTCCCATGTCCTGTGCAATGTCGTCCATGGTGACGCTTTTAAATCCATATTGTAAAAAAAGGGAAATCGCTCGTTTGACAATTTCTTTTTCCATCACATTTTTTTTGCAAAGATATACAAGGAAACTTAATACACAAAAAAAGTTTCTAAAGTTTTTTTAATATGGGGGTATTTATAAATGTCCTATTTTTACAAAAAAAAAAGAAAGTGTCATTAGAAAAATATCAGCATCTTTTTTCTTCCTTCCTTGAGGGAAATAAACAAAAAGAAGAACCCAAAGGACTGTATTCTCCTATAAGTTATATTTTACAATTGGGAGGCAAACGCTTGCGTCCACTTTTAACCTTAATGGCAACCGATGCATTTGGGAATGACCCAAAAGAGGCCTTGTCAGCAGCCTTATCAGTAGAAATTTTTCACAACTTTACGTTGATGCATGATGACATAATGGATGCTGCCCCATTGCGACGAGGAAAAACTACCGTTCACGAAAAGTGGAACACAAATACAGGGATCCTATCTGGGGATGCCATGCTGATTCAAGCTTATCAATGTCTTGAGATGTATGAAGATCCCTTGTACGCCAAGCTCAATAAACAATTGAGTAAAACAGCGCTTGAAGTATGTGAGGGCCAGCAATATGATGTTGATTTTGAGACACAAATAACAGTTTCTATTTCAGCCTATTTGGAAATGATCAAGCTTAAGACGGCAGTTTTAGTGGGGTATGCCCTCAAAGCCGGCGCATGGATTGGAAACGCATCCGATCAAGAAGCAGAAAAACTCTATGATTTTGGAGTATTGTTAGGTTTAGCATTTCAAATCCAGGACGATTATTTAGATGCTTATGGAGATCCTAAAGATTTTGGAAAACAGCTAGGAGGAGATATTATTGAAAACAAGAAAACCATTTTATATCATAAAGCTATGGAACTTGGATCCTCCGAGGAAAAGAAATCCTTGGTTGAATGGTTTGATTTTGTAGGGAATAAACAGGATAAAGTCTTTGCTGTGAAAGCTATTTTTGATTCTACAGGTGCCGCCCGCGCCAGTCAACAATTAGTATCTGAATATACACAACTAGCGTTTGATAAATTAGCGGAAATTCAGATTTCAGATAAGGGAAAAAGTACATTTAAAACCTTTGGAAATAATTTGATGGAGCGAAAATTTTAGAATATACGCTTCACAAGAGCACTTAAAAACCATCTAATTTGTTGGAGTGAAAACGAGGAAAGAATTTTTAAATCTTCTAAAAAAGTAGTCTTTTCATCTAAAAAACGAAAAATAGTTACGGGGTGATTTTTAGCAAACATCCGTTCGAATAATTTACTTCCTTGTTCATTGTATTTTAATAATACATCTAAAAAAAGTAAATCGTAAAATCGGAATCTATTTTTGGTTTGAAATTGATTTAAGTTCTTTTCTGTTTTTAGAAAGGAAACCAATCGATTTATTTTACGTTCTGTGTTTTTAAAAGTAAATCCAGTACTGGCTTTGGTCCATCCTCCAGCCGTTCCAATATTTAAAAGGCTGGGGGTATTAAATTGTTCAAAAGGGAAACAACTCATGGGAATATTTCCTTGTTCTTTTTCTTCTATTTCAAAGGCTGAAATTCCCTGAGCATTTAAATAGTCCATGATTCCTTTTTCGTATTCTTCTTTTTGAAGCAAACCTTCTGAAAATAAAGTATATTCAACTAGGGCGTGTTTTTCATCTGTAGGAAGGAGATATAAAAAACGGGTTTGGTCTTCTTGTAGAATATCAAAATCCATAAAAAGCACTTTTTCAGGATCAAACGTAGGGGTATTTGTTTTAATGAACCAGCCAATAAAATGTTGGTTGAGTACAGGATATTTTTTCTGCTCGCACAATGCTTTTGGATTGAAAATGCTATTGAATACTTTTTCAGATTCAAAGGTTCCTTTATCTGTTTTAACTCTAGTAGTGGACTGGTTTTCTTTGATGTTAAGTACTTCAGCCTTTAGTAGGGTCAGCTGTTTGTGTGATTCCATTTTTTGATATATTTCATTATAAAAAGCTTTAGATCTAAGCATTTTATAATGAAAAGGGGCAAGTTTAAAATTTAGGTTGAGTTCCTTGGATTTAAATGATGCTTTAGGCCATGATTTTTTAACCAAAAAATCAAAATGTCCAGGATTAGTTTCCCAAAAACACCACGTTCGGTCGTTGGAATTTTTAGTCTCTCTTTCAATCAATAAGATTCTTTTATTATCGAAATAACGATCCTCTAAAAGAGCGTTTACTAATAACAAGCCTGAAGCACCTCCACCACAAATGATATAATCAAAAACTTGCTTTTTCATAGTAAGTAGTAAAAGTAATTAAAAGCTTTATATTTCAAGTCAATTAAACTTAAGTGTTTATTTTTGCCTAAAATTAGTAGGATGGAGTCAGTCATTGAGTTTTTTCAAAATACAGACCCAGTTTTGGGAGCGTTTTACGCTACAGTATTCACATGGGGTTTGACTGCTTTGGGGGCTTCTTTAGTATTTTTTATTAAAAGCATGAATCGTGCTGTATTGGACGGACTTCTGGGATTTACAGGAGGGGTTATGGTAGCTGCCAGTTTTTGGAGTTTGTTGGCTCCAGGGATTGCGATGAGTCCCGGAGAAGGTTTTACCAAAGTCATGCCTGCTGCAATTGGATTTGGTCTGGGAGCTCTTTTTATTTTTGGTCTGGACAAAGTATTACCTCATATCCACATTAACTTTAAAGAAAGTGAAGGAATCAAAACACCTTGGCATAGAACCACTTTATTGGTGTTAGCAATTACCTTACATAATATACCCGAGGGACTTGCAGTAGGGGTTTTATTTGGTGGGGTAGCTGCAGGTATACCAGAAGCTTCAATTGCTGGTGCCGTGGCATTGGCGATCGGTATTGGTATTCAAAATTTTCCCGAGGGAATCGCTGTTTCTATGCCGATGAGAAGACAGGGTATAAGTCGCTTTAAAAGTTTTTGGTACGGTCAACTATCTGCCGTCGTTGAACCTGTAGCTGCGGTAATTGGCGCTGTTGCAGTATCTTTTTTTACTCCTTTGCTTCCCTATGCTCTTTCCTTTGCAGCAGGAGCAATGATCTTTGTGGTGGTTGAAGAGGTAATTCCTGAAACCCAACAAGACAGATATACTGATATCGCTACGCTTGGATTTATCTTAGGATTTATTGTTATGATGATGCTGGATGTAGCCCTAGGCTAGCTTCATTTATCAGAAAAGGATTGCCATCCTTGTGCAGTTAGTTCAATCTGTTGTCCTAATCCATTTACAAGTTGACATCCAGTTGCTTGATCACAGGCATGACCAATAATAGATAACAAAGGATGATTTTTAATCTTTTCAAATTCTTTTTGTGGAACGGTAAAAAGTAATTCATAGTCTTCTCCGCCATTCAACACAGCTGTAGTTGAATTAAACTTAAACTCTTCACAAATACGGATGACTTCATGATCAAGCGGTAGTTTTTCTTCAAAAATTTTAAATCCAACATTTGAGGCTTTTGAGAGATGAAGAATTTCTGAAGAAAGCCCATCGCTAATATCAATCATTGAAGTGGGAACAATATTTAATTCTGCTAGTAACGCAATGACATCATTTCTTGCTTCGGGTTTAAGTTGCCGTTCGATACTATAGGCATAATTACTAAGGTCAGGTTGGCTGTTTGGATTTACTTTAAAAACAGCTTTTTCTCGTTCTAGGATTTGTAATCCTGCATAGGCTCCACCTAAATCTCCACTTACGACTAACAAATCGTTTTCTTGCGCTCCAGATCGCCGTGTAATTTGCTTCTTATTTGCTTTCCCTATTGCGGTAATAGAAAGGGTCAATCCCGAGGTGCTACTTGTGGTATCCCCACCAATTAAATCGACCTTGTGATTTTTACAAGCTAAACGAATCCCAGTATATAATTCTTCAAGTGCTTCTAGGGTAAAACGATTGGAAACAGCAATGGAAACTGTAATTTGATTTGGCTTTGCATTCATCGCATAAATGTCAGAAAGGTTTACGATTACTGCCTTGTAGCCTAAGTGTTTCAGGGGCATATAACTTAAGTCGAAATGAACTCCTTCAATTAATAAATCAGTACTTACGACAGTCTGCCCTTCAGCTAAGTCTAAAATTGCTGCGTCATCACCAATTCCAAGAACACTTGATTCTTGAGTTAATTCAAACGTTTGGGTTAAGTGGTCGATTAAGGCAAATTCACCCAATGAAGCGAGTGTAGTTTTGGAAGGGTTTTTATTTTCTAACATGAAGCAAAAATACATATCCTAACGAAAAGGGTCTCGAAAATATTGACTTAATGTTTTTTATGTAATTTTAAAAAAAAATCATGAAACGCTTTGCCCTACTTTTGATTCTTCTTTTTTTTGACTTTTGTACAATGAATGAAGTTACTGATGACAATGATATGGAGGATATAGTTGTGATCGAGAACCCTCAACCTTCTCCTCAAGAGGATATAGCCAATATTTTTTATCCCTGTGAAAATGGAATGGCAGGGGTCTACCCCTGTTCTGGATATGATTTATTATCTAGGGTTACGCTAGATGATTTTGAAAGTAATTCAGGAAATGACAATTGGGGTTGGACGGATCCAGAGACTGGAAAAGAATATGTGCTTTCGGGTTTAGATGATGGGACAGCTTTTGTTGACATTAGTAATCCTGAAGCACCTCTTTATTTAGGAAAATTACCAACAGCAACCGTCCCCAGTCCATGGAGAGATATCAAGGTGTTTGATAATTTTGCCTTTATTGTTAGTGAGGCTCAGGGACACGGACTTCAAGTTTTTGACTTAACTCGACTCAGAGGTTTAACTGAGAAAGAAATTTTTAGCGCAGACAAGCGCCTCACTGATTTTGGTAATGCACATAATATTGCAATCAATGAAGAAAGTGGTTTTGCCTATGTCATTGGCTCCGCTCTTTATCAAGGAGGCCCCGTATTTATAGACATCAATGATCCTAAAAACCCAAAAGTTGTTGGAGGATATGCCGATGATTCGTACACACACGATGCTCAAATTGTTAATTATAAAGGGCCTGATACAGCTTATCAGGGCAAAGAATTATTTTTTGGAAGCAATAGCGATGGAGGGAATAACAATCAAATTATAATTGTAGATGTTACGGATAAAGAAAATCCTCAAAAAATTAATTCAATAACCTACCAAAATGGAGGATACACCCATCAAGGTTATCTTTCAGAAGACCATCGATTTTTTTTCTTTGGAGATGAATTAGACGAATTGCGTTATGGATCGCCGACGCTAACCCGAATATTTGATGTCTCTGATTTAATGAACCCAGAATTATATTTTAATTATTTTGCAGCAGTCAATGCGATTGATCATAATGGATATAGTAAAGGCGACCTTTTTTACTTAGCCAGTTATACCGCAGGCATAAGGG
Organism: Flavobacteriaceae bacterium; assembly: GCA_029248185.1. Classification (GTDB taxonomy): domain Bacteria; phylum Bacteroidota; class Bacteroidia; order Flavobacteriales; family Flavobacteriaceae; genus MS024-2A. Next base: position 6,755 of record JAQWJV010000001.1, on the reverse strand, counting down.
TTTTGGACATTAGTGGAATTGAAGAGAAGCAGATTGTGGAAACGGGCTTTTTTGACACCTACCCCCAAGATAACAATGCAGATTTTGAAGGAGTCTGGAATGTTTATCCCTATTTTGAGAGTGGAGTAATTGCTGTAAATGATATTAATTCAGGTTTATTTTTGGTTAAAGCATCCGACTGAATATGCAGCATTTTTTACTTTTTTTATTTCTTGTTTTGATTGTTTCTTGCTCACCTATTACAGAAAGTGATTGGCCTAATCTTCCCCCTTTAGTTGGTGCTTGGGATGAAGTAGTAACCTTTGGAGGGAGTCAAGAAGATACAGCACATAATATTATTTCAACAAATGATGGGGGATTTGCTGTCATTGGAAATACACAAAGTATAAATGGCGATTTTAGCGAAAAAGAAAGAGCAGGAAGCGATTTCTTTGTCATGAAATTTAATTCAGCCTCTGTGCTTGAATGGACAAAGACCTATGGAGGAAGTAGTGATGATAGGGGATACGATCTTGTCGAATTAAATACAGGAGGTTATGCATTAATTGGATACAGTAAAAGTAATGATGGTGATGCTTCCTTAAATCAAGGACAACATGACAATTGGCTTTTACGTATTGACGCTCAAGGAACTCTTTTATGGGAAAGAAGTTTTGGTTTCTTGGGACATGATCATGCATACAATATTCTTGCAACTCAGGACGGTGGACTTTTTTTTAATGGTTTTTTAGATGTAACGGCTTCTAATGGCGCCGGTCAAGAGGGTAAACAAATGCATTTTAATCAACGCCATGGAGTTGGAGAATTCTGGTGTCATAAGGTTGATAAAAATGGAAATTTAGTATGGCGTAGATATTTTGGAGGGACTAGTAATGACCGCTCTTATGATGCAATAGAAACGAAAGAAGGAGATTTTGTTTTAGTGGGAGCTTCCGAAAGTCAGGATGTTGATATTAGTGATCCACGGGGAAGTTATGATGCATGGATTGTAAAATTGGATGCTTCTGGAGACTTGATTTGGGAGCACTCTTTTGGAGGTTCGAATTATGATGGCGCACAAGCAATAATTGAAAACCGAAACGGAGATTATGTGATTCTTGGACAAACCTACAGTAGTGATGGTGATATTGAAAAGGCTATGGGATCCTCCGATATTTTTTTAGCCTTTTTCTCAAAAGAAGGCATTTTAAAGTCATCTAAAATAATTGGTAGTGAAGGTTTTGAAAAAGCCAATACCCTCCTAGAACGACCTGACGGTACGCTTGTATTGGTAGGGCATCAAGCCTCAAATAAGCTAAATGTTGAGGATTCTTTTTTAGCCAATAATGTTCATTTAGTGCATACACTAGCTAATGGGAGTGTAATGAACACTTACAGTCTCGATGGAAATGGGTTGGATTTAGCCTTTGCCATTAATGAAAGAGAGGATGGAAAAATTCAAGTAGTTGGAAGCACAGAAAGTGATGCTGGAGACTTCCCTATCTCTAGGGGAGGAAAAGATATTTTTCTAGCAATTTGGCATTAGAAGACTTGATTTTAACATAGTTTAAATCAATCGTTTAAAGTATGATATCCACAGAAATATCTTATCTTTGAGCTTTATTTAGATTAATTCTTCATTAGGATGATTAAGGTTTCAGAAACAGCAAAAGAGAAAGTTGCCACTTTGATGAAAGAAGAGGGTTTTGATCCTATTCAAGATTTTGTCAGAGTAGGTGTGAAAAGCGGTGGTTGTTCGGGCTTGTCTTATGACTTAAAATTTGATAATTCACTCCAAGAGCAAGATAAATTATTTGAAGACAATCAAGTGAAAATATTAGTGGATAAAAAAAGTCTTTTATACCTGGTGGGTACTGTTTTAGAATATTCTGGTGGACTTAATGGGAAAGGGTTTGTGTTTAATAATCCTAATGCACAACGAACTTGTGGTTGTGGGGAAAGTTTCTCACTTTAAAAAAAAAGAATGGCATATACAGAAGAAGAATTAAAGAAAGAATTAGAGACGAAAGAGTATGAATATGGTTTCTATACAGACATTGAGTCAGATACTTTTCCAGTAGGTTTAAGTGAAGAAATCGTACGTAAAATTTCGGAAAAAAAAGGGGAGCCTGAGTGGATGACGCAATGGCGTTTAGATGCCTATGCCTCCTGGCTAGAAATGACGGAACCCGAATGGGCTAATGTAACATACAAAAAGCCGGATTTACAATCCATATCATTCTATTCTGCACCCAAGAAGCAAGCCAAATACAATAGCTTAGATGAAGTTGATCCAGAATTGTTGGAAACCTTTAACAAACTGGGTATTTCTATAGATGAACAAAAGAAACTCTCTGGAGTGGCAGTAGATATTGTTATGGATTCTGTTTCTGTTGCGACAACTTTCAAAAAAACATTGGCAGAAAAAGGAATCATTTTTTGTTCTATTTCCGAGGCCATTCAAGAGTATCCAGAATTAGTAAAAAAATATATTGGAAGCGTAATTCCTCCCAAAGACAATTACTACGCAGGCTTAAATTCTGCTGTTTTTACAGACGGATCTTTCTGTTATATTCCCAAGGGTGTTCGTTGTCCGATGGAATTATCAACCTATTTTAGGATTAATCAAGCGGGAACGGGACAATTTGAACGTACTTTAGTTATCGCCGATGAGTCAAGTTATGTGAGTTACCTTGAAGGGTGTACTGCTCCATCAAGAGATGAAAATCAACTTCATGCCGCCGTGGTTGAATTGATTGCCCTAGACGATGCTGAGATTAAATATTCAACAGTTCAAAATTGGTATCCTGGAGACAAAGAAGGTAAAGGCGGTGTTTTTAATTTTGTTACGAAACGTGGAATTTGCCATAATCGCTCTAAAATATCTTGGACTCAAGTAGAAACGGGATCGGCAGTAACATGGAAATACCCTTCTTGTGTGTTGAAAGGAGATCACGCTACAGGAGAGTTTTATTCCATAGCAGTGACAAATAATTTTCAACAAGCCGATACAGGAACCAAGATGATTCATCTAGGGAAAAATACGAGAAGTACCATTATTTCTAAGGGAATCTCAGCAGGAAAATCACAAAATAGTTATCGTGGACTGGTTCAAGTTGGGGCACGGGCAGAAAATGCAAGAAACTTTTCTCAATGTGACTCACTCTTAATGGGGAATGATTGTGGTGCACACACATTTCCTTATATCGAAGCGAAAAGTAATTCTGCTCAGATTGAACATGAAGCGACCACCAGTAAAATCGGTGAAGACCAAATATTTTACTGCAATCAAAGGGGAATCGATACCGAAAAAGCCATTGCATTAATTGTCAATGGATTTAGTAAAGAAGTATTAAATAAACTTCCGATGGAGTTTGCAGTAGAAGCACAAAAATTGCTAGAAATTTCCCTTGAAGGATCAGTGGGATAAAAAAACCAACTATGTTAACGATTGAAAATTTACATGCCCAAATAGAGGGTAAAGATATTTTAAAAGGAATAGACCTTGACGTAAAAGCGGGTGAAGTCCATGCCATAATGGGACCCAACGGTTCAGGTAAGAGCACGCTTTCTTCAGTAATCGCAGGAAATGAAGATTACGAAATGACTCAAGGAAAGATATTGTTGAAAGGAAATGATCTTGCTGACTTGGACGCAGAGCAACGCGCTCATGAAGGAATTTTTCTTTCGTTTCAATATCCCGTTGAAATTCCCGGGGTCTCAGTAACTAATTTTATTAAGACGGCAATCAATGCCAACCGAAAAGCAAAAGGTTTGGAGGACATGCCCGCAAGTGAATTACTAAAAAAAATCAGAGATAAAGCCCAGTTGTTGGACATTGACTCTAAGTTTCTATCACGCTCTTTGAACGAGGGGTTTTCTGGAGGAGAAAAAAAACGAAATGAAATTTTTCAAATGGCAATGTTAGAACCCACTTTATCCATTCTGGATGAAACCGATTCTGGCTTGGATATTGATGCGTTAAAAATTGTTGCAAATGGTGTCAACAAACTGAAGAGTAAAGACAATGCAGTGATTGTAATCACACATTACCAGCGTCTCTTGGATTATATAGTTCCTGATTTTGTACATGTCCTTTTCGATGGGAAAATTGTAAAATCTGGAACCAAAGACTTGGCTCACGAATTGGAAGCAAAAGGGTACGATTGGATCAAAGAATTAGCATAATATGGAATTCAAAGAAAAATTAGTTTCTTCACATTTGGCTTTTGAAGACGGGATGGATTTTCCAGAGTCGGTTCAACAAACCCGTGCCGATGCTTTAAAAATATTTGAAGCAAAAGGGTTTCCCTCAAAAAAAGAGGAAGCGTGGAAGTATACTTCAATTGCAAATCTGATCAACCAGGACTATTCAATTTTTCCAAATGATGAAACCAATGTTGATTTAAAAGATGTAAAAAAATACTTTCTCTACGATACAGATACCTATAAAGTTATTTTTATCGATGGGGTTTATAGTCCTTTTTTATCAAATACTACTCATGATGGAATTGATGTTTGTTTGCTTTCAGCAGCATTAAGCAAACCGAAATACAAAAAATTAATTGACACCTATTTCAATAAAATAGCAAATCAAGATGATAGTATGACGGCTCTAAACACTTCTTATGCCAAAGAAGGAGCCTATATCTATATTCCCAAAAGTGTTGTTGCTGAAAAACCAATAGAAATCATTCACTTTTCCACAGGGAAAGAAAAAGCGGTCTGGTTGCAACCACGAAATTTAATCGTCGTGGATCAGAATGCACAAGTTCAGATTATTGAGCGCCACCAGAGCTTAAAAGAGCATCCTGTAGTGACCAATTGTGTGACTGAAATCTATGTGCATCAAGACGCGTTTATGGATTATTACAAACTCCAAAATGACTTGGAAACGGCATCATTAATTGATAATACGTATATCATTCAAGAAAAAAATAGTCATGCTAGCGTACACACTTTTTCTTTGGGCGGTAAATTGATTCGCAATAATTTAAATTATTTCCATAAGGGGGAACACATACTTTCTACCCTCAAAGGAGTAACCATTTTAAAGGGGAAACAACATGTTGATCATGCGACCCTAGTTCATCATGCGCAACCTAATTGTGAGAGTCACCAAGACTACAAGGGGATTTTTGCTGAACGTTCAGAGGGGGTTTTTAATGGACAAATATTGGTAGATAAAATTGCTCAAAAGACCAATGCGTTTCAACAGAATAACAACATTCTATTGGCTGATAAAGCAACAGTCAATACCAAACCACAATTAGAAATTTATGCAGATGATGTGAAGTGTTCTCATGGGTGTACTATTGGACAATTAGATGAGGAGGCCTTATTTTACTTACGCTCAAGGGGAATACCCAAGAAAGAAGCTAAAGCACTTCTAACCTATGCCTTTGCGAATAATGTTTTAGAAAGTGTGCAGTTGCCTTCGCTCAAGAAGCGAATTAATAGCCAAATTGCCAATAAACTTGGTGTTAGTTTAGGATTTGATCTATAGATGTTTGATGTAAACCAACTTCGTGAAGATTTTCCAATTTTATCTCGAAAGGTAAATGGCCAACCTCTTGTTTACCTGGATAATGCTGCGACTTCACAAACTCCTAGGCAAGTTGTTGAGGTCATATCGGATTATTATTACAGATACAACGCCAACATTCATAGAGGTGTTCATAAATTGAGTCAAGAGGCAACCGATGCTTATGAAAAAGCTCGGGCAACCATTCAAAACCACTTTAATGCTGCGCATCCTCATGAAATAATTTTTACAGCGGGAACAACAGAAAGCATTAACTGTATCGCTTCGGGTTATGCATCCCTCCTTAAAAAAGGAGATGAGCTTTTAATCTCCGCCTTAGAGCATCATTCTAATATTGTACCTTGGCAAATGTTGTGTGAAAAAACAGGAGCACTTTTAAAAGTCATTCCAATGACCCATCAGGGGACTTTAGATATGAATGCATTTGAGCGGCTTTTGAATTCCAAAACCCAATTGGTTTTTGTAAACCATGTTTCCAATGCCCTAGGAACAATCAATCCCATTCAAGAAATTATTGATAAAGCCCATCAAAAAGGCGCTAAAGTTTTGATTGATGGCGCACAGGCATCACCCCACATCAAAGCGGATGTTCAAGCATTGGATGTGGATTATTATGTGACCTCTGCGCATAAATTATGTGGGCCTACAGGGGTAGGAATGTTGTATGGCAAATCAGCCTTACTCAATGCACTTCCTGCTTATCAAGGAGGAGGGGAAATGATTGCGACCGTTACCTTTGAAAAAACAACCTACGCAGACTTACCGCACAAGTTTGAGGCAGGAACGCCTAATATCGCTGGAGGTATCGCTTTTGGTGCCGCATTGGATTACATGAACGGGATTGGTATTGATCGCATCGCGAGCTATGAAGCCGAATTATTGGCCTATGCCACAACGGCTTTACAACGCATTGAAGGATTGAAGATTTACGGAGAAGCAGCAGAAAAAACAGCGGTCATTTCTTTTAACGTAGGATCGATTCACCCTTATGATATTGGAAGTATTTTAGATCAAATGGGTATAGCTGTTCGAACGGGACATCATTGTGCTCAACCCATCATGGACTTTTATGAAATCCCAGGAACTATACGGGCATCTTTTTCTTTTTACAACACCTTTGAAGAAATCGATCGTTTGGAAGCGGGAATCAGAAGAGCAGTAGCCATGTTGCAATAATTTTATAATTTTAAGTGTGAAAACAATACAAAATATTCAAGATGAGATTGTAGAA
>JAQWJV010000014.1 GCA_029248185.1 Flavobacteriaceae bacterium | reverse complement strand
GAAAGACAAAAAACTTATTGTATATTTGCCCGACTTTTAAGGAAAAAAGCATCCTGAGATAATTATTATGAAAAGAACATTTCAACCCTCTAAGAGAAAAAGAAGAAACAAACATGGTTTCCGCGAACGCATGGCCTCTGCTAATGGCAGAAAGGTTCTAGCTGCAAGAAGAGCGAAAGGAAGAAGAAAAATATCTGTTTCATCGGAACCACGTCACAAAAAATAATGTTGAACAACAATCATTTTAAAGGTGTTACTTTTTTTAAAGTAACACCTTTTTTTTATATTGAAAATCTATATTTATTGCTATGCCAAAAGTAAACTCTATCAAAAGTATTTTAGTTATTGGATCTGGACCCATTATTATTGGTCAGGCCTGTGAATTTGATTATTCCGGCTCGCAAGCACTTCGATCACTCAGAGAAGACGGAATAGAAACTATTTTGATTAATTCTAATCCTGCTACGATCATGACTGATCCAACTATGGCAGATCATGTATATTTAAAACCCCTTACAACAAAGTCAATTGTCGAAATTTTAAAAAAGCATAATATAGATGCTGTTTTACCCACAATGGGAGGGCAGACTGCACTTAATTTGTGTATCGAAGCTGATGAAAAAGGAATTTGGAAGGACTTCAATGTGGACATAATTGGAGTAGATATTGATGCGATAAACATTACAGAAGACCGTGAGAAGTTTCGTGAGTTGATGCTCAAAATTGGAATTCCAATGGCTCCTCAAGCAACGGCTAATTCCTTTTTAAAGGGAAAAGAAATTGCACAAGAATTTGGCTTTCCTCTTGTGATACGAGCCTCGTTTACCCTCGGGGGTGATGGCGCATCTATTGTATACGATGAAAAAGACTTTGATGAATTACTAACACGTGGATTGGAAATCTCTCCAATACATGAAGTCATGATTGACAAAGCTTTAATTGGATGGAAAGAATATGAGTTAGAGTTGCTGAGAGATTCCAACGACAATGTTGTTATTATATGTTCCATAGAAAATATGGATCCTATGGGAATCCACACAGGAGACTCTATTACCGTTGCTCCTTCGATGACTTTGAGTGATAAAACCTATCAGCGAATGCGTGATATGGCAATTCATATGATGCGCAGTATTGGAGATTTTGCGGGAGGCTGTAATGTTCAATTTGCAGTAAGTCCAGATGATAAAGAGGATATTATTGCCATAGAAATTAATCCCCGTGTTTCTCGATCTTCAGCATTAGCAAGTAAAGCCACAGGGTATCCTATCGCAAAAATTGCTGCCAAACTAGCATTAGGCTATCACTTGGATGAGTTAAACAATCAAATTACAAAATCGACCTCTGCCCTTTTTGAACCCACACTAGATTATGTCATTGTAAAAATACCTCGTTGGAATTTTGATAAATTTGAAGGTAGTGACAGAGAATTAGGCTTGCAGATGAAAGCGGTTGGAGAGGTTATGGGAATTGGGCGTTCGTTTCAAGAGGCACTCCATAAAGCCACACAGTCATTAGAAATCAAAAGAAACGGATTGGGGGCTGATGGTAAAAGTTATAAAGATTACGATCAAATTTTGAGTAAACTAAAGCATGCAAGTTGGGATCGTGTTTTTGTGATATACGATGCCATTGAAATTGGTATTCCCCTTTCAAGGATTCACGAAATCACCAAAATCGATATGTGGTTTCTTAGACAATACGAACAATTACATCTTTTAAAACAAGAAATATCAACATATAAAATTGATGATATTGAAAGAGACCTGCTCTTAGAGGCAAAGCAGAAAGGATATGGTGACCGTCAGATCGCCCATATGTTAGGTTGTTTCGAGAGTGAAGTTTATAAAAAACGTAAAGAACTTAATATAAATAGAGTCTATAAATTAGTAGATACTTGTGCCGCTGAATTTGAAGCCAAGACACCGTATTATTATTCTACTTTTGAAAGTGAAGTTATTTCTAAAGAAGGTGTGACCTATACACACAACGAAAGTGTGGTGACAGACAAGAAAAAAATCATCGTTTTAGGGTCAGGGCCTAATAGAATTGGACAGGGTATTGAGTTTGATTACTGTTGTGTGCACGGGGTTTTAGCCGCTGCCGAATGTGGTTATGAGACTATCATGATTAATTGTAACCCCGAAACGGTTTCCACAGATTTTGACACAGCGGATAAGTTGTATTTTGAACCCGTTTTTTGGGAGCACATATTCGATATCATCCAGCATGAAAAACCAGAAGGTGTTATAGTTCAATTGGGAGGACAGACCGCCCTCAAATTGGCAGAAAAGTTAGATCGATATGGGATTAAAATTATAGGAACGAGTTTTAAATCTCTTGATTTAGCAGAAGACCGAGGAAGTTTTTCTACCCTTCTCAAGGAAAATGATATTCCTTTTCCAGAATTTGGAGTGGCACAAACTGCTGAGCAAGCGATTGAATTGGCGGACAACTTAGATTTTCCCATTTTAGTCCGTCCTTCATACGTTCTAGGAGGACAAGGGATGAAAATTGTGATCAACAAAAAAGAATTGGAAGCGCATGTAGTTGATTTACTTCTAAAAATCCCTAATAATAAATTGCTTCTAGACCATTATTTAGATGGTGCAATTGAGTGTGAGGCCGATGCAATATGTGATGGAGAAAACGTATATATTATTGGAATCATGGAGCATATTGAACCATGTGGAATTCATTCTGGAGATTCTAATGCTACACTTCCCGTGTTTAATATCGGTGAATTTGTTTTACAGCAAATAAAAGACCACACCAAGAAGATTGCTTTGGCATTAAATACAGTTGGTTTAATTAATATTCAATATGCTGTAAAAGACGAAAAAGTATACGTGATTGAAGCCAATCCGCGTGCTTCAAGAACAGTTCCCTTCATTGCAAAAGCCTATAATGAACCTTATGTAAACTACGCGACTAAAGTAATGTTGGGAGAGAATAAGGTAACGGATTTTGATTTCAATCCCCAATTGAAAGGATTTGCAATTAAACAACCCGTGTTTTCTTTTAATAAGTTTCCGAATGTTAACAAGCAACTGGGTCCAGAAATGAAAAGTACTGGAGAGAGCATCCTCTTTATTGATAATCTTAAAGATGATGAATTTTATGATCTTTATGCTAGAAGAAAAATGTATTTGACGAAATAATTAAAATTGTATAGATTTGCAAAAAACAAACGATGGAATTGAAGAAGTTTGAAATGAGGGTTGTTTTTGGTCTTGTGGTGATCGCACTTTTAACTAGATTGTTGCCGCATCCTCCTAATTTCGCACCAATTACAAGTATTGCACTTTTTACTGGAGGTCATTTTTTGAATAAGCGTTTGGCGATATTCATTCCTTTATTGTGCATGTTTTTAACCGATCTTTACATCGGTTTACATTCTTTAATGCCAATAATCTACCTATCCTTTGTTATGATTTCAATCTTGGGAATGAAAGCAAAATCCATTTCTTTGGGAGTTGTGCTTAGTGCCTCTACGTTGTTTTTTATTGTAAGTAACTTAGGGGTTTGGTATTTTTACTACCCACATAATTGGGCAGGATTAAGCAGCTGTTTCATACTTGCAATTCCCTTTTTTGTGAATTCTTTAATGGGAGATCTTTTCTATACTTCCCTACTACAGTTTTCTTTCAATAAACTCAAGCAATTTTCTTTTACTATTGCCAAATAGTCTTTACTTTTGTAGCGAAGGTTCTTTAAAAAGATCAAAAGGGAATTTGGTTTAAATCCAAAGCTGTACCCGCAACTGTAAGCTCAGTTCATCACGAACACTTCAATCTGTTCTTTACCACTGTCATTGTTTTGATGGGAAGGTTGATTGAAGATGCAAGTCAGGAGACCTGCCTTTATTTTTTAATCGGTTTTAGGCCTCGGGAATAAGGTTAGTGAAACACATTTTTTTATAATGAATTATTTTTCTAAATTCCTGATGGGTCTCACATTGTTGAGCACACCAGTCCTTGCTCAGCAAAACAAAAGTTTAGACTCTCTTGTCGCTCCAGTTAAACAGCTAGAGGAGGTAGTAGTGAGTGATTCCCGATTTCCATTTAAGCGATCACAATCGGGAAAACCGATTATTAAAATTGACTCAAAAACAATTTCAAGCTTCCAAGGTTTAGGACTCAGCGCATTACTCAAAGGTTATGCGGGTGTTGAAATTATAGGAAGTCAGACCTATGCGGGTCAAAATAAAACGGTTTCCCTCAGGGGGGGTAGAAATCGTCAAGTATTAATTTTAATCGATGGCGTGCGGGTTTCTGATCCATCCAGAATCGACAATGATTTTAATTTAAATTTTCTTAGCCTTGATCAAATTGAGTCCATTGAAATTTTGAAGGGCGCTGCCAGTTCCCTTTATGGAAGCTCAGCCGCCACTGGAGTCATTTCTATACAGACTAAAAAAGCAGCTGCTGGCTTTAATCTTAACCTACAAAGTAGTATGGGTTCAGACAGTGATCAAGATTCCAAACGGGGATTGAATCTCTTTAAAAATGCGCTTCAACTCAGTCAGGGAGGAGAAAATCTCAAAGCCAAGGCTTATTTTTCAAATCATAACACGAATGGAATGAGTGCTGTAGTGGGTCCTGAAGTTGACCCTTTTTCTCATACTAATTTTGGGGCTTCTTTGAATTTTAAGAGTCAAAGTAAATTCAATTTTAATACCGGCTTTGATCGTTCACATATTAATTCAGATTACGACAATAGTTTTCCCTTAGAAGATGCAAACTTTCAATTACTTACCACTATGGATCGTTTTCATTTCAATCCTAATTTCGATTATAAAAACGGAGGTGCATCACTTAAGTTCGTTTATCAAAAGGTTGAGCGGGATTTTAAAAGCGATTATCCATTCCAAACAGAAGCAGAAAATACCCAACTTGAATTATTCAATAAATATGCATTTGGTACTCGTTTTTATACTGTTGTTGGGGCATTATTCCAAAACAATTATGCTATTTATGAAGGCAGTCAACCCACTTCGCAAACCGATGCTTTTGCCAATGTAGTTGCCGTGTTTTCTAATCGCTCGAGAATTAATTTTGGGGGACGGTTGAATAACCACAGTACCTATGGATCTAATTTTACTTACAGTATTAATCCTTCATATCAACTACTGAAAAATTCTACGAATTCATTTAAAATTTTAGCAGCATTAAGTACAGCTTATATTGCACCCAGTCTGTATCAGCTCTATGATCCTTATTCGGGGAATAGTCAACTTGAGCCTGAGGAGAATCAGTCTCTTGAATTTGGTTTTGTGTTTAACAGCTCGAATTGGGAACTCTCTTCCACTTATTTTCAACGTATCGAAAATCCCTCATTAATTTATGATCTATCCACTTACCGCTATGAAAACGCGAATGAGAATACACGATACAACGGAGTTGAGACACAAATCTCGGGATCGATTACTGGAAAGTTAAAAGTCAATCAGCAATTAACCTTTACCCAAACTGAGAATGGTGATTTACGATATCTTCCCAAATTTTCATCACAAACGCAAATTACTTATCGTTTTTCGTCACAATGGCATTCAAATATGAGTCTTCAAGCTATCGGAGAACGTTTTGGACTGGATAATAAAACTTTGTTAGAAGGATACCAGCTTCTTAACTTGTCCGTACACTATCAATTAAAAAAAGCTCCCCTAGGTTTCTTTATTCATGCCACTAATTTGTTTAACGCAAACTACATTGAAATCGAAAGTTATGCAACGCGTGGAAGAAATGTAGTTGGAGGATTTACTTTTCGTTTGCCTTAGGTAAGAAGGGGAGGTCTTGATCCAGAAACATTCTTTGTTTTTTTGAGGTAAATGGATCACTAAATAAAAGAGATTTATTCCAGACTGGTTTGGCTGGTGTTGACTTTCCTGTTCCTGATATTAAACTCAAAGCCATAGCCAAATAAGGCTCATCAATTTCGCCTAGAGTGCCGTAATTTCTAATATCTTCTTCTATTTCCTCGGAAGGGGTTAGGCCATTGTTATAATCTGCAAAACCGTCTTTATTTGCATATTTTAATACAATGGGTTGCATGGCATACTGATGATCCGGATTACGTGTTTGTTCTGCACTATTATCAAGATAATCATACAATGTGATCGAGCCTACATTTTTTCCTACGGTTTGTTCTCCAATATGAATAACATCAATATAAGGACTTAATCCATTGATTAATAACTCACTTGCAGAGGCTGAATTGCCTGTGGTTAAGATGTAGATTATGTTTAGACCAAGGGAATTGATCGTTTCATTATCTGAAAGAACATCGGTAAATCGATCGATTAGG
>JAQWJV010000003.1 GCA_029248185.1 Flavobacteriaceae bacterium | reverse complement strand
TCAGTTTATCCTCTGGTCATTTCCTCCGCCATTTTTCCAATTTATTACGGAGCCTTATTCTCTGAAAATAATATCATTTCCATTTTTGACTATGAGGTAAAGAATACTGCCATGATCAGTTTTGTTACGGCAGCAGCCTTTTTTATTGTTGCCTTTGTATCTCCCTTACTTTCTGGAATTGCGGATTATATAGGAAACAAGAAACGCTTTATGAAGTTTTTTGTTTATTTAGGAGCAAGTAGTTGTGTGGGCTTGTATTTTTTTGAATTGGAAACCATTTATTTGGGCTTATTCATTCATTTTTTGGGTTTGATTGGATATTGGTCTAGTTTGGTTTTTTATAATTCGTATCTCCCAGACATAGCTTTTCCAGAACAACAAGACCGGGTATCGGCACGAGGGTTCTCTGTGGGGTATGTAGGAAGTGTAATTTTATTATTATCTAATTTGGCGATGGTAATGAATCCGGATTGGTTTGGTATTTCAGGTACTGAAGGGGAAGCTACCATGAAAGCAATGCGCTATTCTTTTGTTTCTGCGGGTATTTGGTGGATACTTTTTAGCCAGTATTCTTTTTATTTTTTGCCCAAAGGAAATCGTGAGGTTAAAGTGACTAAAGATATCTTTTGGAATGGATATAGAGAATTGAAAGGTGTTTGGAAACAATTGGAACACAATAAAGCTTTGAAACGATATCTACCTGCGTTTTATATGTATAGTATGGCATTACAAACCGTTTTGTTAGTAGCTGCTTATTTTGGAGAAGAAGAGATTCAATGGGGGAGTGCAGGTGAAAAAACAACAGGACTCATTGTGAGCATTCTCTTGATACAAATTGTGGGGATACTGGGTGCTTTTTTAACTGCCCGTGCCTCTGAACGTTTTGGAAATATTCCCGTTTTAATTGTGGTCAATTTAATATGGGCAGCCTTGTGTTATTATGCTTATCACATTCAGACTCCGATTCAATTCTATTCGGTTGCTGGATTGGTAGGGATGGTAATGGGAGGACTTCAGGCACTTTCAAGATCCACGTATTCAAAGTTGATTCCGAAAACAGAAGACACAGCTTCTTTTTTTAGTTTCTATGATGTAACCGAAAAAATAGGGATCATTGTAGGAATGTCCCTATTTGGTGTGATTGATCAGATTACAGGAAGTATGCGCAATGCAATTTTATTTTTCATGCTCTTTTTTATTGTAGGCGCCCTGATGTTACTCCGTGTTCCGAGAAAAAAATTAAGGGGTTAATCTCGGACAATAATATCCCCAGAACCCGTTACTTTGGTTATTTGTTTCTCAGGGTTTCCCTTACAAATAACATCTCCAGACCCAGTAACAGATGCGTTTAAGCGTTCAGAGGTACTCATTATAATGTCTCCAGAGCCTGTGATTTTGGCTTCACCGGTATCTGCCTTGATGTCTCCTGCATCAATATCTCCAGAGCCCGTAACGGTAAAGTTTACGATATCTGCTTTACCTACTAGTGTAATTTCTCCTGATCCGGTGACCGTTCCATTCACTTTAGTGACCTCAAGGTTTAAGCTGATTTCACCGGAGCCTGAAAGGATCGTTTTAAAGTGATCTCCTTCCAAAGGAATATTGGATTGAATCTCACCCGATCCACTCAAAATAACGTTATTGATCTCTTCCACAGGAATTGTAATGTAAACCCTTCCAGAATTCCAGTTTCCAAACCAAGATTTTTCTTGTTGTTTGATGACTAAACTTCCCTTTCTAACTTCAGTTTCAATTTTTTCAAGGTCCTCAGGGTCACCTTTCAATTCAATAGTTCCCTCAGAACCCGATACTAATTTGACTTCATAGCTTCCTGCTATATGGATTCCGTCATAGGTTCCAACCGTTCTTTTTTCAGTGTGTTGTGCATTGATTTTGATTGCATTAAGGCTAAGGATAGCCACTAGGATAAGTAAGTTTTTCATGATTATTAATTTGAAGGGTTAAGTTTGACACCTCCATATTCGGAAGTGATTTTTAAAGTGGACAAAGAGTTGCTTTGATTGTAAATTCCTTTATAATATTTTTCGGTCATTCTACTGTTTTCAATGGAATGATCCAACGGCAGAGTAGATCGAAAGCCAGCATAGTCTAAATTGATTTCGTAGGCGAAAGACCAATCTTCGTCAATACCCAACTGAACACCGGTATATTCTGCGTCAATCTCCACACTTTTTACTGAAGGTTTGATTTGTTTTACCTGTATTAATCCAAATTCATTGTCTAAATGGAGCTGTTCATGAAGGGTCCCACACTTTAGGGTTAAATAATCGCCTTTACCTTTCAAAGTTCCAATGTTATCTGTAATTAGTTTTCCATAGTCATTTTTAAAACGTAAAAAAGTAATCGAATTAAAAGAGGCGTTAGTGTAATCTGCATTCAATTCTATCTCACCAGCTTGTCCGATTTCAAAGCCAGAATAATCGGCATTAATGACCCCTCCTTCAATAAAGTCAATGGTAGAATTGGAGGTATAATCAAAGTTCAATAGATTATCTGACGCATTTAGGTCACCCAAAATCATTTTTCCATAATCACAACTGATTGTTGCTTGACCTTCCAAACGGTTCAATCGTATGGTGCCATAATCATTTGATAAGTTCACACTATTGGTTTTTGGGAGTTTAATGGTATAATTGATTCTGTAATTAATCGTATTACTTGAAAACCATTTAAAACTCCAATGGTCCTCAATTTTTGTTTTGGCAGTTACTTTTTCTGGACTTAAAGAAAATTGAACATCAATAGCATCCAGTTTTTCCTGTACACTTTTTGAATTTCTTCCCTCAACGGTGATGAGTACATCAATAACGACCTTGTTTTCATCCCAGCTGCTTATGTTTAAATCGCCAAAAGCATTGTCAATTTCGACAAGAGCATCTGGGTTTACCTCAATCTCTTTATGCATTTTTTTACGGCTCTCTTGTAGGTTTGCAAAAAGCAAATTTTCTGCACCTAAAAGGAAGAATAACAAGAAGCATAGATTATAGTATTTTATCTTCATTCTCTAAATTTTTAATGGTGATTAATTGATTTTGTAATTCGTTTAAAAGTTCTATTTGTGTTTTAAGGTTGGAAATTAACGCTTGGATTAATTTCGACTGATTGGGTTCTTGCTCCCATTGCTGGTATAGCATTTGATAATCTCCTTGAATTCGATTGATTTGACGCTTTGAATCCTCCATAAATTGTGTTCCTTGGGGAGAATCAAAATGGCTTAGTTTTTCCAGTTGTTGGTCGATAAGAAAGGTGAAATGGGTTTCCGCTTTTTGAAATTTAAGCACTTCTTCAGTAGGTTTTGCTGGAGTAAACCAAAAAGTTTGACTTAAACCAATACATAAGAGGGCCACGGCAGCCCATCGCAAAACAGCACGTCGCTTGTGGAATTGCTTCTGAGTTGTTAGACGTTCCAAAAAACGCTGTTCGTGACCCTCTGGAAGTTTTGGGCGTATTTGTTCCGCATTCCATGCTTTAAATGCCTCTTGGATGGATACTTTTTTCATATTAATAGTTTTTTTAATTGCTCACGGGCACGCGAAAGCGTCGTGCGACAATTGACAGGACTCCAATTCATAATCTCGCTAATTTCTTGATGATCATAGCCTTCAAGATAATATAGCTTTAAAATGATTTGGTAGCGATCGTTTAATTGATTCAGCGCTTTTTCAAGTTTTCCTTTTTCTAGCTCAAAAGTGAATGTGCTATTTTCTTCTTGATAGATACTCAATTCGGCATTGTTTTCAAGTTGATCATTTCGAACAAATCGCTTGTTTTTTTTATAGTAGGCAATACTTTTTCTTACCACGATCTTGTGCAACCAACCTTCAAAACTACCTTCGCCATTGTATTGCTCCAACCGCTGAAATGCTGTGATAAAACCCTCTTGAACTGCATCTAAGGCATCCTCAGTATTTTTTACAATACGATAAGCACTGTAATAAAGATTTTGGCTAAATCGTTGATAGAGTTCCATTTGTGCTTTTTGATCTTGCTTTTTACAGGCAAGAATCAGGGAGTTTATATGTTGTTGTTTATCATTCAAATTGCGACGTTCATATATATGAGTGTTAAACTAGTTAGATGTTACACTTTAAAATGTAAAATATGATGTTGGCATAACTATTGCCTTTAATTAAGAGATGTTATTAAAACAGTTTTAAATGCATGTTTTTAATTTAAAAACTTACATCTCCCGGGATGATAATGACAGAATGACTTAAAAAAAAATAAATGGCGAAATCCTTTTTCAATGCAGTTGACAACTTGTCACTGCAAGATATAGAATCCGAAGCAGATTTAATTCCTCTGATGTCAACAGAAGATGAGGAAGCTTTAGAAAATGAAGCATTACCAGAATCTGTTCCTATTCTTCCGTTGAGAAATACGGTTCTTTTTCCGGGGGTCGTTATTCCCATTACCGCAGGAAGAGACAAATCTATTCAATTAATTAAAGAGGCAAACAAAGCGGATAAAATCATTGGAGTTGTTGCCCAGCGCAATGAAAATGAAGAAAATCCAGGAGCTAAAGATATATATCAACTGGGTACTGTTGCTCAAATTTTAAGGGTGTTAAAAATGCCTGATGGAAATACCACCATAATCATTCAAGGAAAAAAGCGTTTTGAAATTGATGCTGTTTTAGAAGAGGAACCTTATCTCAAAGCTCAAATTAAGGCGGTAGATGATCAAGTTCCAACCCGTAATGACAAAGAGTTTAATGCCACCATTGATTCGATTAAGGATCTTGCCCTTCAGATTATTCAGGAGAACCCCAATATTCCGACAGAGGCTTCTTTTGCCATCAAAAACATTCAAACCCCTTCTTTTTTAATCAATTTTGTTGCCTCTAACATGAATGTGGCAGTAAAGCAAAAGCAAAGTATTCTCTCTGAAGTGAGTTTGCACCAGCGGGCTCTGATGTGCTTAAAACATATGAATGAAGATTATCAAAAGCTTGCATTAAAAAATGACATTCAGTCCCGGGTGCGTTCAGAAATGGATACACAACAGCGGGAGTATTATTTGCACCAGCAAATGAAAACCATTCAAGAAGAATTAGGTGGAGTTTCCTATGAGGAAGAGTTTGAAGAAATGAAAGCGCGTGCAAGTGCCAAACTCTGGTCCGAGGAAGTAGGGAAGCATTTTGACAAAGAGTTAATGAAAATGCAACGCATGAATCCACAGGTTGCCGAATATTCCATACAGCGAAATTATTTGGACTTGTTTTTAGATTTGCCATGGAATGAATTTTCTGAGGATAATTTTGATCTTAAACGCGCTCAGAAAATATTAGATCGAGATCATTTTGGTTTGGAAGAGGTCAAGAAACGTGTCATTGAATACTTAGCAGTATTGAAATTAAGGAATGACATGAAATCTCCTATTTTATGCTTGTATGGTCCTCCAGGAGTAGGTAAAACCTCCTTGGGAAAATCCATAGCTGAGGCACTTGGAAGAGAGTATGTGAGGATTTCATTAGGCGGTATGCGCGATGAAGCGGAAATTCGTGGGCACCGTAAAACATATATTGGTGCATTACCTGGAAGAATAATTCAGAGTTTGAAGAAAGCCGGGACCTCTAACCCTGTTTTCGTTCTGGATGAAATTGATAAGTTATCTACTAGTGCACAGGGTGATCCTGCTTCGGCACTTTTGGAAGTATTGGATCCCGAGCAGAATGAATCTTTTTACGATAATTTCCTAGAAATGGGTTATGATCTATCCAAGGTTTTATTTGTGGCTACAGCGAACAACCTAGGTTCCATTCATCCTGCGCTAAGAGACCGAATGGAGATTATCAATGTGAGTGGCTACACTCAAGAAGAAAAAGTAAGTATAGCTCAAAAGTTTTTGTTGCCCAAACAACTCAAGGAGCATGGAATGAATAAAAAACATCTGACACTAAAGAAACCCGTTTTGGATAAAATCGTGGAAAGCTATACGCGAGAATCTGGGGTCAGAGGTTTGGACAAACAAGTGGCAAAGGCAGTGCGTTATGCTGCCAAATCCATTGCGATGGAGGAGGAGTATAAAAGGAATCCTGAAGTAGAGGATCTAACAACAATTTTAGGACCAGCGAAAGTGCAGCGTGATTTATATGAAAACAATCATGTTGCAGGGGTCGTTACGGGTTTAGCATGGACTTCTGTCGGCGGAGACATCTTGTTTATCGAGTCTGCAATTTCTCCTGGAAAAGGGATGCTAAGTATTACCGGAAACTTAGGAAAGATAATGAAAGAGTCTGCAACCATTGCTTTGGAGTATATCAAAGCCAATGCAGCTTTATTGGGGCTAGCAGATTTTCAATTTGATAAATATAACATTCATATTCACGTTCCAGAAGGAGCTACTCCAAAGGATGGGCCTAGTGCAGGGATTACAATGTTAACGTCATTAGTTTCTTTGTTTACTCAAAAGCGTGTTAGAAAACACTTGGCCATGACGGGAGAAATTACCCTCAGAGGTAAGGTACTTCCAGTAGGTGGGATAAAAGAAAAAATCCTCGCGGCCAAGCGTTCCAAAATAAAGGAAATCATTCTTTGCGAAAACAACAGAAAAGACATTGAGGAAATTAAGCCGAACTATTTAAAAGGATTACATTTTCATTATGTTAGAGAAATGCACGAGGTTTTGTCGTATGCCATAACCGCTCAAAATGTTGTAAATGCCAAGAAGCTTTATGCATCTTAGATAAAAGATTACTTTTATAGGATGAAGAAAATCATTATTGCAATTGATGGCTTTGCAGCAACTGGTAAAAGTACTCTTGCCAAAAAGATTGCTGCCGCTTTAGATTACACATATATTGATACTGGGGCCATGTACCGCGCCGTTACTTATTTTGGACAAAAACAAAATACAGAAGGGTGTATTGATATTTTGCAATTGATAGAAGCACTTCCAAAAATTAAAATTCATTTTGAAAGTACAGCCCAAGGGCAACAAACCTTTTTGAATGAAGAAAACATTACAGCAGAAATCCGTGAATCTAAAGTAAATAATGCTGTCAGTGATATTGCCAGTATAGGAGCGGTAAGAAATTTTCTAGTTAGTCAACAACGTTCTTTAGGAAAAGACAAAGGAATTGTTATGGACGGTAGAGACATTGGGACCGTTGTGTTTCCTGAGGCAGAATGTAAATTTTTTCTTACGGCCTCTCCAGAGATCAGAGCTCAACGGCGTCATAAAGAGCAGTTGGAGGCTGGAAATTTAGAATCCTACGAAGCTGTCTTAAGTAATGTTAAAGCTAGAGATCATCAGGATTCAACACGAAAGATCAATCCGTTACGAAAAGCAGACTCCGCGCTTGAAATTGATGTTAGTTCGCTTTCTATTGAAGAAGTATATCAGTCCATGTCAAAGCAGATTTTAAGAGTAATTGAAACTTAAAATTACATTAAAAAAATCTATTTATTATTGGTTTATCAAGTGATTAAGGCTATATTTGCACGCTTTTAATTGGAAGGAAAAACCGAAAGCAACAACAATTTTAGAAACAACTTCTGTATCTGCAATTCAGGTTTTCCCACATACAGAATACAAAAACCCATCGGAAATGGCTAAAAAACCAACCGAAGAGGCTGCAGCCAATAGCGCTGAGCCGAAAAAAGCAGTAACTCCAAAAAAAACAACTGCTAAAAAAACCACAAAAAAAGAAGTAGCACCCAAAGTAGAAGAAACTGTAGCGGCTCCCGTTGCTGAAGAAACTACTCCTGTTGTTGAAGAAACTGCTCCTGTAGCAGAATCGACTGTTGATGTCGCTGTGGTTGAGGAGGAAAAAGCACCTAAAGTTGATGAAAAAGCAGCACAAGCTGAATTTCTAGACAACTTTAACTGGCACAATTATCAAGAAGGAATCGATGTAATCGAGGACAAGCAACTTGATGAATTCGAAAAATTAGTAAAAGAAAATTTCGTTGATACTTCTGATGAAGATGTGATTGAAGGAGAAGTAGTTTACATGACAGAACGTGAGGCTATAATCGATATCAATGCAAAATCTGAAGGGGTTATCTCACTCAATGAATTTCGTTACAATCCAGATTTAAAAGTCGGCGACAAGGTAGAAGTCATTGTTGACACTCGCGAAGATCGTACGGGTCAATTGATACTATCTCACCGTAAAGCACGTGTAATCAAGGCTTGGGATCGTGTAAATAATGCACATGACAATGCTGAGATTGTAAGTGGTTTTGTCAAATGTAGAACAAAAGGGGGAATGATTGTCGATGTATTCGGCATTGAAGCTTTCTTACCAGGTTCTCAAATTGATGTGAAACCGATTCGTGATTACGACCAATATGTAAACAAAACAATGGAATTTAAAGTTGTGAAAATTAATCACGAATTTAAAAACGTTGTTGTTTCTCACAAAGCTTTGATTGAAGCAGATATTGAAGAACAGAAAAAAGAGATCATTGGTCAACTAGAAAAAGGACAAGTTTTAGAAGGAACTGTGAAAAACATTACTTCTTACGGAGTCTTTATTGACCTGGGTGGTGTAGACGGATTAATTCACATCACAGATCTTTCTTGGAGTCGAATCAATCACCCCAGTGAAATTTTGGAATTGGATCAAAAGTTAAATGTTGTAATTCTTGATTTCGATGACAACAAGTCTCGTATCCAATTAGGATTAAAACAATTAAGTAAACATCCATGGGATGAGATTTCTGAAACCCTTAAAGAAGGAGAAAGAGTAAAAGGTAAAGTGGTTGTTATTGCAGATTACGGTGCTTTTGTTGAAATCGAAGAAGGTGTTGAAGGATTAGTTCACGTTTCTGAAATGTCTTGGTCTACTCATTTACGATCTGCACAAGATTTCGTAAAAGTAGGGGATGAGGTAGAAGCGATTATTTTATCCATAGACCGTGAGTCACGAAAAATGTCTTTAGGGATCAAGCAAATTACGCCTGACCCATGGACTGACATTACATCTAAATATCCAATCGGATCCAAACATTCTGGTTTGGTAAGAAACTTTACCAACTTTGGAGTATTTATTGAGTTGGAAGAAGGAATTGATGGATTAGTTTATATCTCTGATTTGTCTTGGACTAAAAAAGTAAAGCACCCCTCTGAGGTTCTTGCTGTAGGAGACAAGATTGATGTGATTGTTCTTGAATTGGATGTTGAAGGACGTAAATTAAGTTTAGGTCATAAACAAACCAAAGATAATCCTTGGGATAAATACGAAAAGGAATACGGTTTAGAATCTGAGCACACTGCTAAGATTACTGAAATGGTTGATAAAGGAGCTACAATTCACTTTAATGAAGACATCATTGCTTTTGTTCCAGCACGACATTTAGAGAAAGAAGATGGATCTAAATTAGGAAAAGGAGATGAAGCCGTTTTCAAAATCATTGAATTCAATAAAGAGTTCAAAAGAGTAGTTGCTTCTCATACTGTTCTTTTCAAAGAGCAAGAGATCAAAAACCTTAAGCGTGCCACTAAGAATGTAGCTTCGGCGAATTCTGAAAAAGCAACCTTAGGAGATTTAGATGCCCTTGCAAACTTAAAAGAGCAAATGGATAATGATAAATAATCCTCTTTTGGATTTTATTTTTAAAAACCCTCCTTTGGAGGGTTTTTTTTATACTCAATAAAATAATACTTTTGTATTATATACCAACTATGACGCCTAAAGTCCTTCTTAGCGAAAAAAGGGTTAACATCATGTTAAACAGGCTATGTTGTCAATTGATCGAACGTCATGGCGATTTTTCTGAAACTGTTTTGGTAGGACTTCAGCCTCGCGGGGTGCTACTTCTGGATCAGCTCATTCATTTACTACAAGAAAATGGAATTTCCTCCATTCAAAAAGGAAAACTAGACACTACTTTTTTTAGGGATGATTTTCGAAGAAATGAAGTTCCTCATAATGCTAAAGCTACTGAAATGGAGGTGAGTATAGAGGGGAAAAATGTTGTCTTGATTGATGATGTTTTATTTACCGGAAGAAGTATTCGGTCAGCCCTTACTGCGATTGATAGCTACGGACGTCCAAAATCAATTGAATTATTGGTCCTAGTCGATCGACGTTTTAGTCGTCACTTACCCATACAGCCCGACTATCTTGGAGCTCAAATTGATGCATTGCAAGGGGATAAAGTAAAAGTAGTATGGTCAGAGAATGCATTTAATAATATTGTTTACCTAGAAAAGCAAAGCCAATGAAGACCTTAAGTGTTTCTCACCTTTTAGGGATCAAGTATCTCAAGCCAGAAGATTTACACTTAATTTTTGAAACGGCAACCCATTTTAAAGAGGTCATCAATCGACCGATTAAAAAAGTCCCAAGTTTAAGAGACATTACCATTGCTAATTTATTTTTCGAAAATAGCACACGAACCAAACTCTCTTTTGAACTAGCAGAAAAGCGACTCAGTGCAGATGTACTTAATTTTTCTGCGGCACAGTCCTCGGTCAAAAAGGGAGAGACTTTAGTGGATACGGTGAATAATATATTGGCCATGAAAGTGGATATGGTTGTGATGCGACACCCCTATCCCGGAGCGGCTCATTTTTTATCTCAACATGTTAAATCTTGCATTATCAATGCAGGTGACGGCACACATGAACATCCTTCACAAGCTTTATTGGATGCATTTTCACTTCAAGAAAAATTTGGTGACCTAGGAGGAAGGCGAATAGCGATAGTGGGTGATATTTTGCATTCAAGAGTAGCTTTATCCAATATATATGCATTAAAAATGTTGGGTGCCGAAGTGCGTCTTTGTGCTCCAAAGTCATTACTTCCCAAACATATCGAATCCTTGGGAGTGAGTGTTTCAACAGATTTAATGGATGTACTCAATTGGTGTGATGCTGCCAATATGCTTCGTGTACAAAATGAACGCATGGAGTTGAGTTATTTTCCAACGACACGAGAGTATAGTCAGAATTTTGGACTTACAGGAGAACGTCTAAAACAATTGCGAAAAGAAATCGTGGTATTGCATCCGGGACCAATCAATCGAGGTGTTGAAATCACAAGTGAAGTTGCAGACTCAGATCAGGCCATCATCCTAGATCAGGTTGAAAACGGTGTCGCAATCCGAATGGCCATTATTTACCTGCTCGCTTCTAAATTGAATATTCCTTTAAAATGATAGATTGGAAGGAAAATAACATAGGATATCTTACCGCAGATGATTTTGTAAAAAATAGGAAAGCCTGCCTGGACTCTTTAAAAGAAAGAAAGAATTCAGATTTGATTTTAGACTGTAGCACTTTTTTACCCATGCCTAAAGAATTGGAAGAAGTAAGGGTACATCAACAAAAATTGGGACTGTGTTTTGTGCTTGTACTTTCCCCAGATCATATGCACTCTTTTCCCCCATCTTGGGTAATCGTTCCAACAAAAAAAGAAGCGCTGGATTTCATATCCTTTGAACAAATGCAACGTAACTTAGGCTTTTAGGATGATGGAACTAACTATATTAGGCTGTCATTCAGCAACTCCAAGAGAAAACAAGCATACCACTTCACAGTTGTTAGAAGTTGGCGGGAATCTATTTTTAATTGATTGTGGGGAAGGAACTCAGATTCAATTGCGTAAATCGAAAGCTCGATTTTCTCGTATCCAGCATATTTTTATTTCCCATTTACACGGCGATCATTTTTATGGTTTAATAGGCCTCATCAGTACTTTTCGATTATTGGGAAGAACCGCTCCCCTTCATGTTTATGGTCCTAAGGGAATCAAAGAAATCATAACATTACAATTGAAACTAGCAAAATCTTGGACAGATTATCCACTTCATTTTCATGAATTAGAAAAAAACACTAGTGAGCTTATTTTTGAAGATGAAACTGTGCAAGTGGAGACCCTACCTTTGGATCACAGAGTGTACACTAATGGATTTTTATTTACAACTCAATCTACAAAGCGAAAAATTAATACTGAAGCACTTCAAGAAATTGATTTGCAGCCCTTTCATTATCAACAATTACAGCAAGGAACAGACATTACATTAGACAGCGGTAAGGTTTTGGAAAATGATGCCTATACGTTGCCGCCTAGTCCACCTATGAAGTATGCCTATTGTAGTGATACGGCTTATTTTGAACCTTTGGTTCCGCTGATAAAAGAGGTGGATTTATTATATCATGAGGCAACTTTTTTAGAAAAAAACAATACATTGGCTGCTAAAACTAAGCACAGTACGGCAAAACAAGCTGCACAAATTGCGAAAATGGCCAATGTAAAACAATTGATGGTGGGACATTTTTCCAATCGATATCCCAATAAAGAAGATTTTATTTCTGAGGCTTCGGGCATTTTTAAGAATGTCATTTTAGCAAAAGACCTCAAAACATTTAAAATATAACTGAAAGGGTTCGTAACTTATAACAATATGGAACAAGAAGATTTAGGACATTTACGAAAATCTTATCAAAAGGGCGCATTGCATGTGGATGACATTCAAAATGATCCCATGACATTTTTTAAAAAATGGTTCGATGAGGCTAATCATACTCCAGCAATTGAAGAAGCCAATGCAATGACTCTTTCTACTTTAGGACTGGATGATTATCCCAAATCTAGGATCGTACTTTTAAAAGCACTTACAGAAGAAGGTTTTACTTTTTACACCAATTATCAAAGTGAAAAAGGAACTTCTATTGCGCATCATGCTAAAGTAGGCTTAGCATTTTTCTGGCCGGCATTAGAACGTCAAGTGATTGTCAAAGGGGAGGCTTCCAAACTCAGTGCAGAAGCTTCAGATGCTTATTTTCAAAGTCGACCCAAAGGAAGTCAAATTGGCGCGAGGGTGTCCGATCAAAGTAAAGTGATTTCTGACCGATCCATTATGGAGGCTAAGTTGGAAGCCCTAGAAATTGAATATGCAGATAAGCAAGTGCCACGCCCTGAACATTGGGGAGGATATGTGGTTATTCCTCAATGCATTGAATTTTGGCAAGGAAGACCCAACCGTCTCCACGATCGAATTCGCTGTCAGCTTCAAGGTAGTTTCTGGAATATTGAACGTTTGGCACCTTAAGATGAAAGAGCTACTTCTTTTACGTCACGCCAAGTCTTCGTGGGATTATGCAGTTTCAGATCGCAACCGACCCTTGACAGAAAAGGGAATGAAGCGAATAACTCAAATGGCTAGAGCAAGCTCTACCATTTTTCAGAGCCAAGAAATTATTTTTTCAAGCCCTGCCAATAGAGCCTTGCACACCGCTACTTTGATGATGCATACCCTAGGAATTGATTTTAAAAAATTGAACGTAAATGAAACGCTATACACCTTCGAGGCGTCGCAACTACTAGATTTTATTTATGCTCTAGAGGATCAATTCGACAAGGTAATTTGTGTAGGACACAATCCTGCGTTTAGTAATGTGATAAGTTATTTAAGTGATACGACCATAGGAAACCTTCCAACTGCAGCCTGGGCAAGAATTACATTTACCCAGTCCCACTGGTCAGATGTTTCTGATGGAAAGTGTACTTTAGGTTTACCAAAAGAAAGATTAGCGTGATATGATGGAGGATGAACTTTATATAAATCGAGAAATAAGTTGGTTGGATTTCAATGCCCGGGTGCTTCAAGAAGCAGCGGATCCTAAAGTTCCCTTGTTGGAACGACTGAGATTCATCGGAATATTCTCGAATAATTTGGATGAGTTTTTTCAAGTTCGCTATGCTACGGTTCAACGTATTGCTCAATCTGAAAAGACGGGAAGAAAAGTTTTTGGAGGGAAAAACGCAAAAGATCTTTTGAAAGCAATTACCCAGAAAGTAATTGAACAACAAAAAGAAACCAACAACATCCTTACTGATATTGAAAGTGAGCTTGAAAAAGAGCAAATTTATTTTGTAAATGAAAAGAATGTGTTTGAAGCACATCAAGAATTTTTAAAGGAATACTTTATTCGTAAGGTAAGTCCTGCACTGATGACCATTATTATTTCTGATAATTCTCTGCAAGATTTTTCTAACAATCATGCGTTTTTAGCAGTGAAGCTTTCGTTTAAAAATCCAAAACAATTTAAAAATCAATACGCATTAATAGAGATTCCGACAGAACTCGATCGCTTTATTGTTTTACCCTCGATTGATGGAAAACAATATGTGATGTTCTTAGATGACTTAATTCGGTGTCATTTTCATTTAATTTTTAATTTCTTCGAGTTCTCCAGCATTGAAGCACACATGATCAAAGTGACGCGTGATGCCGAATTGGATATGGAAGGAGATGTGTCTAAAAGTTACATCAATAAAATTGTAGAAAGTGTTCGGGAGCGAATTTTAGCTGAGCCTGTTCGTTTGGTTTACGATAAAGAAATCGACACTGAAACTTTAAGTACTATTAAAGAGTTGTTGGGAATTGATAGTACCGATAGTTTGATTCCAGGGGGGAGGTATCATAATCGTAAGGATTTCATGAAGTTTCCTCAATTGAATAGAAACGATTTGTTGTATAACAAAATGCAGCCCATTCCCATAGAGGGGCTATCGCTGGAGAAAAGTATTTTTAAAGCCATCGAAGCAAAAGATTATCTTTTGTATGCTCCCTATCACAGTTTTTCTTTTGTTATCAAATTTTTACGTGAAGCGGCTTTAGATCCCGATGTAAATTCCATTAAGATTACGATTTATCGTTTATCTCAACTTTCAAATGTTGCCAGTGCCTTGATCAATGCAGCCAAAAACGGAAAAAAGGTACTTGTTCAAATTGAGTTACAAGCTCGTTTTGATGAGACCAACAATATAACCTATGCTGAACAAATGCAAGCCGCGGGTGTTGAGTTGATTTTTGGGATCCCCGGATTGAAGGTGCATTCTAAAATATGTGTAATTGAAAAAATAACGGAAGGAAAAAAGAAGCGCTTTGGATTTATTAGTACTGGAAATCTGAACGAGGATACCGCCAAAATTTATACAGATTATACGCTGTTTACGTCCAGCCCTAAAATACTCAAGGAAGTAAATAAAGTATTTAATTTTTTACAAGTACACTACAAGCTAAAAAAATACAGACACCTTATTGTTTCTCCACACTACACCCATGCAACACTGGTGCGGATGATCAATAAAGAAATAGAAAACAAAAAAGCAGGTTTACCCAGTGGAATTAAATTAAAATTGAATGCCATTACCAATTTCTCAATGATCAACAAATTGTATGAGGCCAGTGAAGCGGGAGTTTCAATTCAAATGATCGTCAGAGGAATTTGTTGTTTAATTCCGGGCGTAAAAGGGATGAGTGAAAACATTGAAGTCATCAGTATAGTAGATCGTTATCTGGAACATCCTCGGGTTTATGTTTTTGAGAATGCTGGGAAGCGAAAAGTTTATATTTCCTCAGCCGATTTTATGACCCGAAATATAGAAAACCGAGTAGAGGTAGCTGCACCTATCTATGATCTCGCCTTACAAAAACAAATTCTCGATGTTTTTGATATTACTTGGAATGATAATGTGAAGGCAAGAATCATCAATAAAACCCCTCAGAATCAGCTGAAAGCGACATCAGCGGAGTCTGTACGCTCACAATGGGCGATTTATGACTATTACAAAAACGTATAGTCATGAAAATCAGAAAATACGCTGCCATTGACATAGGTTCTAATGCCATCAGGATGTTGGTTTCTAATGTAGTGGAATACAAGAAGAAAACTGTTTTCCGAAAGAATGCCTTGGTACGGGTTCCCATCCGATTGGGGCAAGACGCCTTTAGCGAGGGAAAGATCTCGGAAGGAAATATCAAGCGCATTGTTAAATCCATGAAGGCTTTCAAATTGTTGATGAAAGTTCATGGAGTTAAAGATTATCTTGCTTTTGCAACCTCTGCCCTTAGAGATGCCAAAAATGGAGCAAAAGTAGTGGAGAAAGTTCTTGTGAAATCTGGGATCAAGATTGAAATTATTGATGGGAAAAAAGAAGCAAAAATCATTTCCAATACCCCTATTTTTGATACAATCAATAAAGAAAAAACTTTTCTTTATGTCGATGTAGGTGGGGGGAGTACCGAATTCAGTATTTTAATGAAAGGAAAACGAATTCATTCAAAATCCTTTAAGATTGGAACCGTACGCTTATTGAACAATAAGGTAAGTGATGAAACCTGGAAAGCTGCTGAAGCTTGGGTCAAACTTCACAGTGCATCGCACGAAAAAATATATCTGTTGGGTACGGGAGGGAATATCAATAAATTGCATAAAATGGCGGGGATCAAAGAAGGTCGCCCAATGAGTTTCCTTACCCTTAGTTCCTTGTACAATAAATTGAGTGCATTGACCTATGAGGAACGGATTTATAAATTGGGACTAAACCCTGACCGCTCCGACGTGATTATTCCCGCTGCTACATTATTCTTAAAAACCCTAAACTGGAGTGGTGCAAAGGTTATATATGTTCCCAAAGTAGGACTCTCCGATGGGATGATACGGGAGCTGTGTAAGAATAAATAGGATGTTGTGATTCCTTGGGGAGTGAACAATTGTATAAATGCCTATATGACGTTTATATTCTTTCTGTAGCTAGTATCAGGGTATAATAAAATCGATAACGGATTGAAAAAAGGCTAAGGTTTTCCAAAGACTAGATTTCCATTTGGGTTTATTGTCAATAAAAATTTAAAAGATTAAGAAAAAAGAAAATTAGGATGCCTCTAAAAATCCAAATCGAATGTCGTTCTGAGGTCTTCTAAGCTGGGATTTATTTTGAGTAAGTGCTGGTATTTTTCATTGGGAGAATATACAGAATCTTCTTTTGTAGTTTCACTGATTTCAAGGGCGATGGAGAGACTTTGGTTGTTTAAGGCATTGCGTAAAAAGGGGAGCAGATGCTCCATTTCTCGTGACATTTCTTCACGATTCATTTTATTGGCAACAGTAAAACTGAGTTCAAATCCTGAGTTCAACCCTACCGTATTCATACTCAAAATTGAAGCAATATTGCTTTTCCCTTCCTTTTTCAAGGCCTCTATGTATTGGTTCCAAAGCACTTCTACTTGGCTGAGTTCAAAAGGGTCTTCCGGTAAGTCGGTTTCTATTACTTTGGGTTGACTTTTCTCTTTGGCAGCTTTTTTTAAGGCAATACTTGAGAGTGAAAAGCCTGAAACTTGAGTCGCAGCGGGTTTCGTTGGGATATACTCTTGTTCGGGTTCTTCAACTTTGGCTTTCTCTTCAGTTTGTGCGGGCAGGCCTGTACTTGTTTCTCTCTGCGGGGTTTCCAAAAGGGCTGGGGGGTGAATTTCTGGAGCGATAGCAGTTTCCTCTTTTTTAATTGGCGGTTTGGGAATTGGTATTACTTGTTTTGAAAGCGGTTTGTTTTTATACTCCGAGGCTGGGATTATGTAGCCTTTTTTTTTTCTCCATTGAAATGGAGCGAAGCAAGTTGCATGAGACATAGCTCTACATGTACCCGTCTGTTTTTACAGTTTTTATAGCCTATTTCACAGTTGTTGACTAAGGAAATAGCATCGAGGAGATAGTCAGGGGCTAGGGAAGAGGTTGCTGAAGTATAAGCTTCTTTAATACTGCTTCCAACCTCCATTAAACTTAAGGTTTTAGGGTCTTTAGCCAACATTAAATTACGAAAATGATCTCCCAGTCCACTCACAAACTGCAAGCTGTCAATTCCTCTCTGTAGCAAGCCATCATAGGCTGTTAAAATTCCAGGGATGTCATTTTTAAAAATAAGAGTTCCAAGATCTGCATAGGTTTGATGATCGAGTACATTCAAATTGTCAGCCACAGCGGTTGCGGTCAAATTTCCTTGGGTAAAACTCACCATACGATCAAAAATGGAAAGGGCATCTCGTAGAGCACCTTCTGCTTTTTGTGCTATAAGGTACAAGGCATTTTCTTCAAAAGCCAAGCCTCGGTCTGCGGCAATTTTGGCCAAATATTTTTGAATGTCCAGTATAGAAATACGTTTAAAATCATAGACTTGACAACGGGAGAGCACCGTGGGAATGATTTTGTTTTTTTCGGTAGTGGCTAAAATAAAAATGACATGCTTGGGCGGTTCTTCCAATGTTTTCAGGAAGGCATTAAAAGCGGCTGTAGAGAGCATGTGTGCCTCATCAATGATGTAAATTTTATGGGTTCCTACTTGCGGTGGAATCCGAACCTGCTCATTGATCTTTCTGATATCTTCCACAGAATTATTGGAAGCAGCATCCAGTTCAAAAATATTGAAGGAATAATCTCCATCTTCAGCGGTGGTGGTACTATTGATTTGTTTTGCTAAGATTCGAGCACAGGAGGTTTTCCCCACACCTCTGGGGCCACAAAAAAGCAGCGCTTGCGCTAATTGGTTGGTTACCAGGCTATTTTGTAAGGTTTTGGTAATACTTTCTTGACCCACTACTTCCTCAAAAGTACTGGGTCTGTATTTTAAAGCCGATACAACAAACGCTTCCATGTCTTACAAAGATATAAATCAAGAGAGGTTTTTCTATTTATGTGTGATGATATTCCCCGTTAATTATTAACAAATGGCTAACTTTGACCCGCAGGCCATCTTATCGCTCTTTTCGTAAGAAAAGAGAGGAAAGTCCGGACACCACAGAGCAGCATAGCGGGTAACGCCCGCCCTTTGAAAGAAGCGGACCAGTGCAACAGAAAGCAAGTACAGTTCGGCTGTAGTGAAATCAGGTAAACTCTATGCGGTGCAACGCCAAGTATATCTACAATTAAGAGTAGATCGTTCAATGTAGAAGGGTAGGCGGCTAGAATGTAAGAGTAATTTTACATCCAGATAAATGATAAGACTCGACAGAATCCGGCTTATCGGCCTGCTTTTTTTATTCAAAAAAGGAAAATACACTTCCTCCGTAGTTTCTTGAAAAATCAAATCCTTCTCCCATGGAGAGATCGATAAAATTACTATGCTCAAAGATGATGATTCCAGAAGCATCCAAGCGCTTTTTGGCACGTTCTAGGAGCTGTAAATAGGCTTCAGCTTCCCAGTCATAGGGTGGATCAGCAAAAATAAGGGTGTACGAGGCTGTGTCTTTGTCTAGAAAAGTAATCGTTTCACTTTGTAAAACGCTAATATCTAATTCAAGAGTAGTTGCTGTCTTTTGAATAAAATGGACACAATGACGGTTTTGATCGACTGCAATAATTTTTGAAGCTCCGCGAGAGGCAAATTCATAACTAATGTTTCCCGTTCCTGAAAAAAGATCCAAAACGGTCAAGGAGTCAAAATCCATACGATGTTGGAGGATGTTGAACAGACCTTCCTTAGATCGATCTGTTGTGGGGCGAACGGGTAAGTTTTTTGGAGCTGAAATCCTGCGTCCTTTGTGCGTGCCTGAAATAATTCGCATTAACTGAAATATTGTGCTAAAAAAGGAGCGTTGTGGTTTTCTACAGCCTGTTTGCTAATGATGACCTCTTGATGAAAACGAATGTTGTTGTGATAGAGCTTTATTGCTGCGTAGAAAGAATCAAATGGATCCATTTTTCCTAAAAAAACAATTTCAAAAGCCTTATTTTCTAATTCAAATTGCTCTACAACAAAAAAGACATAATACAGAAATTCATCTTCACTTTGAGTGCTAAATCTATTGTGAAAAATAAGCGAATCCTCTTTCGTTAAGAACAGATCCATACTGTCTTTCTGAAGGTGAATATATAATTGGGTTTTGTCTGCGGATTCCCTAGCTAGATTCAAGAGGGTTCTTGAAAGGATAGTATTATAATGTATTTCTTGAAAACTAGTTTCAGTGGTTTCCAATAGGCTTTGTATTTCTTTGGGGTAGGAATAGACGTTTACTTGATCTTCTTCATCTAAAACGTCATATTGAAAAGACGAATCTCCCTTATTGGTTTTATAATGACTCAGGTATTGCTCCAGACGGTCTTCACTAAAAAGGGGTTTAGGAACAAAAGTGGAAGGGTGTTCAAAATGAATGAGACTAATTGCAGTAAACGTTTTTTTTGGGTAATAGTCGATGAACTCCTCAAAAACTTTGTTGAATTCTTTTGGATCTTTGTTTAGAGGTAAAAAATCTACTTTGGATTGGGTACAAAAAGAAAATCCATTCACAAAGGAGTGAATGGATAATTCATTATGTTGTATTATTTTATTCCTGTTTGGCATCAAAGATCGTTGGCCAGTTACCGTTAGTACTCACGTTAGAAAGCGATCCTAATACAATTTCAGGGCCATTTACCCCATCAACTGAAACTGTTTCATTTTCTTGTTTTACTAAATCTTTGTTTTGATCAAAAAGGATTACTTCTTTTTTCACTTTGACTTCAAAAACAGGTACTTTGTATCCGTTCTTGTCAATTACTTTTGCCGCAATTTCAAATTTTTGATCGTCAACTCCTTCAATGGGAACGTAAGCCATATTTTGATAGCGTGTCGAAGTTCCAAAAAGAGAATCTTTTACTTCTACTGTACCCAAGGTATCGATTACAATTACTTCACGAAGCATATCGATTCGGTAGGTACGATCGTATTCCAAGTAAGACGAATCGCGTTTTTCAATCAATGTAAAGTGTCCCTCGTCGATAAATTTCACTAAACTGTCAAAGTTATCGGAAAAAGTTCCTCTAACATCTCTGTGAGCAATTTGAGCGGTTCTAATGTCTTTTAAACGGTTAATTACTTTTGAGTAACGTTCGTTTTTTGTTTGGTTAAATTTGATGGGTCCGTTGATAGAATCATAAATCTTGTAAGCAAAAAAGATAGATGCTATCCAGAGTACGATTTGAATGCCTATTTTCATTATTGTGTATAAATTGATAAAAACAAATCTACAATTTTTTTTGAATCAGAAAAGTATTTAAAATGATTTATATTTAGACTTTGAAATACTTCATGACTCCAGAAAAATTTAATCATAAACTAGAGACTAGTTTTCCTTTCCCCCCGACAGCATCACAAAGAGAATGGTTTCCTGAGATTACTGATTTCATTTTTTCAAAAGAGAAGAATGCGGCTTTTTTATTGAAAGGGTATGCTGGAACAGGAAAAACAACCTTAATCGGCTCTTTAGTCAAACAACTAAAATTTGCAGATTATAAGGCAATTTTAATGGCTCCCACGGGACGAGCAGCCAAAGTGATGTCAACGTATTCAACATTTTCTGCAAAGACCATTCACAAGCAAATCTACTATCCCAAGCCTGAATCGGGCGGGAAGATGCAGTTTCAGCTAAAAGCAAATAAGTATCGTAAAACGATTTTTATTATCGATGAAGCTTCTATGATTGGGGATGATCGACAAAATGCTAAACTTTTTGAAAATGGTTCTTTGCTTCATGACGTTGTTCAATATGTAAGTAGTGGAGATCGATGTAAGTTGATTTTTGTGGGAGATCCCGCACAATTACCCCCCGTTCATTTGAATATTAGCCCTGCTTTGGATGAAGAAGAGCTAACACAATTTCATTTTGACAAGATATACAGTGTCAAATTAGATGCTGTGGTTCGTCAAGCAAAAGGATCTGGGGTATTAAACAATGCAACTCTACTTCGTTCTCAGTTGAATAATGAAGTGTATGATCAATTTAAATTTGATGTTCAAGGATTTTCTGATATTCTTTACACCAATAATGGGATGGATCTTTTTGAGGCCATTGAGAATGCGTTTCAAGATGCTGGAACAGATCAAACTATTTTTATTGTTCGTTCTAATAAGCGTGCCAATATTTATAACGAGAACATTCGAAAGCGAATATTGGGTCTTGAGGATGAACTCGCTGTAGGGGATCAATTAATGGTGGTAAAAAACAATTACTTCTGGTTGGATCCTGAATCCAAACCCGGTTTTATTGCCAATGGAGATGTGGTTCGTGTAGATTCGATTCAGTCTAAAAAAGAGCTCTATGGATTTTCGTTTGCCGAAGTAACGATTAGTTTGGTAGATTATCCTGACGAAGATTCTTTTGATACCGTATTGCTTTTGGATACCTTAAAGTCTGAAACGCCTTCGCTTTCTTACGAGGATGGTAATCGATTGTATCAAGAGGTTCTACTTGATTATGCCGCTGAGAAGTCTAAGTATAAAAAGTTTTTGAAAGTCAAAAACAATCCTTTTTTCAATGCTTTGCAAGTCAAGTATTCTTATGCTGTAACATGTCATAAATCTCAAGGCGGCCAATGGGAAAATGTGTTTATTGAAAAACCCTATCTTCCCGATGGACCTGACAGAGATTTTTTAAGATGGTTATACACCGCTATAACTCGGGCAAAAAAGCAATTGTTTTTGATTGGCTTTCCTGACGATGATTTTTTAACAATTGAATAATCATGATGCGCAATCTTTCTAAGTTTATTTATACGCGTTTATTGGGATGGAAATTAGTAGGGGTTTTTCCTACAGATCCTAAATATATTGTTGCAGTGGTTCCACACACCAGTTGGTTGGATTTTTTTATTGGAATTTTGGTTAGAAGTATTTCCGGTGAAAGCATCAATTTTGTTGGAAAAAAGGAGTTATTTACCCCGTTAACGTCATGGTTTTTCAAAGGCTTAGGAGGGGCTCCAATCGATCGCTCAGGAAATAAAGGCTCGGTTGAATCCATGGTTGCAGTTTTTGAGGCACATGAAAAGTTCAGAATCGCACTTGCTCCAGAGGGAACTCGGAAAAAAGTAAGTAAATTAAGAACAGGTTTTTATCATATTGCTAAAAAAGCGCATGTTCCTATTGTACCTGTTAGTTTTGACTACGGAAATAAAAAGGTAGTTGTACATCCTATTTTCAACACTACAGTTAATGAGAAAAAGGACTTTGAATTTCTTGAGCAATTATTTAAGGGGGTAGAAGGCTATGCCTTAGACAAAAGTTTTTAATTATTCTTGGATTTCCAAGGCGTGATAAACTTGCTGTACGTCTTCGTCTTCTTCAATTTTTTCAATCAGATTTAAAACTTCTTGTTGCGCTTCTGGATTGAGTTGTTTTGTGATTTGTGGAATGCGCTCAAAACCTGATGAAAGGATTTCAAAAGACCTTCGTTCTAACTCTCTCTGCAACTCTCCAAAACTTTCAAAAGGGGCATAAAGTAGTAAGCCATCTTCATCAACAAAAACTTCTTCGACTCCGAAGTCGATAAATTCCAACTCAATTTCTTCAGGATCTAGTCCGGTGGGGTCAATTCGAAAGTTACAGCTGTGATCAAACATAAATTCTACAGAGCCTGCAGTACCTAAATTCCCATTCGCTTTATTAAAATAAGAGCGAACATTGGCAACCGTTCTATTGTTGTTGTCCGTGGCGGTTTCTACTAAAATCGCTATACCGTGGGGTGCGTAGCCTTCAAAGAGTACTTCTTTAAAGTCTCCGGTATCTTTATCTGAAGCTTTTTTGATAGCACGTTCAACATTTTCTTTCGGCATGTTGGCAGCCTTCGCGTTTTGAATTACCGCACGGAGTCTCGAATTATTTTCAGGGTCTGGACCTCCTTCTTTTACGACCATGACAATGTCTTTCCCTATACGAGTAAATGTTTTGGCCATTGCAGACCAACGTTTCATTTTTCTTGCTTTTCGAAATTCGAAGGCTCTTCCCATTGTGTTAAATTTTAAGCTAAAATAAAAAAATTACTGATGCTTTCTTGAGTCAACTGGGGTAAGATCATCAATTATATCGGTGTAGGAGGTTAGGAGGTGGTTGGGAAGTTTATTCTCCTTGGGTAAAGTAGCCAGATAGCGTATCTTGTTTGAGGTAAACACTTGTTTGAAAACCCCAGGTTTTTGATGTCTTTTTTCCACAACTGTTTTAATAAAATCAAAATGTGAGATTAAATCTGAGCTCCCTAGATGATAAATACCTGTCTTCTGTTGATTGATTAAATAATGTATTTGTTGGCTGAGGCGTAGGTCACTATTCACATTTATTATGGTATTTGGAAAAACCTCAATTGGAAGATTTTGTTTGATCGCTGTATCAATTTCGAGGGTACGTGGGGCATTCATTCCAAAAATCATGGGCAATCTTGCAAGGGTATATTTACCCGTAGCAAGGCGCATCAGTTGATTTTCAATCTTTATTTTGAAACGGCCGTAAATACTTTCTGAAAGTGTTTTATCATATTCATAGGAGGGATAATGCTGGAAGGAATCGAAAACATTGGCTGAAGATAAAAACAGTATCCTACAATTTTTATTTTTTATATAATTTGTCAAAAATGTATGGGTCTCTAGTTGCGCATTAAAATCACCTCGCAAAGATGAGATTATCAATTTAGGTTGGACTTCTCTGAGGATGGCTTCAAGTCCGTCTTCTTCAATATTAAAAGGAAAAAAGTGTTGATTGTTAGTAAAGTTTTTGGATAAATTATAGGTAGCAAAGGTATTGTAATAGGGTGCTAATTCCTTGTAAAGGACATTGCCTATATAACCACTTCCTCCTAAAATTAAAATAGATTTCAAGATTTATTTTTTTATGAAGGGTAGTTTTACAACTTGCGCAGGACAATCTTTTTCTCTGATACGTATTGCAATTTCGGTACCGGGCTTAGCATAATTTTCAGTGACATATCCTAAACCTATTCCTTGAGATAAGACGGGAGACTGTGTTCCAGAGGTTACAGTTCCGATTGTTTCTCCCAACCGATTGACAATCTCGTATCCTGATCTAGGAATACCTCTTGTTTCTAAAGCAAATCCAATGAGTCGTTCTGAGACTCCTTGTTGTTTTTGGAGGACCAACATTTCAGAGTTAAATGTTCCTGTTTCCAGTTTAGTGACCCATCCTAGACCCGCAGCAAGGGGAGATGTATGGTTGTTTATTTCATTGCCATAGAGGCAGTAACCCATTTCCAAACGAAGGGTGTCACGTGCAGCAAGACCTGCAGGAACGATATTAAATTCCGAACCCGCTTCCATAATTGCTTCCCATATTTCAGGAGCTTTATTCGCTTCAAAATAGATTTCAATTCCTCCAGCACCCGTGTAGCCGGTGGTTGCAATTAAGGTGTTTTTACAGCCGGCAAAAGAAGCTGTGGTATGGGCATAAAAGGGAAGATCAACTAGATTAGTTGAGGTTAATTTTTGCATGGCTTCAATCGCTTTTGGTCCTTGAATAGCCAAAAGGGCTGTTTCTTCAGATTTATTTTCAAGCCTTGCTCCAAATGCTGCATTATGTTTTTCAATCCAGCTCCAATCTTTATCAATATTGGATGCATTGACCACCAATAGGTATTCCGTCTCTTTTAATCGATAAACAATTAAATCGTCTACTATACCTCCGGTTTCGTTTGGAAAATAATTGTATTGAGCCTTTCCGAGAGTTATTTTAGAAATATCATTGCTACAGATGTATTGCAATAGATCCAATGCTTGGGCGCCTGAAACCAAAAACTCTCCCATATGAGAAACATCAAAAACGCCAACTCCACTTCTCACTGCAAGATGTTCTTTAGTGACCCCACTGTACTGTACAGGCATTTCATATCCACCAAAAGGAGTCATTTTTGCATTCAATGCTAAATGCGTATTGTAAAGTGTCGTTTTTTTCATAAGTTCATATTAAATTTTAATCATGATATCAATAAATCGAATTCGAGTTTATCTACCGTTAATCTCTTTTCTTGGGTTGCTGCTTTTTCCCATTACTACTGCAGCGCAAAAGTCGGAACTTTCAGTTGAATTTCATAAAAAACGGCGTCAACAATTACGAGAAAAACTTCCAACTAATAGTGTAGCGGTTTATTTTTCTGCTCCAGTTCGCAACAGAGCCAATGATGTGGACTTTGAATACCATCCAGATCCCAATTTCTATTATCTAACGGGATGGAACGAACCCCATGCAGTTTTGATAGTCTACAATACTCCGCAGACAGATGCGGAAGGTACGTATTATGAAAAATTATATGTACGAGATCGAGATGCTCGAAACGAAATGTGGAACGGGAAGCAATTAGGAGTTGAAGGAGCACAAAAAATGGGATTAGATCGAGTGGTCAATAAAACAGAATTTTCTAAAGAACAAACGAATTTTGAACGCTTTGATACTGTTTTAATGTTTGACTTTAAAAATGATGTTCGCGATAAAAAAGATGATACAAGTGATTTATTTGATTTGCAGCAACAGTTTAAAAAGGCAATTAATTATCCAGATAATTTTGATGCAGATCGCTATCGCCTTTATCAAAGGATACGGACGGCTTCGGAGGAGGAGGTACCCAACTTAAAGAGATGGATTTCATATAAAATGAACAGCGATGATTCTCTTCAGGACGATCCGGTTATCCAAGATTTTATGCAAGTAGGGGAGGAGACGGTTCTTACAGATTTAAAGACCCGAAGTGCTTTTTTGCTTAAAGATTATAATTTTGACATCGATCAACTAACCTACTTCATGGCAAGTTTGAGGGAGAACAAAACAGCTGAAGAAATTCGATTGATTAAAAAAGCAGTTCGTATTTCTACTCAAGGGCAATTGGAAGTAATGAAGGCTATTCATCCAGAAATGACAGAGCGTGAAGTTCAAGGGATTCATCAATTGGTTTTTAAGAAGTATGGCGCTGCTCATGAAGGCTATCCTTCCATCGTCGGTGCAGGAGATAATGCTTGTGTATTGCATTATATAACCAACGATAAAACCGATCTAAAAAATCAACTAATTCTAATGGATTTGGGGGCTGAATACAAAGGGTATACCGCCGATGTGACTCGAACAATCCCCGTTTCTGGTACATTTACTCCCGAACAAAAAGCTCTTTATCAAATTGTCTATGATGCCCAAACTGCAGGAATCAATGCCGCTGTAAATGGAGCCAGTTTTAGGGCGGTGACTGAAGCAACTTACGCAGTTGTTCAAAAAGGTCTTATGGAATTAGGACTGATTGAAAGTGAAGAAGAGTACAGACGATATTTACCACACGGAATTGCTCATCATATTGGCTTGGATGTCCATGATCCCGGATTGTATGAAAACCTAGCTCCCAATATGGTGATTACCGTTGAGCCAGGAATCTATATTCCAAAGGGAAGCCCTTGTGATCCCAAATGGTGGGATATTGGTATTCGTATTGAAGATGACATATTGATTACTGAGAGTGGTCCTATAAATCTCTCAGTGGATGCTCCTAGGAGCTGGCAAGAAATTGAAAAAGTAATGCAAGAGAAAAGTGCACTTGATGATTTTATCCTTCCCCCATTGACAATCGATTAGCGTTCTAAAAGAAAGGTTTTTAACTGTTCATAGGAGTGAATGGATACACTCGATTTTTTACGGTCTAAAATACCTTTAATTCGCTCAGGGAATGGAACTGTAGTTTTGAGCGTGCTTTCCACTGTGTCAATAAACTTAATGGGGTGAGCGGTCTCTAAAAAGAGACCTTGGTAAACTTCGGTTGAATCTTGTAAAAACTGTTTTAATCCTAAATATCCTACTGCACCATGAGGATCAGCAATATATCCTGAGATTTCATGGATTTCTTTGATTGCCTTTTTGGTTTGAGAATCGGTATAGTGATATCCCGAAAGAATTTTTTTGAGTTTAAAAATATCGTTATTAAATAACTTTTGAATTCGTATAAAATTGCTAGGATCCCCTACATCCATCGCATTGGAAAGAGTAGGTTTTGATTTTTTTGGGGAATAAGTTCCTGAATCTAAATAGTCGGGAACGGTATCGTTAATGTTTGTGCTTGCAATGAATTGATCAACGGGAAGCCCCATTTTTTTTGCAACCAAACCAGCACAAATATTTCCAAAATTTCCACTGGGCACAGAAATAGCAAGCTTTTTATTTGGGTGTATTCTGTTTTTGTATGCAATAAAATAATAGAACATTTGTGAGAGCCATCGTGCAATGTTGATGGAATTGGCTGAGGTCAATGAAATATTTCGAATTAAATCTCCGTCAATAAAAGCACTTTTCACCATGTCTTGGCAATCGTCAAAAGTTCCATCGACTTCGATTGCAGTAATGTTTTCTCCCAGAGTAGTAAGTTGTTTTTCTTGAATTTTACTCACTTTACCTTTTGGATATAAAATAACGACATCGATTCCTTCCACTTTATAAAATCCGTCTGCAACAGCACCCCCTGTGTCCCCCGAGGTCGCTACAAGAATGG
Organism: Flavobacteriaceae bacterium; assembly: GCA_029248185.1. Lineage (GTDB taxonomy): Bacteria > Bacteroidota > Bacteroidia > Flavobacteriales > Flavobacteriaceae > MS024-2A. The sequence continues at coordinate 13,772 of JAQWJV010000003.1, read as the reverse complement.
TGAGCTTTTCGTTTTTCTTAACTTCATTGGCATAAGCCAGAGAACGAGCCATAAAGCGAGCTCCAACATCTTTAAAAGCTAGGGTAGGACCTTGAAATAATTCTAAAGTAGCCACTGTTTCTGTAATGGGTACGATTGGAAATTCAAAACTCAGGGTGTCTTGAATGATTTTTTTTAGGCGATCTTCTGGTATATCTTTTCCTACAAACGGTTGAATAACCTTGAATGCAATTTCTTGATTAGAAAAGCTATTGATGTTATTAAAAAAGTCTTTGGGAAGCTTGGGTATTTCTTTTGGAAAATAAAGACCGCGGTCTGGTGCCAATCCTTTTCTTACTGCATCCAGAAACGAAACATCTTGCGAATTGTAATTTAAACTATAATATTTCATTGGTTAGTGCAGGATTTTTATTCCTTCATTATTAATTTTAGAAATATGCACTTCATATTCCAGATCTAAATCATCAAATTGATTTTTCATTGCATCACCTACTTGATTTGCAATTTTTATACTTTTTGATAAGGCGTAAATTGAAGGCCCTGAGCCTGAAATACCACTCCCTAGTGCCCCCGCATCGATGGCTGCCTTTTTAACCTCTTCAAATCTTGGAATAAGCATGGCTCTGTAGGGTTCAATCACTTTATCTTTCATACTTCTGGAAAGGAGTTCATAATCATTCGTGTATAATGCGCTGACAAATGCCCCTAAATTTCCCCACTGTTGAACTGCTTTTTCTAGTGGGATTGTATTTTTTAAAATAGCCCTTGAATGAATTGTTTTTAATTCAATTTTCGGATGAATAATTGTTGCAACTAATTCGGGTGGACTGGGGAGTTTTATAACGTCAAGTGACTTGTTACTTCTCACCAAAGTGAAACCTCCTAGAAGAACTGGAGCTAAATTATCCGCATGTGCAGCACCGCTGGCCAAAGCCTCTCCTGCCATAGCAAATTGAATTAATTCATTTCTGCTGTAAGGTTTTCCTAATAATTCATTCACTGCAAATACAGCTCCTGCAGCACTGGCTGCACTACTTCCAATACCACTACCCGGTTTAATTCTTTTATCGATATCAATTCTAAAGCCATATTTACTAGGATGGGCTTCCAATAAAGCTGTAACAGCCACACTGGCTACATTTTTGAGCGGGTCTGTTGGTAAATCTTGTCCCAAGATAGTTCCTATACTTACTCCCGGGGTTTCTGTTTTAGTAACCTTCATGACATCTCCCACGGGCTCTAAACAAAAACCCAATACATCAAAACCGCAAGAGACATTGGCAACACTGCCGGGACAAAAAACTTCAATTTGATTCATAGCCTAGCGTTTTCCAATTCTGATGATGTCGCCAAAAATACCTGCAGCGGTGACTTCAGCACCTGCCCCAGCTCCTTTGACGATGAGAGGTTGATCTTTGTATCGATTGGTGTAAAATAAGATGATATTATCACTTCCCTCTAAATTATAAAAATCATGACTGGCATCAATTTCTTGAAGACCGACACTTGCCTTACCGTTTTCGAGTTGTGCAACGTATTTTAGCCTTGCCCCTTTTTTATTTGCATGATCTAACAAGCTTTGAAAATGAGATTCATTTTTTTCAATCATTTCATAAAAGGCTTCGTTTGATTGGGTATTCAATACCTCATCAGGTAAAAAAGGTTTGTTTATAATATCACTCAACTCAAGAGAGAAACCACTCTCTCGTGCTAGAATTAAAATTTTTCTCGCGACATCAACCCCACTCAAATCAATTTTAGGATCGGGTTCTGTATATCCTTCCTCCTGTGCGCTCTGCACGATTTCCTTAAATGTGGTATGGGCAGTAAATTTGTTAAAAACAAAATTCAAACTACCTGATAGGATGGCTTGAATTTTAACGATTTCATCACCCGAGGCAATTAAGTTATTGAGCGTGTCTATAACGGGTAGACCTGCACCTACATTTGTTTCAAACAAAAAGGGAGTCCCAAATTTACGGGCTGTTTTTTTAAGATCATTGTAGTTATTGAGGGTGCTAGCACAAGCAATTTTGTTACAAGTAACCACGCCTATGTTATGCGCTAAATACCGCCCATATTCGTTTGCGATATTTTCATTGGCTGTATTATCAACAAAAATACTATTGCGTAAGTTTAGTTTTTTGATATGCTCAAAGAACTCCTCTCGATTGGATTTAATTGAACTTTCTTCGAGTTGACTCTTCCACTGTGTCAAATCAATCTGTCCATCACTAAGCACCATTTTTCTTGAATTGGAAAGTGCAATAACCCGTATTTTTAAACGTAAATGCTCTAATAGGTAGGCTTGTTGGTTGTGGATTTGTTCAATGAGTTTCCCCCCTACGTTACCCACACCCGTAATAAATAAATTTAGCTCTTTTGATTGTTCTTCAAAAAAGGATTCATGAACAGTATTTAACGCTTTTTGTGTATTTTTTTCATCTATTATTATAGAAATGTTTCTTTCAGAAGCTCCTTGTGCAATGGCTCTAATATTGATGTTGTTTGCTCCTAAACTACTAAATAATTTCCCACTAATTCCTTGATGATCTTTCATTCGATCTCCAACCACTGCAATGTTGGCCATTTTGTTTTCAACAACAGCGGGAGCAACTTTATTTAGTGAAATCTCAAATGCAAAATGTTCATCGATCGCATTTTTTGCTAACTCGGCATCTTCAGATTTAACGCCTAAACAGATGGAATGTTCAGAAGAAGCTTGGGTAATCATGATGATATTGATTTTTCTTGTGGATAAACATTCAAATAAACGTTTGGAAAAACCAGGAATTCCTATCATTCCACTCCCTTCAAGACTTACCAGTGCAACTTTTTCAATGTGACTTACTCCTTTAACTACAGTTCCGTTTCCACCTCCAATAATTCCTTGCGTATCGATTGTTGTTCCTTGTGCATTTTGTTCAAAGGTATTTTTGATCAAAATGGGAATTTCTTTTTCAATGATGGGTTGCAGAGTAGGAGGGTAAATTACTTTTGCGCCAAAATGGGAAAGTTCCATTGCCTCATGATACGATAATTTTGGAATGGGTTGTGCCTGAGATACTAATTTAGGGTGGGCTGTAAACATGCCGCTTACGTCAGTCCAAATTTCTAGAACGGATGCGTTGGCATAATTTGCAAGTAAAGCTGCTGAATAATCGGACCCTCCTCGTCCTAGAGTAGTGGTGTCTCCTTTTTCATCGCTTGCAATAAACCCAGGGACTAAAATTACCTCGGCAGAAGTGGATGCGATAAAGGCTTGGGTGCTTTTACTGCTTTTAGCATGATCTACAATTTCTCTGTCATTCACAACTTTGGTGAATAAAAGTTCTCGAGCGTCTTTTAGTATAACACCGATACCTTGATGCTTAATTAATTCATTAATTATTGTACTCGATAAGAACTCTCCAAAGCTTGAAATTTTAGAAAGGCTTTTGGGGGTTAATTCTTTTAGGGTAAAAAGGGATTCAAGAACACCTTCTAATTCATTTATTTGGGATCGAAGAAAGCTTATAATCCCACTTTGTTGAGTTACGGGGACAAAATCTAAGATGATATTGAGATGTCGCTCTTGAATTGTTTCAAGATGCTTTTTGAAGTCTGCATCACCACAACTGGCAGCGTTTGCCATTTCCACCAAAAGATTGGTAACCCCTCCTAAAGCAGACACCACGATGAGCTGTTTTTGTTTTGTCGATTTTTTTACAATATCAACAACAAGTTTCAAACTTTCCGAGTTGGCAACAGAAGTACCTCCAAATTTTAAAACCTTCATAATTTCTATATCAAACCCCACAAGGGGGCCTCGGTTCAAATAATAAAATCAAACGCAAAAATAGAACAAATACAGATGCTTTGCTTTATATAATGAATAAAAATATGGGGTTTTTTTGAGTCCTTTTGATGGATTTATAAATGTCACCTACTTTTTATGTAGAACTCTCAATTTGTTGATTTACATCCAGCTGAAGTGCATCTTCGTTTTTATTCTTATCAATTTGGATTAAATCACCTTCTTTGATAGCGTTACTTACCACATTTTCAGCGACCAAATCTTCAACGTGTTTTTGGATGGCTCTGTTTAAAGGGCGAGCACCATATTTGATGTCAAATCCTTTTTCTGCAATAAAGTCTTTGGCTGCATTAGTCACATTAATTTGATATCCTAAATTTTCAACACGTGAAATGAGTTTCTTCAATTCGATATCAACAATTTGGCGAATATCTTGTCGTTCCAATGAATTAAAAATCACGATATCATCAATTCGGTTTAGGAATTCAGGCGAAAAAGTTTTTTTCAATTCTTTTTCGATCACTCCTTTTTCAATATCGGATGTTTGTGCTTTTTGTGCAGCGGTTTCAAACCCAAGACCCGTTCCAAAATCTTTAACTTGACGCGCTCCAATGTTGGAAGTCATTATGATGATGGTGTTTTGAAAATTAATTTTTCTTCCCAAACTATCAGTAAGGAAACCATCATCCAATACTTGTAAAAGCATATTGAAAATATCAGGATGTGCTTTTTCAACTTCGTCGAGAAGAATTACGGAATAAGGGCGTCTTCTAACTTTTTCACTAAGTTGTCCACCTTCTTCATATCCTACATAACCTGGAGGTGCACCAATCAATCTTGAAATGGCAAATTTTTCCATGTATTCGCTCATGTCAATTCGGATTAGATTCTCTTCAGAATCAAAAATTTCAGAAGCTAAAATTTTAGCTAATTGGGTTTTACCCACTCCAGTTTGCCCCAAAAAGATAAACGATCCAATGGGCTTATCAGGAGCTTTCAAACCGGCACGATTTCTTTGAATGGCCTTAACGACTTTTTCAATAGCATCTTTCTGACCAATCAACTTTTGTCCAATTGCATCCGACAATTTGGAAAGCTTACTCTTTTCAGAATTGACAATTTTGTTGACAGGAATATTAGTCATCATAGAAACAACATCTGCGATATTATTTTCGTTTACAGTGACTCTATTCAGCTTTGAGTCTTCCTGCCATCGTTCTTGTGCTTCAATAAGAGAGCGTTCTACACGTTTCTCATCATCGCGAAGTTTCGCAGCCTCTTCGTATTTTTGTTTCTTAACAACTGTGTTTTTTGATTCTCTAACTTCATCTAGTTGTTTTTCAAGATCAATAATTTCTTGTGGCACACTCATATTGTTGATGTGTACTCTTGATCCTGCTTCGTCTAGGGCATCAATAGCTTTGTCTGGAAGGAAACGATCCGACATATAGCGGTCAGTAAGTTCCACACAAGCCTTTAGCGCCTCATGAGTATAATTTACGTTATGGTGACTTTCATAACGATCTTTAATGTTTTCGAGAATTTCAAGTGTTTCTTCTGGTGAGGTTTGTTCTACCAGTACTTTTTGAAAACGTCGTTCTAGCGCACCATCTTTTTCGATGTGTTGACGGTATTCGTCAAGTGTAGTGGCACCAATGCATTGAATTTCACCCCTAGCTAAAGCGGGTTTAAACATGTTGGAAGCGTCCAAGCTACCGGTAGCTCCACCTGCACCGACTATGGTATGAATTTCGTCGATAAATAAAATAATATCATCATTTTTTTCAAGCTCGTTCATTACAGCTTTCATGCGCTCTTCGAACTGCCCTCTGTATTTCGTTCCTGCAACAAGGCCAGCCAAGTCAAGGGTCACCACACGTTTGTTGTACAACACACGTGATACTCTTTTTTGGATGATACGTAGCGCTAGTCCTTCTGCAATGGCAGATTTACCTACCCCTGGCTCTCCAATTAATAGAGGGTTATTTTTCTTTCTTCGACTTAAAATTTGAGAAACACGCTCAATTTCTTTTTCACGACCTACCACAGGATCTAATTTTTCTTGCTCTGCAAGTAGGGTTACATCGCGTCCGAAATTATCTAAAACGGGCGTGTTTGTTTTTTTATTGGTTTTGGATTCAGAAGTTGGAATGAATGGATTTTCCTTTTCTTCACCTTCATTTTTTTCTTCTGGAAAGGAAGAAGAGGCAGAAAGGTCTTCATAACTATCCGTGTCATTGGCTAACATAAGTTTGAACTGTTCTTTGACTAAATCATAATCCACATTGAGTTTAGTTAATAGTTTTGTGGTGGGATCATTTTCATTTCTCAAAATGCAAAGTAATAAATGTACGGTATTGATTAGTTCACTTTGAAAAAGTTTGGCTTCCAAAAATGTAGTTTTGAGTGCACGTTCCGCTTGTCTTGTGAGGTGAAGATTTTTTTTATCATTCATGGCATGCTGGTCATCGAGGGCGGCAGGGTTCAGAATTTCAACTTTCCGTCTTAACTCTTCAAGGTTTACTTCAATGGCATTGAGAATTGCAATTGCTTTTCCTCCACCATCTCTGAGAATCCCTAACATAAGATGTTCTGTGCCAATAAAGTTGTGGCCTAGCCGAAGCGCTTCTTCTTTACTGTATGCAATTACATCTTTTACTCGAGGTGAAAAATTATCATCCATAAACTTTAATTTTTTTAGTTCTTCTTCAAAAAGCAGACCAAAATCTGTTGTTCTCTGCTAATAGACAAAAAATTAATCATATTTCAAAAGTTGAAGCCTTATTATTTATAACAAAATAAGGGAGTAATTATGTTGATAATTTTAGCAATTAAGCTGCTGAAAAATAGGAGGTGTTGTAAAGTGATTGCTTATTTTAGCGATAATATAAAATAGTCATATGAGCGAAGGAGACAAAATCATTCCAATCAATATCGAAGATGAAATGAAATCAGCATACATTGATTATTCAATGTCTGTCATAGTGTCACGTGCACTACCTGATGTAAGAGATGGTTTAAAGCCTGTTCATCGTCGCGTTTTGTTTGGGATGCATGAATTAGGAATTCGAGCCAATACAGCGCACAAAAAATCAGCCCGTATTGTAGGAGAAGTGTTAGGAAAATATCACCCCCATGGTGATAGTTCTGTTTATGACACCATGGTTCGTATGGCACAGGAGTGGAGCCTTCGTTATCTTTTGGTTGATGGTCAAGGGAATTTTGGTTCTGTAGATGGTGACAGTCCAGCTGCGATGCGATACACTGAAGCTCGAATGCAAAAAATTTCTGAAGACTTGTTGGCGGATATTGACAAAGAAACGGTTGATCTTCAACTCAATTTTGATGACACTCTAAAGGAGCCCACAGTTTTGCCTACCCGTGTTCCAACGCTATTGATTAATGGAGCTTCTGGAATTGCAGTAGGGATGGCAACCAACATGCCTCCACACAACTTGACTGAAGTTGTTGATGGAACCATCCAATACATCGAAAATAACGACATAACGATTGAGCAATTAATTCAAACGATTAAGGCTCCAGATTTTCCAACAGGGGGTACCATCTACGGTTATGATGGTGTTCGTGAAGCTTTTTTGACGGGTAGAGGACGGATTGTCATGCGTGCCAAAGCAAATATTGAGGAACTCAACGGGCGAGAATGTATCATTGTAACGGAAATCCCTTATCAGGTAAACAAAGCAGAAATGATTCGTAAGACTGCCGAAATGGTCAACGACAAAAAGCTTGAGGGAATTAGTTCTATTCGCGATGAGTCCGATAGAAACGGAATGCGGGTGGTTTACATATTGAAACGTGACGCCGTTCCAAACATTGTTCTAAATAAATTATACAAATACACCCAACTTCAATCCTCTTTTAGTGTAAATAATATTGCATTGGTCAACGGTAGGCCTCAAATGTTAAATCTAAAAGAGATGATTCATTATTTTGTTGAGCACCGCCACGATGTTGTTGTGCGGCGCACAAAATATGAGTTAAAAAAAGCAGAGGATAGAGCCCACATATTAGAGGGATTGATCATTGCTTCAGACAATATTGATGAAGTCATCAAAATTATTAGAGGCTCAAAAAGTGCAGATGAAGCTAGAGAAAATCTAATCAAACACTTCAAGTTGTCTGAAATTCAAGCCAAAGCGATTGTTGAAATGCGTTTGAGACAATTGACTGGTTTAGAGCAAGACAAACTAAGAAAAGAGTATGATGATTTGTTAGTTACCATTGCAGATTTGAAAGATATCCTGGAGAAGAAGGAGCGAAGAATGGACATTATCAAGGAAGAGCTTCTTGAGATTCGAACCAAATACGGTGATGAGCGTCGTTCCAATATTGAGTATGCTGGAGGAGACTTTAGCATGGAGGATATGATTCCCAATGAGCAAGTTGTTATTACAATCTCACATGCTGGGTACATCAAAAGAACACCCTTAAATGAATACAAAACTCAAAACAGAGGTGGAGTTGGACAAAAGGCCTCTACAACACGAGATGAAGATTTTCTCCAAGACTTATTTGTAGGAACAAACCATCAATACATGTTATTTTTTACGCAAAAAGGAAAATGTTTCTGGATGCGAGTTTACGAAATTCCCGAAGGTTCCAAGACTGCCAAGGGACGAGCGATTCAAAACTTGATCAACATTGAACAAGACGACAAGGTGCAAGCCTTTATTTGTACGCAAGACCTCAAAGATGAGGAATACATCAACAGTCATTATGTGATCATGGCGACCAAAAAAGGGCAAGTAAAGAAAACTTCATTGGAACAATACTCAAGACCCCGAGCCAATGGGATTAATGCCATCAGCATTAAAGATGGAGATGAACTTTTAGAAGCTAAGTTAACCAATGGCAACAGTCACGTAATGTTGGCTGTAAAGTCTGGAAAAGCGATTCGATTTGAAGAGAGTAAAACACGTCCGATGGGTCGTGGGGCTTCTGGAGTTAGAGGAATTACTTTAGCCGACGCTCAAGATGAAGTGGTAGGAATGGTCGCAGTAAATGATATGGATGCGAATATCTTAGTGGTTTCTGAAAACGGATATGGAAAACGATCCAGTCTCGATGACTATCGCATTACCAATCGTGGTGGAAAAGGGGTGAAGACCATATCAATCACAGATAAAACAGGAAAGCTAGTTACTATAAAAACAGTTACTGATTCGGATGACTTAATGATTATCAACAAATCAGGCATTGCAATCCGAATGGAAGTAGCGGCACTCCGAGTAATGGGTCGAGCAACACAAGGGGTAAAGTTGATCAATTTGAAAGGAGATGATACCATTGCTGCAGTAGCTAAAGTAATGAATGATGATGATCCCATTGAAGATGTAAACGAAATTGACATTAACGATGGCACTATTATTGAATAAATACAATTAAATAATTATAAAACGAACAATGAAAAATAATATCCTTTTACTTTTTATCTTATCAGTATCCCTTTCTTTTGGACAAAAGAAAGAGGTTAAAAAAGCAATTAAGTTATTTGAAGCAGGTGATGTAGCAGGTGCACAAAGCTTATTGGAATCGAACGCTGCTATTTTTGATCAGGCAGATGCTAAAGTATTGAATCAAAAATTAAATCTGGAGGCTCAAATCGCTCAAGCAAACAAAAACTTTCAACTTGCTTTCGATAAATTCAGTGCCTTCAAAGCTGCGGTAGGTGAAAATTCAGATTACGACACCCAAATTCAACAATTAGTTTCAGAGATCGTCAATAGTGCAATTGAAGATAATGAGCAGAAAAATTTTAAGGAAGCTGCTGTTAAATTATATTTAGCTTACTCGATCAATCCAGACACCAATAAAGATTATCTTTATTATGCTGCATCAAGTTCTATAAATGATGGCGATTATGAAGGAGCTTTAGCGTATTACACTAAATTAAGAGACATCAAATACGATGGAATAACGACCCGTTATTTAGCTAAATCCGCTGCCTCTGGAGAAGAAGTTGAGTTTTCAGAAACTGAGTACGAGTTGTATAAAAAAACGAAAGAATATACTGATTTTAGAGAAGAAACTTCCGAATCTAAATTCCCTGAAATAGTAAAAAACATCGCTTTAATATACGCTCAATTAGGAGACGATGAAAAGGCAATGGATGCAGTGAAAGAAGCGAGAAAATCCAATCCTAAAGATTTGAATTTGATTTTAACGGAGGCAAATTTATATATCCAACTTAATGAAAATGATCGTTTTGAGGAATTAATGAAAGAAGCCATTGCTCAGGATCCAAACAATAGCTCTCTTTATTTTAATCTAGGGGTGGTGAATGCTCAACGGGGAAATGCTGAGGAAGCAAGAACCTATTATGAAAAATCAATTGAATTAAATCCAGAGTCGGAAGCAGGATATTTGAATTTGGTTTCTCTTATTTTGGAGGGAGAATCTAAGATTGTTGAGGAAATGAACTCTTTAGGAAATTCTAGAGCAGATAACGCCCGTTATGAAGTGCTTAAAACATCACGAGAAGATGTTTACAAAGAGTGTGTGCCAATTTTAGAAAAGTTGATTGAAGTAAGTCAAAATCAAGAAGCCATTAAAACATTAATGAATATTTATGGAACTCTTGGAGATAATGAAGGGTTCATGAAGATGAAAGCTCTTGTTGAATAACAGACTGGATTTGAAAATAAAAAAAGCCCTTAATTCATAAGGGCTTTTTTTATATCATTTTTTTAATAATTCTCAATTTATGGGTATGCTGTTGGGTGTCTACATTGTAGATTCCTGTTTGATCAATACGGTCTATGCGGACCTTACCATGAGCATGAAGAATATAATTGTTTTCAAGTAAAAGTCCCACATGAATAATTTTACCCTCATCATCATCAAAAAAAGCAAGGTCTCCAGGTTCACTTTCGTCAATAAAGCTCAGTGTAGAGCCAAGCAAGACCTGTTGTGAAGCATCTCTCGGTATTAGATAGCCATTTATTCTATATACCATCTGTGTCAAGCCTGAACAATCAATCCCCATTGGGGTTTTTCCACCCCAGAGATAGGGTGCATTTAAGTATACTGAGGCCGTTTCAAGTAGCTTCGCTTTTTCCTTTTTACCGCTTACACTTGGACCGGAATAGTTGTGGCTCAAAAAAGAAACTCCACCCACATTACTACCTATGACTAGCGAAGTAAGATGATTGTCCTGGGTTTCTATATAGTCAATTAAGCGTGTGCTGTAAGCTGTTGATTGAAGACCGATATTTTCAGCCTCTTTTTTTAAGAGAAGTTGTCCTTGTTTTTGATCAATCCAACCCGTGTAATCATCCAATAGCGTTGTGATATGATACCATTCCTTTTTTTTGCCAATCACTTTAAAACAATCTCCATACAAAAGCTGTGAAACCATCTCACTTCTATGATTATTTTCTATTCGCATCGGAACGATGCTAAGATGACAGATACCGTATTCCAAACTATATTTTTAAAGCGTGTGCTTTTATTTAAAATACAAAAATAGCGAATTCTATTCCCCAAGCCTCGAACTGTTTTGAAAATAGCAATCAAAACAATTAGATTGTGTAGTTTTGAAGATAAATATTGATTTTGAAAACCATTTGGAACTTCATCGTAGCAAAACAGAATATACTTTATAAGTCTATACTCATACTTTCCAGTTCCTTACTCATACTTTATCTTTTTCCAATAGAGGGGCAATTTAAATATGAATTTCAAAAGGGTAGGGTATGGCAATATCCAAGTTACTATGCTCCGTTTGATTTTTCAATTTTAAAGTCCGAGGCAGAGGTTCAAGAAGATAAGGTAGAGGCACTTCGTTTGTTAAAGCCTTACTTACGTAGTGATCTTAAAATCAAAGAGGAAGTATTTACCCGTTATCAGGAAGAGTTTTCTCGTTTTTTCCCCTCTTTAGAAAACCCCATGTTATTTGATAGTGTTTATCAATTTGGAGAGCAATTATTGCATAAAATATATGAATACGGTGTACTTCCTCCCAACTATAAGCACCAAGGGAATAGTGAGATTTTACTAATACAGGAAAATGTAGAAACCCCACTTTCAATTGACGATCTTTTTAAATCGGACTCTTTTTATGATAGTTTGTCCCTTTGGCTAAGGGGATCAAATTATGAAGATTATTTTGACGGGTTTAATGAATTGTTTTTTGAATTGATTACTCCGAATGTATCCCTTGATTCTGTATTTTATCAAAATGCAATCAATGAAACCTTACAGAACATCTCACTATCACGAGGTGTGGTGGCTTCAGGAGAATTAATTATCGCTGAGGGTGAAGTTGTTGACAAGAGCCATTTTGAAATATTGAGCTCTCTTCGGAATGAGTTTTCAATGCAAGAAAATGAGGGTCAAAGCTCCGTATGGGTGTTGATAGGTTATTCAATATTAATTTTATTGACTTTTTCGCTGCTGCTTTTGTTTTTACATAAATATCGTTTTTCAATTTATGAAAACAACCGTAAGCTAACCTTCATTTTTTTTAATATTGTTTTTGTTGTACTAGTGACGACCTTTTTGATCGGATATAATACAGTACTTATTTTCGCCACACCCCTTTGTATATTACCCCTAATCATCAAAGCTTTTTTCGATGCCCGTTTAGGACTTTTTGCTCATGTGTTAATGGTGCTTTTAATTGGGTTTATAGTCCCTAATAGTTTTGAATTTGTTTTTCTTCAAATTGTTGCAGGGATAGTGACGATTCAATCCATTGATCAATTGTATCGTCGTGCAAATTTATTTATATCAGTGGGTCAAATTGTTTTGGTTTATTTAATTGCGTACATCGCTTTTACAATTGTACAAGAAGGTACGTTTTTGAAAATTGATATAGTAACCATTGGTTTGTTTCTACTCAATGGTCTATTAATGCTTTTTGTACAACCCTTGATATACATTTATGAAAAGCTCTTTGGCTTGGTTTCAGATGTTTCTTTATTGGAATTATCCGATACCAACTCAAAGTTATTGAAAGAGCTTTCCGATCAAGCTCCAGGAACTTTTAATCATTCATTACAAGTAGCTAACCTAGCCGAGGCTGCAGCCAATGAAATAGGAGCCAATACTTTGTTGGTCCGAGTTGGTGCACTATACCATGATATTGGAAAACTAAAACATCCCAAGTTTTTTTCTGAAAATCAAATCGCTCAGGCAAACCCACATGACGCGCTCACTCCCAAACAAAGTGCTCAAATTATTTTGAATCATGTTTCGGATGGAGTTGAAATTGCACAAAAAAACAAATTACCTGATCGAGTGATTGATTTTATCAAGACGCATCACGGTACTACAACGGTTTATTATTTTTATAAAAAGCAATTGGAATTAAATCCCAATGATACCTCCATTGAGGAGTTTCAATATCCCGGACCCCGACCTTTTTCCAAAGAAACAGCCATTTTGATGATGGCAGACGCGATAGAAGCTGCCTCAAAAAGCCTTAAAGCTCCTGATGTAAATCAGCTAGAAGTTTTTATTGAAAAAATTATTACAGGTAAAATGGAAGAACATCAGTTTAATGAATCTGACATTACTCTAGCTGAAATAGAGACTGTTAAAAAAGTACTTTTACGTAAATTAATTAATGTCTATCAACTCAGAATAGAATACCCAGAATAATTTTTAAAAAAGATTGTTTTCTTATTCAGGAAGACTTACTTTTGTGCACCATTATTTAGGAGAGGTGCCAGAGTGGTAATGGAGCAGATTGCTAATCTGTCGACGGGCAACCGTCGCCAGGGTTCGAATCCCTGTCTCTCCGCTTCAACAATCCCTATTACATTCTAATACAATGTTTTAGGGATTTTTTGTTTTTATATTGTACGGTATTTGTACGGCTACTCTAATTTAAAAAGCTAAAAGTTTCTATCCAGCATTAATTTAAACAAAGGGGCATGGGTTTTAGATAACGGTTTTTCTATTGAAACAGGGGTATGGGATTTGATATGTAATCCATTCTCCATATCTTGGA